>JARFQV010000148.1 GCA_029287615.1 Pseudomonadota bacterium | reverse complement strand
CTCCTCGGTTTGTTGCTGTACTGGTCCGGCCACTCGGCAGGCGAAAACATGCGCCGGAACGCAAGGATTGTTAATTTATTATTTTATAACAATTGGTTATTGATATTATTTACCCGATGGCCACCTGCCGTATTGCCAGCGCACGTCACTTGCGGCATTACAGGGTGGAAATCAGCTTAGCAGTTTCTCAATTGTTCGCTCATAGAGCAAGGCCAGGCGGTCCAGTTCCCCGATGTTCGCGCATTCATTCGCCTTGTGAATCGTGGCATTGACCAGGCCGAGTTCAATGACCTCGGCGCCGGTCGGCGCTATAAATCGGCCATCCGATGTGCCTCCTCCCGTGGAAAGTTCGGGTACGATGCCCTGGATTTCGGTGACTGCGCTCCTTGCCGCTTCCACGAGTTTACCCGTACCCGTCAGAAATGGCCTGCCCGAGTGTTTCCATGCGATATCGTAGCGCAGATCATGCCCGGACAAAACGGGCTCCACCCGGGCCTTGATCGCCTGCACGTCCAGTTCGGTGGAGTATCTCAGGTTGAACCATACCTCGAGAATACCGGGGATCACGTTGTCTGCGCCGGTACCGGCGTGAATATTGGAGATCTGGAAGGTGGTCGGGGGGAAATATTCGTTGCCCTGGTCCCATTCGATCGATACCAGCTCTGTCAGTGCCGGCATGGCCCGATGTACGGGATTCTCCGCCAGGTGTGGATAGGCCACGTGACCCTGTTGTCCCTGTATGCTCAGCCGACCGCCCAGTGAGCCGCGGCGACCGTTCTTGATGGTGTCTCCCAGGCGACTGGTGCTGGACGGTTCGCCGACCAGGCAATAGTCAATACGCTCACCGCGTCCCTGCAGGTGTTCGACAACCTTGATGGTGCCGTCGGTGGCAGGTCCTTCCTCGTCGCTGGTGATCAGAAAGGCAATGGAACCGGCATGATCCGGATTACGCTCGACAAACTGCTCACAGGCAGTCACCATGGCGGCGAGGCCACCTTTCATATCCGCTGTACCCCGGCCGTAGAGGTAACCGTCACGGATCTCGGGCGAGAAGGGCGGGCTCGACCACTGATCGGCTGGCCCCTCCGGTACCACATCGGTATGCCCGGCGAAGACAAGCAGGGGCGCATCCGTCCCCCTTCTTGCCCAGAGATTGTCTACTTCCCCGAACCGCAACCGCTCGATCCGAAAGCCGATGGCCGCCAGACGTCCGGCGATCACTTCCTGGCAGCCGGCATCGTCCGGTGTGACCGAAGGGAGGCTGACCAGTTCCCTGGTCAATTCGATTGTTCTGGACATCCTGTTTTGTCTACCTCTGCCATCCTGTGTTCCTCCGTACCTCAACAAAGCAGATCCCGGTAATCCTCCGCCGAAAAACCAAGCTGCAGTTGCCTGCCGGTATCCAGCAGCGGGCGCTTGATGACGGCGGGGTTCGCCTTCATGATTGCGATTGCGGCCTGTTCATCAATCCCCTCGCGAACCGTTTCCGGGAGGCTTCTCCAGCTGGTTCCGCGGCGATTCAGAAGCCTCTCCCAGCCCAGTCTCTGCATCCAGTCATGAAGGTGTTCGTCATCCAGCCCGTCCTTGCGAAAGTCGTGAAACCTGTATTCGACACCGTGATCATCCAGCCAGCGTCTTGCCTTGCGAACGGTATCGCAGTTGCGGATACCATACAGCGTGACCATGGCAGTCAGATATCCCGCAACAGCTCGTTGATGCCTACCTTGGAACGTGTCTTCTCGTCCACCCGCTTGACGATAACCGCGCAGTAGAGACTGTATGCGCCGTCTTTGGAGGGAAGCGATCCGGATACCACGACCGAGCCGGCAGGTATGCGTCCATACCGGATTTCTCCGTTGGAGCGATCGTAGATACGGGTGCTCTGCCCAATGTAGACACCCATGGAGATAACCGAACCTTCCTCCACAATGACGCCTTCCACCACCTCGGAGCGGGCGCCGATGAAACAGTTATCCTCGATGATGGTGGGACTGGCCTGGACCGGCTCCAGGACCCCGCCGATACCGACGCCTCCGGACAGGTGTACATTCTTTCCGATCTGCGCACAGGAACCTACCGTGGCCCAGGTATCCACCATCGTCCCGCTGTCTACATAGGCGCCGATATTGACGTAGGAAGGCATCAGAACGGTTCCGGGTGCAATATACGCCCCCTTCCTTGCCGTTGCCGGCGGTACGACACGGACACCATCTTCCCGGAAATCCCGTGAATTCGTATCCGCGTATTTCGAAGGCACCTTGTCGTAATAGTTGGTGAAACCACCCTTCATGAATGAATTGTCCTGAATGCAGAATGACAGGAGTACCGCCTTCTTCAGCCAGTCATTGACAACCCATTCACCGTCCTTTTTCTCCGCAACCCGCGCCTTGCCGGCATCGAGCAGGTTGATTGCCTCCAGCGTGGCTTCCCTGACGTGGGTTTCGACATTGCGCGGGCTGAGCTCCGAACGCCTCTCGAAAGCCTCCTCGATCGTAGCCTGGATATCATTCATGATTTCAAATCTCCGTTCATAGTGTCCTGATATAGTTGCGTATGCGTTCCGCGGCATCAATACAGTCCCGAAGCGGTGTTACCAGCGCCATGCGCACATGGTCTCGTCCGGGATTCACTCCATGGGCCTCCCGCGAGAGATAACTGCCGGGTAACACCCCCACATTCTGCTGTTCAAACAGGCCCCGCGTGAAGTCCTCGTCACTGTGCGGCGTGCGAGGCCACAGATAAAAACCGGCATCGGGCATTTCCACATCGAGATGCGCGGCCAGGATGTCCAGCACAGCATGGAACTTGTCCCGGTACAGTGCGCGGTTTTTCATTACATGCGCCTCATCTTCCCACGCCGCGATACTGGCTGCCTGGGAAGGTGGCGACATGGCGCAGCCATGGTAGGTGCGGTATCGCAGGAAACCACTGATCAGCGCGGCATCGCCCGCCACGAATCCTGAGCGCAGACCAGGGAGGTTGGAGCGTTTGGAAAGGCTATGGAATACCATGCACCGGCTATAGTCGCTACGTCCCATGGTGGCCGCGGCCTCGAGTAAACCGCAGGGCGGGGCGGCTTCGTCCGGATAGATTTCCGAGTAACACTCGTCCGAGGCGATGACAAAGTCATGCTTATCCGCCTGTTCGATCAGACCCTGGAGAGCGGTGATATCCATGACCGCGCCCGCCGGGTTGCCGGGGGTACAGATATAGACCAGCTGACATCGTCCCCACACATGATCGGGCACGGCGCCGAAATCCGGCTGGTAAGCAGTGTCTGCCGTGGTATTCAGAAACCAGGGTTCGGCACCGGCCAGCAGGGCAGCGCCCTCGTAAATCTGATAGAACGGATTGGGCATCAGTACGAGTGGATGCCTGGTACGGTCTACCATGCATTGCGCGAAGGCAAACAGGGCCTCACGGGTGCCATTGACCGGCAGGATATGCCGCTCTGGATCGATACTGCCGCCCGGGAGGGAATACCGCCTGCCCAGCCAGCCGGCAATTGCATTGCGCAGGGCTTCTGTCCCTCTGGTCAGTGGATACCGGTTCAGGTCCGGCAGGCGTTTCTGGAGGGTCTCGCCGATAAAGCCCGGTGCCTCGTGCCGTGGCTCACCGATGGACAGGGAAATGGGGGCGAGTTCCCCGGGAGGGCTTGCCCCTTCCATGAGCCTGCGCAGGCGTTCGAAGGGGTAGGGCTGCAGGCGATCCAGGTCCGGATTCATCGCACTACTCCTGATCGGCCCGAAATCTCGCTGGCTTCATATCGTATCCTCATTGAGTGAATCCAGCAGAGTAGTACGCAGGCACTCGATCTGGGCCTCGTCTCCAAGCACCTGATCATCCTTGTCCGTTATGTAGAATACGTCCTCGGCGCGGGTACCGAACGTAGCGATTCTCGCATTGTGAATGCGCACCCCGCACTTCATGAATGCCCGGCCGATAATCGACAGCAGGCCCGGTCGGTCCGCCGTGATCAGCTCCAGTACCGTGCGCTGATTATCAAGATCGGTCTTGAAATCGATACGGGTCTGGATGGGGAAATGTCGAAATTCCCTGGGCGGTCTGCGTGATATATCCGCTGGAATCCAGTCGTGATCCTCCAGTTCATTGATCAGGGTGCTCCTGATCTCCCCGATTCGGTAGTTATCATCCACCGGTTTACCGGACTCGTCGAGAATCAGGTAGGAGTCCATGGAATAGCCATTCACCGATGACATCACCTTTGCATCAACAACCGTCAGTCCGAGCCGATCCAGCACGGTGGTGATCTTGGTAAAGTGATCATCCCGGACCGGCAGATGGATGAATATTTCCGTGCCACCCAGTTTTCTGTCCTGGTGTATGTCGATCAGTGGTGCACTCATGCCTTCATGCTGACTGATCAGCACGGTATGTCTTGCGATCTGTTCGGGAGTATGACGCAGGAAATAATCATCACCGATAATGTCCCATACCATACCGATCCTTTCTGCCATGAGCCCCTGCTTTTCCAGAATGTTCTGCGCACAGGCTCGCACCTGCTGTATGTGCTCGTTGCGCTCCAGGGGATTGTCGAGACCGCGCCGAAGCGCCTGACGGGTTGCACTGTAGAGTTGTTTGAGCAGCGAGTCCTTCCAGGTATTCCATAGAGAAGGATTGGTCCCGCGGATATCTGCAACTGTCAGCAGGTAGAGATAATCCAGGCGTACCGGATTCGATACCAGACGGGCAAATTCATTGATGACCAGCGGGTCACTGATATCCTGACGTTGCGCGGTAGTCGACATGATCAGATGGTTGAGGACCAGCCACGAGACCAGTTCGGTATCGTATTCACTCAACCCGTGACTGCGGCAGAAATCCTCTGCATCATGACAGCCAAGTTCGGAATGATCACCACCACGCCCCTTGGCGATATCATGAAACAGTCCGGCCAGATACAGGAGTTCGGGTTTCGGTATCGTTCCCATGATACGGCTGCATTGCGGTAATTCGTCGGTGAATTCGGGTACGGTGAAGCGGCGCAGATTCCGGACAACAAACAGGGTATGCTCATCCACCGTGTACACATGAAACAGGTCATATTGCATCTGGCCGACGATCTTCGAGAAGGCGGGCAGATAGGCCGCCAGGACTCCGTAACCATTCATCCTGCGCAATTCATGGGTCAGGCCTTTGGGCTGACGGATAATCTCCATGAACAGGCTTCGGGAGCGAATGTCCCTGCGGAAATTTTCATCGATGAGATGCCGGTGATCGCGTATGGAACGAATCGTGGAGGCGCGGACTCCCTTGAGTTCGGTTCTTTGCGCGAGCAACAGGAAAATTTCCAGCAAGGAGAAGGGGTACTTGCTGAATACGGATTCATCGCTGATCTCGATGAATCCCTTCCTGGACTGGAATCGCCGGTTGATAGGAACGGGGTCACCCGAATCATCAGCGTAGAGAATGGCCTCCTGGAACAGTTGCAGCAGCATTTCATTGAGGCGGTTGAGTTCCATGACGTTGCGAAAGTAGTCTTTCATGAAGGACTCGACCGCCAGCCGGTTATCCTGGTCATGGTATCCAAAGGAATCGGCAAGACTGCGCTGGTAATCAAACAGGATCCGGTCTTCGCCCCTGCCGGTCATCACATGGAGTGCGAACCGGATGCGCCACAGTGCTGTCTGACCGTTGATCAGGGATTCGTACTCGGCACTGGTCAGGAAATCATGTCCGACCAGTCCCTGCAGTGTGCCTGCTCCAAAGTAGCGTTTTGCTACCCAGCCAATCATCTGTATATCCCGTAACCCCCCCGGGCCTTCCTTGACATTGGGTTCCAGCTTGTAGGCTGTGTTATCGTACTTCCGATAACGCCTTCTCTGCTCGTCGAGCTTTGCTGCAAAGAAGTCCCGGCAAGGCCAGATCCTGTCCGGAGCCACGCCCGTGCGCATGCTGTTGAACAGGGAATGTGAACCGTCTATCAGGCGCGCTTCCATAAGGTTGGTAACGACAGTGATGTCCTCACGGGACTGCTCCACGCAGTCTGTTATCGTTCGAACGCTGTGACCGACCTCCAGTCCAATGTCCCAGAGAAACGCCAGGAAAATCTCGATCTCTCCATGCTGTTCTCCCTTGTCGCCGTCAGGCAGCAGTATCAACAGATCAATATCGGAGCGGGGTAACAGCTCACCACGGCCGTATCCGCCAACCGCAACCAGTGCCAGGAGATCGGTTTTTTCTACATGCAGTGACCATGCCCTGACAAGGATCTGGTCAATGGCCCAGGAACGGCCGTACACCAGCTGATCGGCGCTGACTCCTGCCCCAAAATGCTCCTCCAGTGTCGCATCAACGGATTTCAGGGTTTCGCGAAACAGGCGCAGTGCATCATTACCGGGTATCTGTACCTGATCCAGTCGTTGCAGGTCGAACCAGCCGGCAAATCCGGTATTCGGGTCACCCGATGCGGTCTGCCGGAAGCTCATGAAGCGGATTCCGCAGGGATAGGGATAAGGAGCAAGCGAGGGATCGTCATCATGACCGGGTGGCTAGATCTCATCGCCCGGAAGACAGGTGAGGACCTCGTGACCGGTTTCGGTAACCAGTATGGTGTGCTCCCACTGTGCTGACAGGCTGTGATCCTTGGTGACAACCGTCCAGCCGTCGGGTAGCAGTTTGGTGTGTCGCTTGCCTACATTCACCATTGGTTCGATGGTAAAGGTCATGCCGGGCTCCAGCATCAGTCCCGTACCCGGTGATCCGTAATGCAGGACCTGTGGCTCTTCGCGAAAGACCCGTCCGATACCGTGGCCGCAATATTCACGCACGATCGAGCAGTTCTGCGACTCGGCATGATGCTGGATTGCGTGCCCGATATCACCGAGGCGCGATCCGGGTTTCACCATATCGATACCGATGCACATACATTCATGGCTGAGGCGGGCGATACGTTTTGCCGGAATGGATGGTTCCCCCACGAAGAACATCTTGCTGGTATCGCCGTGAAATTCATCCTTGATCACGGTTATATCAATGTTGAGCATATCACCCTTGCGCAGTATCTTTTCACCGGGTATTCCATGGCAGACAACATGGTTGACGGAGGTACAGATGGATTTCGGAAAACCCCGGTAGTTCAACGGTGCCGGAATGGCATGCTGCTCGTTCACGATGTAGTCATGGCAGATCCGGTCGAGTTCGCCGGTCGTTATTCCGGGTTGAACAAACGGCCTTATCATATGCAGGACATCTGCAGCAAGCCGGCCGGCAACACGCATTTTCGCAATTTCATCTGCTGTCTTGATGGTGACCGCCATATCCCGCTCTTCCTGTCGCATCTGCTAGCCCTGTTTTACGGAAACGGTAACAGGCCAATGCCTGGTCCCTGAAACCATAACGGATTTTCCTCATGCTTGCGCACGGCATCCCGCCACCCGTGACTCCGGTACAACCGTACTCTAGCGCATCGTCGATGCAAACCGTTACAGCGCTGCTGCACAAAATCCGCCGAGACCAATGGCCGGGATCAATTCAGAACCCCCGCAGGGTGGTTCCGCATGGGCTGGTCCGAAGTGCCTGTGCGGACAATCACCAAGCTGCGCGATCAACCCGACCCGTGGTCAGAAATCAGGGCCAGGCCGCCCAACGCGATTTTCAACCAGATTGCTGTTGTGGCAAGTGTATGGTATAAAGGCGGGCTTGTTAAGAGGCGCATCGAGATTGTGGCGCCGCCTAAAATTCTCACATGTACCGGCACATGCGGCCGGGTGCCTGACTGAACCATGAGGTCGGGTTGTCGCATGGGGTACGTGGAGGCTCAACCCGTTTAAGGAGACTACTGATGGCAAATGTTACCATGCGCCAGATGCTAGAGGCTGGCGTGCACTTCGGACACCAGACCCGCTTCTGGAATCCAAAAATGTCGCCGTACATATTCGGCGAGCGCGGCAAGATTCATATCGTAAATCTGGAAGCAACCCTTCCACTGTTCAATGACGCAATGAATTTCATTGCAAGCCTGGTCGCCAACCGGGGCCGGATCATGTTTGTGGGCACCAAGCGAGCCGCGCAGAACGTAATCCGGGACGAGGCGATCCGGTGCGGCATGCCCTACGTCAATCATCGCTGGCTGGGTGGTATGCTGACGAACTTCAAGACAGTCCAGCAGTCCATCAAGCGTCTGAAGGATCTGGAGACCATGTCCAGTGACGGTACCTTTGGCAAAATCAGCAAAAAGGAAGGCCTGATGATGAGCCGGGAAATGGCCAAGCTGGAACGCAGCCTTGGAGGAATCAAGGATATGCAAACCTTGCCGGACGCGATGTTCGTCATCGATGTCGGGCATGAGGAGATTGCAGTCAAGGAGGCCGTAAAGCTGGGTGTACCCGTGGTCGGGGTTGTGGATACCAACAATTCCATCCAGGGTATCGATTATGTCATTCCGGGTAATGACGACTCCATCCGCGCCATACAGCTGTACGTACACAGCGCCGCCGACGCGGTCAGGCTTGGACGCACTCACCTGGCCCAGCTACCCGGTGAGTCGGAAGACGAATTCATCGAGCTCGATGACGCTGATGCAGCCGGCAAGAGCCGCAACGCACCGCGTGCCGGTACGAAAAAGAAGCCGGCCAACCCGAAGCCAAAAGCCGCATCGCAGGATGATGGCGCGGGTACAGCGGAGAAACCGGCGGAAGCCGCAGGGGATGTACCTGCGGAAAAGGCGGATGCCGCCAATCCGGTGTCTGATACCGACGCGGCCGGCCAGGCAACCCCTGACTCCGGTCAACTGAACTGACTTACTGAAGATCAAGAGAGAGGACACTGGCATGGCAATTACGGCTGCGCAGGTGAAAGAACTGCGTGAGCGGACCGGCTCAGGCATGATGGAGTGCAAGAAAGCGCTTGTGGAAACCGGTGGCGATATGGAGGCGGCAATTGAGGAATTGCGCAAGACCGGACTTGCCAAGGCGGACAAAAAGGCGGGCCGTGTGGCTGCTGAAGGCCTGATTATGATCGAGGTAGGCAGCGATGGCGGCACAGCGGCCGCTGTCGAGGTTAATTGCGAAACCGACTTTGTAGCCAAAAAAGACGATTTTCGGCAGTTTGCCCGCCAGATCGCCCTGAGGGTGCTGAATGATGATCCGGCAGATATCGATGCACTTCTCGCAATGCCGCTAACGGATGATGATCCGGCCAGCATTGGCGATGTCTGTAAGTCGCTGGTCGCCAAGATTGGTGAAAAGATCGAAGTTCGCCGTTTCGTGCGCATGGAGGCGGCGGATGGTCTGCTGGCCTCCTATCTGCATGGAGCAAGGATCGGTGTGCTGGTCGAGGTGCAGGGGGGCGATGAGGCGCTCGGCAAGGATATCGCCATGCATATCGCCGCCAGTAAACCCACCAGCATCAGCGAAAAGGATGTACCGGCCGAGTTGCTGGACAAGGAAAGGGAAATCCTGTCCGCACAGGCAGCCCAGAGCGGGAAGCCGGCCGATATTGTGGACAAGATGGTGCAGGGCCGTATCCGCAAGTTTCTTTCCGAGATCACCCTCGTGGGTCAGCCCTTCGTCAAGGACCCGGATTTGACGGTCGGCAAGCTCCTCGACAAGTCCGGGGCAAGGGTCCTTAGCTATCAACGAATGGAACTGGGTGAGGGCATAGAAAAGAAGAGCGAGAACTTTGCTGATGAAGTCATGGCACAGGTACAGGGTTCGTGACAATCAAGCAAACCGGTTATCACCTTACGAATAGCCGGCTACCCGTATAATCCTTACAGGTAAGGCAGCAGTATGGTAAACAAACAAATGGGGCCGTTAAACGGCCCCATTTTTTTACGTGGTGTTTACCGGGAAAAAATAAGACAATACCAATCAGTCAGAGAGCAGATATTAATATATGACATTAGATATGATATGTTACTTATTGCAAAATAATGAATAAATCAATGAATCTCCACTACAAGCGTATTATGCTCAAGCTGAGTGGCGAGGCCCTTATGGGATCGGCGCAGTACGGCATGGACCCGGATGTCATCCAGCGGTTGGCCAGCGAGATCCATGACCTGTCCATGTGTGGTACGGAAATTGGTCTGGTTATCGGGGGTGGAAATATTCTGCGGGGTGCGGGTATGGCCGCCGGGGGAATGGACAGGGTCACTGCTGATCATATGGGCATGCTGGCGACCGTGATGAACGCTCTTGCCATGCAGGATGCGCTCATCCAGGCAGGCGCCTCCTGCCGGGTCCTGTCGGCACTTGAAATACGGCAGGTATGCGAACACTATGATCGACGCACTGCCGTTCAGCTTCTCAGGGAGGGCTTCGTAACGATCTTTGCTGCGGGCACCGGGAATCCCTTTTTTACCACCGATTCGGCAGCCAGCCTGCGCGCGATAGAGACCGGAGCGGAAATCATGCTCAAGGCAACAAAGGTCGATGGTGTATATTCTGCAGACCCGGTCGGCAATCCGGATGCCCGCCGCTATGAATGGCTGACTTACGATCAGGCCATTCGGGAAAAACTCATGGTCATGGACACGACGGCGCTGGTACTTTGCCGTGATCATGACCTGCCTTGCCGGGTCTTCAATATATTCGAGCCTGGAAACCTGACCCGGGTCGTGGAGGGTCAGGCCGTGGGCACACTGGTAGAGAGGGAGCACAGGGAATGATTGATGACATAAAACAGGATGCAGAGCTACGCATGGACAAAAGCCTCGTGTCGCTGAAACAGACACTTGCGAAGCTGCGAACGGGACGCGCACATCCAGGTCTGCTGGATCACCTGACTGTGGAGTACTATGGCAGTGAAGTACCGCTCTCGCAGGTTGCCAACATCGCCATTGAGGATTCCAGGACCCTGACTGTCACGCCCTGGGAGAAAACCATGGTGTCAATCATCGAAAAGGCCATCATTTCATCTGATCTTGGCCTCAATCCGGCAACCGCAGGCACTGTAATCCACATACCGCTGCCACCGCTGACAGAAGAGCGGCGCAAGGACCTGATCCGTGTGGTTCACCAGGATGGCGAGGCGGCAAAGGTCGCGATCCGTAATATTCGCAGGGATGCGAATCATGATCTGAAAACCCTGCTGAAGGAAAAGGAAGTGTCCGAAGACGAGGAACACAAGGCGCAGGAAGATATTCAGCAGATCACTGATGCGCACATCCTCAAGGTAGACAAGATGATGGAGGCCAAGGAAGCGGAATTAATGGAAGTCTGATGACCCGTATGAATCGGTCACCAGGTAACGCAATGCATTGAAGCCGGTAGCAAACAAGAGCTGATGATCAAGATCATGATGCACATAGCGGGACCAGGAAGCGGGATTTCAGAGATATTCATGCCGTTCTCACCAAACTGCAGCAAAGACATCCTGGATCAGGAAGACCCCGGTCTTCCGATCTGCGCACACGATCCGGTAACTGATGACAAGCCGTAAGGAATACAATGATCTTCCCGCTCACGTGGCCATCATCATGGATGGCAATGGCCGCTGGGCGCACCAACACCTCTTGCCGCGTTATATGGGGCACAGGGCGGGTGTAAAGGCAGTGCGCCGTGTGGTGGAGTCCTGCAAGGACAGGGGAATCGAGGTATTGACCCTGTTTGCATTCAGTAGTGAAAACTGGCGCCGCCCTGGCGATGAAGTCGGTTTGCTCATGGACCTCTTCGTGAGGACGCTGAAAAAGGAAGTGGAGACGCTCAAGCGCAATGGCGTTCAGCTTCGCTTTATCGGGGATCGAAGCGCCTTCAACAAGAAACTGCGTGAACTGATTGATATGGCCGAGGTGTACACGCGGGAAAACACCGAACTGGTACTGGTTATCGCCGCCAACTATGGCGGACACTGGGACATTACCCAGACCATGCGCAAGCTGGCGCACCGTGTCAAGGAAGGATCCCTGCAACCGGAAGAGATATCCCAGGAGCTGATCTCCGGTGAAATCAGTCTGGCTGATCTGCCCTCTCCGGATCTGTTTATCCGTACAGGCGGGGAGCAACGGGTCAGTAATTTCCTCTTGTGGCAGCTTGCCTACACGGAACTGTATTTTACCGATACCCTCTGGCCGGACTTTAACGAGCAGGCGCTGGATGCGGCCATTCAGTCGTTCAGGAAGCGCCAGCGCCGTTTCGGGCAAACGGGAGAACAAGTGGAGCAGCTGAAGGGTGCTTAGGGAACGCCTGATCTCGGCCGCGATCCTGATTCCCCTGGTTGTCGCCGGTGTCCTGTATCTGCCGGCAGAATGGTTTGCCTTCGTGCTAGGAATGATCATCATGGGCGCGGCCTGGGAATGGAGTGCGCTGATTCCGCTGGAAGGAAATAACATGCGCGTGGCCTACCTGGTCATTACTGCCGCCGCGCTTGTGCAGGTCTGGCTTGCCGGGATACAGGCAACCGCGGTCAGCATCCTGTTGTGGGTTGCGCTTGCCTGGTGGGTTTGTGCCATGTTGTGGATCTCCAGACCCGGTCTGGGGTCGGGGCATTTGCTGTCAGGCCGTATATTCAAGGCCCTGCTGGGTGTCCTGTTACTGGTATCCGCCTGGTCCGCGCTTTTGAGACTGCATGCACGACCCGAGACGGGGCCGCAACTCGTGCTGTTTCTCATGATCCTGATCTGGGTTGCAGACAGCGGAGCCTACTTCGCCGGTCGGAAATGGGGAACGCGCAAACTCGCACCCGCAGTCAGCCCGGGCAAGACCTGGGAGGGTGTCTATGGTGCACTGATTGCCTGTTCGGTCTTTGCGGTTGCAAGCGCATTTCTGCTGCATACGACCGGCGCAAGGATCACTGCCTTCGTTGCCGTCTGTATCGTGACCATCCTGTTTTCCATCGTCGGTGATCTTCAGGAGAGCCTTCTGAAAAGGCAGGTCGGAATCAAGGACAGCGGTAGCCTGATACCCGGTCATGGCGGTATCCTCGACCGGATCGACAGTCTGATCGCAGCCGGGCCGGTGTTTCTCCTGGGACTGGAGTGGATGAGATTATGACCGGTGCACTCCATGAGACCGGTCCGTCCGCAATGGCGGGAGAGATCCATGACGAGTGAGACCATAACCGGTATCACTATCCTGGGCGCAACCGGGACCATCGGAAACAACACCCTCGATGTCCTGTCCCGTCACCCTGATCGATACAGGGTAATTGCCCTGACGGCGAACAGCGATGTCGATCGGCTCTACAGCTTGTGTCTTGAACATCGTCCGCAGTATGCCGTGATGGCCGACGCTGCAGCGGCTGTGCGTCTGGAGCAGAAGCTGGGCACAGGGGCGGATATCAGGGTGCTTTCCGGGGTCCAGGGGCTGTGTGAGGTCGCCAGTCTGTCCGAGGTTGATTACGTCATGGCGGCGATCGTGGGTGCCGCGGGATTGATGCCAACCCTGGAGGCAGCGCGCAGTGGCAAGCGTGTCCTTCTGGCCAACAAGGAAGCCCTCGTTATGTCGGGCTCCCTGTTCATGCAGACGGTCGAGGAAAACAACGCCGTTCTTCTGCCAATCGACAGCGAGCATAATGCCGTTCTCCAGTGCATGCCCGCCCGCTATTCCACCGGGACCATGCCGGCAGGAGTGCGCAGGATCATGCTGACGGCTTCAGGCGGACCCTTTCGCAACACACCGACCGAAGAACTGGCCAGGGTTACCCCTGAACAGGCCTGTGCACATCCCAACTGGGTAATGGGCAGAAAGATTTCCGTAGACTCGGCCACTATGATGAACAAGGGGCTTGAAATCATCGAGGCTGGCTGGCTGTTCGGATTACCGCTGGATAAAATCAGTGTCATTTTGCATCCACAGAGTATCATTCATTCCATGGTCGAATATGATGACGGATCGGTTCTGGCGCAAATGGGGGCCCCGGATATGCGCATACCGATTGCCCATGCCCTTGCCTGGCCGGAGAGACGGGTCCATTCGGGGGCCGAGAGCCTGGATCTGCTTGCCGTACAGCACCTGGACTTTCAGGAACCCGATGTGGTGCGTTTCCCCTGCCTGGAACTTGCCAGGGAGGCAATGCGTAGCGGGGGTACGGCACCGGCCATACTCAACGCTGCCAATGAAATTGCGGTACAGTCCTTTCTGGACGGCATCCTGCCATTCAGCGGGATTCCCGATCTCATCGAAGAAGTGCTGAATACCTGCCCGGTCAACCAGGCGGACTCCCTGGACACCATCCTGGAGGATGACCGGAAGGCACGATCGACCGCAGGGCGCTACATGACAAATTCTCCATCACGGGCGGTCAGATGAACGGTATCCTGGTTTCTGTCGGCGCATTCCTCATTGCAATCGGGGTACTCGTTACCATTCATGAATTCGGACACTACTGGGTTGCTCGCCGGCTTGGTGTCAAGGTGCTGAGATTTTCCATCGGTTTTGGCAAGCCGTTGTGGATGAAACGATTTGGAAAAGACGGAACCGAGTTAAGCCTGGCGACAATCCCCCTGGGTGGTTACGTCAAGATGCTCGACGAGCATGAAGGAGAGGTGGCGAAGGAGGAACTGCACCGCGCATTCAATCGCCAGCCGCTTTCTACCCGGTTCGCTATCGTGGCTGCAGGGCCGATATTTAATTTCCTGTTTGCCATCCTGGCCTACTGGACCATGTACATGAGCGGCGTTCCTGGTATCCGACCCCTGGTCGGCGAAGTCGAGCCTTCCTCCTATGCCATGCAAGCCGGTTTCAGGCCGGGAGACGAAATAATTTCAGTAGGTGGCGAGAACACGCCGACCTGGGAAAGCGCCGCGATGAGCCTGCTGGATGTTGCACTGGGGCAGGGCCAGGCCGAGGTAGTGGTAACCGACGAACAGGGTGCCGAGCGCCGCTTATGGATCGATTTCAGCAGTGCGCAGGATATCCTGGAAAAGGGCAGTGTGCTGAGTAATGCGGGCCTGACACCCTGGCGCCCTTCGGTTCCCGCCATCATAGAGCGGCTGGTGAAAAACGGGGCAGGTGAACGCGCGGGGCTGCAGGCGAATGACCGGATCATCAGCTCGGATGGAACGGCAATCGAGGACTGGAACCATTGGGTTGACTATGTCCGCGAACGTCCGGAAACAACCATTTCCCTGGAGGTCGAGCGGGACGGCAGGAGGATACTGCTGCAGTTGACGCCGGATCAGGTCATGGATGACGGCAAGGCAGTAGGCCGGATCGGTGCCTATGTCAGGCGCCCGGACAACAGCGATAATGATATGCGCGTGGTGGTGCGGTACGGTGCATTCGAGGCCATTGGGGCAGCGCTGTCAAAGACCTGGGAGATTACTTCACTCACACTGAGGACGCTCTGGAAAATGCTGCTGGGCCAGGCATCGATCGAGAATCTCAGTGGTCCGATCAGCATTGCCCAGTATGCCGGGTATTCAGCCACCATCGGCCTTGCAACTTTTCTGGGATTCCTGGCAGTGGTCAGCGTCAGCCTGGGGGTACTGAATCTGTTACCCATCCCCATTCTGGATGGCGGTCACCTGCTGTATTACGGTATCGAATTATTCAAGGGAAGTCCTCTTTCCGAAGCCGCACAACTCGCCGGTCAGCGAATCGGGATCGCCATGCTGGTCGGACTGATGATGCTGGCATTCTACAACGACCTGGCACGGCTGTTTGGCTGATTCCGATGAATAGGCGAAAACCGGCAAAATGGCTATGGATGAAGGCTGCCTGCCTTGTCCTGCTGGCACTTCAGGGTAGTCTGGCTGGCGCCTTTGAACCGTTCACCATCAGCGACATCCGTGTCGAGGGGCTGGAGAGAATATCAGCGGGTACGGTCTTCAATTATATGCCGGTAAAGGTTGGGGACACGATTACGGAAGCCGACACTGCCAACGCCATCCGTGTTCTGTTCAAGACCGGTTTTTTCAATAATGTCAGCCTGGCACGCAGCGGTGACATCCTGGTCGTCAACGTTCAGGAAAGACCGGCGATCAGCAGCATCGTCATTGAAGGCAACAAGGACGTCGAGACCGAACAGTTACTGGATGGCCTCAATCAGATCGGTCTGGCGGAGGGGCAGGTATTTGACCGCTCCCTGCTTGACAAGGTGGAACAGGAACTGCAGAGACAGTACTTCAGCCGCGGGAAATATGCCGTCAAGATCAATACGACCGTGACACCACTGGAAAGAAACCGGATCGGCCTGCAGATTGATATCTCGGAAGGGCAGGTTGCCAAGATCAAGCAGATCAACATTGTCGGCAATCATGTCTATTCCGACAAGAAACTGTTGAAGAAATTCCAGCTGGGTACCAGCGGCTTTCTCTCCTTCTATACGAAAAACGACCAGTATTCCAAACAGAAACTGTCCGGTGACATCGAAACCCTGCGTTCATTCTATCTGGATAATGGTTATATCAATTTCAATATCATTTCCACACAGGTATCGATCACACCCGACAAGAAGGATATCTACGTCACTATCAACATATCCGAGGGCGAAAAGTATCTCATCAAGGAGGTCAGGCTGTCCGGAGATCTGGTGGTGGACGAGGAAGAGCTGTTTCCATTGGTGGATATCAATACCGGTGATACTTTTTCCCGCAAAAGGATTACAGAGTCCGTAACCGCTATCAGTGATCGCCTTGGAGACGAAGGGTATGCCTTTGCCAATGTAAACACCATTCCGGATACCAATGACGAGACCCGTGAAGTGAGCATCACGTTTTTCGTCGATCCCGGCAAGCGTGTCTATGTCCGGAGGATCAATTTTTCCGGTAATGTATCCACGAAGGACGAGGTGCTGCGGCGCGAAATGCGGCAAATGGAGGGGGGATGGTTCTCTGCGGAAAAGGTCGAGCGCTCGCGGGATCGCCTGCAAAAACTGGGCTTTTTCACGGATGTCAACGTAGAGACCCCGACGGTTCCGGGTAGTACGGACCAGGTTGACGTAAACTATTCCGTCACCGAACAACCGTCAGGGAATTTATCAGCCGGTGCCGGTTTTTCGCAGACCAACGGACTTCTGTTGAATGCCAGCATCACGCAAAACAATTTTCTCGGAAGCGGCAACCGGGTTGCCCTTACTTTCAACAACAGCAAGGTCAATACGGTATACAGTTTTGGCTACAATAATCCCTACTGGACCATCCATGGCGTAAGTCGCGGATTTGGAGCCTACTATCGCGAAACGGATGCGGGTGAGGCAAATATTTCCGATTACACCACGGACGCCTACGGCGCAAATATAAGCTTCGGGCTGCCTATCAACGAATATGATTCCGTCCGGTTAAACACTGAAATTGAATCCCTGGAACTCAAAACCGGTAGTGATCCATCCTTTGAAATCACCGATTTCATCGTGGATCACGGTGATTCCTTCAAGAATCTGAAGCTTGCGGGAAGCTGGTCGCACGACAGTCGAAACGCCGCCATCTTCCCGGATCGCGGACTCTTGCACCGATTTACGGTAGAGAGCACAATTCCGGGCTCGGACCTGAAATTCTATAAAATTGACTATCGCCAGCAGGCCTATCTTCCCCTGACCCGCCAGTTCACCCTGCAGCTCAAGGCGGATATCGGGTATGGAGACGGTTATGATGATTTCAATGATCTGCCGTTTTTCGAGAATTACTTTGCCGGAGGCGTAAAATCAGTTCGCGGATTCGAGGACAACACGCTGGGACCTCGTGATTCCGATGGTGATCCGCTGGGCGGGGCATTTCGCACCGTCGGTGGTGCGGAAATCTTCTTTCCCGTTCCCTTTATCGAGGACAGCAGTTCTTTCCGCCTCAGCACATTCTTTGATGTCGGCAACGTCTTCAAGGATTACAACGATTGGAAGGGCAGTGATTTGCGATACTCGGTTGGCATGGGAGCCTACTGGCTATCGCCATTCGGACCGCTTGCGATCAGTGTTGCCTACCCGATCAACTCGGAGAGCGATGATGATACCCAGTTCTTCCAGTTTACGCTGGGAGCCGGGTTCTAGTGTCCTGGCAACGACCATTCTTGAATGACTGGTATTCAGTCTCATACTATTAGACGATATGGATGTAATCAAAGACGATGCAACAGGCAGATGAAGTCATAGGATACAGGACTGTTTCCTTGTTCGCTTAACCCTAAAGATCGGAGAAATACCTTGAAAACACACAAGATACAATATTGCAAGATACTGGCTTTTCTGACAATTATCCTGACCGGGGGGAATGCGGTCGCGGAGATGAAGGTTGGTTTCGTGGATACCGCCAAACTTCTGGAATCATCACCACAACTGAAGTCTGCCCAGGTCAAGATGGAGGCCGAGTTTGCCCCGCGTGAAAAGGAAGTGGTCGCCTTGCAGAAGGAGATCCACAAGATGGAAGAAAAAATGCAGAAAGACGCCGCCGTGATGAGCGAAGATGCGCTTTTGAAGTCGGAACGCAAGCTCGTCACCAAGCGACGCGAGCTGAAAAGAATACAGGAAGAATTTCGAGAAGACCTGAATATCCGCCAGAACGAGATACTCAGCAAGCTGCAGTCCCGCCTGCGCGATGCCATCAACGACTTTGCAAAGAAGAACAAGTATGACCTCATCCTGTATCAGGGTGTCGCCTATGCCAGCAAGAAAGTCGATATCACCGACCAGGTACTCAAGCAGCTCAAGTAGGAATCAGGTTAGTCCTGATGAGCCACACGCTGGGTGATCTTGCCAGCAGGATCAATGCCACCCTGCACGGTGACCCGGATTGTCTGATAGAGGGCGTCGCTGCCCTGGCGAATGCGAGCAAAGGGACCATTACCTTCCTTGCCGACAGGAGACTAACCAAATACCTGAAGAGCACCAGGGCCTCGGCCGTGATACTGCAGGACGAATTGCTCGGGCAGTGTCCGGTTGCAGCCCTGGTGACCGATAATCCGTATGCAGCCTATGCACGGATAGCCAGTTACCTGCATCCGGCCAAGCTTCCGCAACCAGGCGTCCATCCCAGTACCATCCTCGGGTCCGGTACGTGCGTGGATGAGAGTGCCAGCATCGGTCCCGGTTGTGTCCTGGGAGATGGCGCTGTCATCGCGGCAGGTGTACGGCTGGATTCGGCCTGTGCCATCGGTAGTGGCGTTGTAATCGGTGCTGACAGCCACCTTTGCTCCCGGGTTACGATCTGCGATGAGGTCCGGATCGGACAACGCGCGGTAATCCAGCCAGGCGCAGTGATAGGCAGCGACGGATTCGGCATGGCCTCCGAGAATGGTCGCTGGATCAAGGTGCCGCAACTGGGCGGTGTGTGTATCGGTGATGATGTCGAGATCGGTGCAAATACCACCATCGACAGGGGAACGCTGGATGACACCGTGGTGGAAGATGGTGTCAAGATCGATAACCTCGTACAGGTCGCTCATAATGTCAGGATCGGTGCACACACCGCCATTGCAGGCTGCACGGGAATTTCCGGTAGTACACTCATCGGCAGACATTGTAAAATCGGTGGTGGAGTCGGAATAGTAGGGCACCTCAGGATAACCGATCATGTCGTGCTGACAGGGATGTCCCTGGTTACAAGATCGATAAGCAGTCCCGGAGTATACTCTTCAGGCGTACCGGTACAGGGAAATGCGCGCTGGAACCGGAACTGTGCTCATCTGCGTTCCCTGGACAGGCTGGCGCGCCGCCTGAAGATGCTGGATGCACAATCGAGAAACCGGGGCTGAACCGGCAGGATGCGACTTTCGCATGCCCCGTGATTCAACAACATACCCGACGGGATAACTGAAGATAATGAATATCAATGACATACTGAATCATTTGCCACACCGTTATCCTTTTTTGCTGATCGATCGGGTTACGGAATACGTGCCCGCGGAGTCCCTTGTCGGTCTGAAAAACGTCACCTACAACGAACCTTTCTTTCTCGGTCACTTTCCGCAGCGCCCCGTGATGCCGGGTGTGCTGATACTGGAAGCACTGGCGCAGGCAACCGGTTTGCTGGCATTTCGTACCATGGAACAGCATGCCGAGCGTGAATCGCTGTATTACCTGGTCGGGATAGACAAGGCGCGTTTCAAGCGACCGGTCGAGCCTGGAGACCAGCTCATACTCAATGCAAAGTTGCTGCGGGAAAAACGGGGTATCTGGCTCTTTGATTGTGCGGCATATGTCGATGACAGGCTTGTGGCGAGCGCTGACATTATGTGCACGGAACAAAAAATCGACCTTTGATAGACCCGCGCTCAGTCATTGACCCGGCTGCCAGGATAGCCGAAAACGTCAGGATTGGTCCTTATGCAGTCATTGGAGCTGATGTAGAAATCGGTTCCGGCAGCCGGGTAGGGCCACACGTCGTCATCAACGGTCCAGCCAGGATCGGAGCCGATAACACCATCTACCAGTTTGCCTCCATCGGTGATACCCCGCAGGACAAGAAGTATTCCAATGAACCGACCCTGCTCGTGATTGGTAATCGCAACGTCATTCGCGAATATGTCACCATCAACCGGGGCACCGTTCAGGACGAAGGCATAACACGCGTGGGTGATGACAACTGGATCATGGCCTATGCGCACATCGCGCATGATTGCCGAGTGGGTAACCATACTGTATTTGCCAACGGTGCAACGCTGGGTGGGCATGTACGGGTGGACGATTACGCAACGCTCGGTGGCTTCACACTGGTTCACCAGCGCTGTTTGATCGGATCGTATGCCTTTAGTGCCTATGGCAGCGGAATCCACAAGGACATACCGCCCTATGTTCTGGTCTCGGGTAGCCCGGCCCATCCGCATGGTCTGAACAAGGAAGGACTGCGCAGGCACGGTTTCAGCAACAAGGCGCAGCAGGATCTGCAGAAGGCCTACCGGTATATCTACCGGGAAGGTCTGCCGCTCGGGAAAGCGATCGTGAAATTACGGGAACTTTCTGCTGAATGCAGGGAAGTGGACATCCTGCTCGACTTCCTGCAGCAACAGACGCGCGGGATTATCAGGTGAATAGTACCCATAAGCACGTACCCTGCATAAAAAAGCGCCCCGAGCGGGAGGGAACCCACGAGGCGCTAAAGAGTGGCTTTGGTGGAGTTATTCTCTGCCACTGATTAGATAATCTACTGAATCCCGTGCAGTCCGTATATTGTCCAGTGGTACAACTATCTGTACAGAATCCGTGTGCACATGTTGTATTGGATTGGTAAGGGCAGACGGGCTGAAGGCTTTCAGGACAACTTCAGCCTGCCTACCGATTCATCCCTTGTGAAACCGGGATTGAACAGAAGGGGAGTATGTTTTTATACCTGAAATACCGCTCTGGCTGTTTGCCGTCATCCAGGTGATATGCTTCCTGGCGGCGCTGATACTGATCATTATCGAGTTTGATCGATCCCTGGAAGGGGCGATACAGATCAACCAGGAAATCATTGCATCGCTCATCAGGAAGCTGGAAAGAACGGTATCCGAATAAGTAGCACAGGAAAACGGCATGTATATCGAGTTCGCCATTTTAGCACTGTTGGTCTTCTGCTATACGCTCGTTGCCGGGAGACTGGAACGTGCACCGGTATCCGCTCCGATCGTGTTTGTCGCTTCCGGTTTTCTCATGGGTCCCCTGGTGCTTGGCTGGTTCGACGGGAGTGTCTCCCGCACCGAACTGCGGATACTGGTGGATCTCACGCTCGCCGTCATCCTTTTTGTCGATGCGGCAAATGCCGATCTTGCTGTTCTCAAACGGCAGTTCCGTATACCTTCGCGCATGTTGCTCCTTGGACTGCCGGGTGTCATCGTACTCGGCACGTTAACCGCCGTGGTCTTATTCGATAACCTGTCCCTGTACGAGGCGGCGATCCTGGGCACCATGCTGGCTGCAACCGATGCGGCACTTGGCAAGGCAGTTATCACCAATCAATCGGTACCAACGCAGATCCGCGAGGCTTTGAATTTCGAGAGCGGGCTGAATGATGGTTTATGCGTCCCCATCCTGCTCGTTTTCATTGCCCTGGCGATTGGTGAGGGCAGCGAAGGTGGCGGCACCCTGCTTGCCGTCGAACTGGTTTTCGAAGAACTGGGGATCGGCCTTCTCGTTGGCCTGGGACTGGCCGCCGTGGGTGCCCGTGCGATGAGATGGTGTCGGGATCAGGGTTGGCTGACCGAGATGTGGGAACAGATCACCGTCGTGGCGCTTGCCATTGCCTGCTTCGCAGTGGCACAAAGCCTGCACGGAAGTGGTTACATCGCGGCATTCGCCGGCGGCCTGGTGTTCGGCTTCAAGGCAAGGAAAGCGACCCACAGGCTGGTGCTGGCATCCGAGGGAGTCGGGGAAACACTGGCTCTGTTGACCTGGTTTATATTCGGGACCGTCGTGATTGGTCGATACCTCGAGTTCTTTACCTGGGAAATGCTGGTATATGCTCTTCTGAGCCTAACGGTGATCCGTATGCTCCCGGTTTTCGTGTCGCTGACGGGTACCGGTGTGAGCACCTCGTCCAAATTGTTTCTTGGCTGGTTCGGGCCTCGGGGGCTGGCGAGCATCGTCTTTGCAATCATTGTCCTGGAAAAGGATGTGGCCGGAAGCAAGTTTATTGCGACGGTAGTGGCGGTGACGGTGATTCTCAGCCTCGTCGCACATGGTATTTCCGCGAACCCGCTTGCCAACTTACTGGGAAAGAAAGAGGGTACAAAAACAGACAGGGCCTGAATAATCGGACTCTCGAAAATGAGCAATGGCTGCAAAACTGAAATCCGGGACAGACTGCAACTTTGCCCTTCGCGAGGCGTCCGTGAACGGTATGTCTGCGGGTGTGCTATTCAATGGCGAATCACCGGGTGATTCGCCTGGATGCCCGCTTCCGAATAGTAACCGTCCATAAAATGTGCCTTTTTTCATTCTTGTAACTATTGGAAACGGCCGTTCCCTGGCTGAATTCGGGACGGGATTCCTTGGCCTCATCTTGCTCGCAGCAAATTTCGTCAAATTTCCAGCATTATTTTCCATTTCTTCTACACTTGAAGTACGACCCAGCCGGTCTGCTCTGAGAGGAGAAAACTGATGCGGAACAAGATTCATACATTTGTAATCAAACTGTTTCTGGGCAGCATGGCCCCGATCCTGTGGGTGAATAGCGCAACTGCGGGTCCTGTTCGGGCAATTGCTGATATACAGGGCTGCTCTGACGTGAATGTTCAGGGCACTGCGAAACTAAAAGAGCGTTTCTCGGATGAAGGGGTAAAGATGGTTGATATAACCATCAATGTGAGGGGATTGAGCCCAGGAAAGCATGCTGTTCATATTCATGAGACGGGAGCATGCGAACCATGTGGTGCAGCAGGCGGGCATTTCGATCCCGGGCCAGATTCAAATCCTAGTCCAGATGGGAATCATCCCTTTCATTCAGGAGATCTTGTTAACATTGAAGTCAATGCAGGTGGTAATGGCGCATTGCATACCACTACAACCCGTATCACCTTATCGCCCGGACCACTCAGCCTGTTCGACGCTGATGGAAGCTCGATCATTATTCATGATTTCCCCGATACCTATTGTCCGGATGGTGTAGAGGCCGGGTGTGCTGGTGGATCAAGAGCCGCCTGTGGCATATTGCGAACAAAGTAACCGACCAATTGGGACTACGATCAGCGGCGGCCTCCGGGTCGCCGTTGTGTATCTCGGCTTCCAGGGGTTGCACTGGACAGACAGGAACAACAGAATCTGTATCATGCCATTCCGATCAATTACGAATGCAAATGGTGAAATAATGAAAAACCGCTTATCAGGGATTGTCGCAATCACGGCATGCCTTTTTGTCAGCCGGCCGGTTCTTGCCGACACGCCATCGGCATTCGGATCCGGTTTCGATGTGCAGGATTTTTACAAGCCGTTCACGCTGGATGAGATCACACCCGGGAACATGCAGTTCTGGCCCTATGGCAAGTATGTCAGCGCCCACTGGGACGACTATGGCCTGCATGGCACCGCACAGATCAGGCGTTCCAGCAAACCCGCCATTCTTGAAGCGGGTGAACCTTTTGATCTGAACGCAGAATTCAAGGATGGTCAGAGTTTCATCGAATCCCTGCAGGCTACCCAGGTCAAGGGCTTTGTGGTGATGAAAGACAACAAGATTCTGGCCGAGTTCTACGACAATGGTTTCAATGTGGAAGATACCAATCTCCTCCAGTCCGCCTCCAAGACCTTTGCCGGTGTCATTACCAATCAGCTGGTTGACCAGGGCCTGCTGGACCCCAATGTTACCGTAGAAACCTATCTTGAGGACTTCAAGGGCACGGACATCGGCGCCGCGACCGTGCAGCAAGTACTGGATATGACCAGTGGTCTGCCGACGCTGCTGGATCTGCATACACCCGGCGCTCCGGGGCAGCTCTGGGAGGTCGAGATTGGTCTGCAATCAGGCAAAACCAAGGGACATCGCGCGGCAATCAAAAACACGCCTGCAGTGGCAGAACCCGGTGAGGTCTATAATTATACCGACAAGAATACTGACACCCTGGCCCTGCTGGCGGAGCAGGTGACGGGAAAGAAATATCCGCAATTATTGTCCGAATTGTTTGATGCCTTTGGTGCCAATTACGATGGCTCTATAGCGCTGACCAGTGATGGCACCACTTCGCCCAGCTATGGTATCAGCATTTCGGCACGGGACTACGCCCTGTTCCATCAGTGGATCGCCGAGGGCAAGGCGCCCGGGAGCTTCTATGCCTCGGCCACGGACACAGGCAAGACCAAGTTCAGCGAGAATGAAATCGGGGCTCTCCTGGGTAAGGGCATTACCTATGGTTCACAGACCTACTACATGGGAAAGGAGGAAGACATCCTTTACTCCAGTGGTTCCTTCGGTCAGCTTGGATACAGTGATATGAAAACGGGTGCCTCGGTGGTGTTCCTGCAGGACTGGGCGGTGAATGCTGAACTGGACAAGTTCTTTGACACCCGTGATCGTGCGCTGCGCATCATCAGGGTTCTGCGCGTGAGGGAGGATCCGCGGTTACTACGCGGTCGCACTTTCTGAAAGTGCTTGTACAGGAGTGGTGGCTTGTAATTCTGAAACACCTGGCCTATGTCCGGCAGCCTTTGTTGTTCCTTGCCTGGGTCAGCGGATTATTACTGTTTCGCGGTTGGCTTCATCTTCATGCCTTCGTGGTGGTGGCAGGTGTATCGCTGATTTGCCGATACAATTCAGGCTGGATAACCATCGTGTGTGCACGGGTTCCGGCGGATGCAAATTTTGGATCACCAGGAAAATAAAGCAAATAAATGGATGTTTTTATTAAGTGGAGCAAGATCCGGTGAGCGATACCGGTACCCACCCGCTTCATATCGGAATTGTTGCAGGAGAACCTTCCGGGGACAGGCTGGCGGCCGGATTGCTCGGGGCAATCCGTTCACAAATACCCGATGCGCTAATCGAGGGTATTGGTGGTCCGAAAATGGAGAGAGCCGGGTGCTATTCCCTGTACCCCATGGAACAACTTTCCGTAATGGGCCTCACCGAGGTGCTCAACCGTCTTCCATCCCTGCTAAGGATACGTCGCGAACTGTACCATCACTTCTCTGCCAATCCCCCGGATATCTTCATCGGTGTCGATGCTCCGGATTTCAATCTCGGTCTGGAGAAGAAACTGAAACGACGGGGTATCAGGACGGTTCATTATGTCAGCCCGTCCGTCTGGGCCTGGCGCCAGTGGCGTGTGCGCCGTATCGGGCAAAGCGTCGACAGGATGCTGGTGCTGTTTCCCTTCGAGCGGAAGTTCTACCGCAAACACAATGTGCCGGTGGAATACATTGGCCATCCGTTTGCAGATGCCATCAGCGACACCATCGACAGAAAAAGTGTGCGCAGACTGCTGGGATATTGCGAAGACGACCCGATTGTGGCACTGCTGCCGGGTAGCCGGATCAGCGAGGTGAAAAGGCTTTCCGGCTGTTTTACTGCCGCTGCCGACTGGTGCCATAAGCGCAATTCCAGTCTCAAGTTTGTCGCCCCGATGGCAAATGAAGCATGCAGGAAAATATTCACCGAAGCCCTGGGTCGCGAGGCGCCCTATCTTCAGGTCAAGGTGCTTAGCGGTCGACCGCTGGAAGCCATGGCCGCAGCCGATGCCGTGCTGACCGCCTCGGGGACGGCAACACTGGAGGCCTTGCTGCTCAGGCGACCCATGGTCGTCGCATACCGGATGTCATCGCTCAGCCATGCAATCATCAGCCGCCTGGCGAGAGTACCGTATTATTCCCTGCCGAACCTGCTTGCCGGCAGATCCGTGGTACCCGAATTGATCCAGAATGAAGCGACCGCAGAATCGCTGGGACAGGCACTGCTCGAGGTGCTGGAGAATCCGGCACATAACAAGAAACTGGAGAGTATCTTCTCCGACATCCACCGGTCATTGCGTCGCAATGCCCATACAACCGCAGCAGACATCATACTGGAGATGGCAGGAAGATGAATCGAAACGGGAGCGGGGAAGACCCTGCAGATATGATTGCCGGTGTGGATGAGGTTGGACGTGGTCCATTAGCCGGACCGGTGATTGCCGCTGCAGTTATCCTAGATCCAGCTCGTCCGGTAGAAGGACTGGCGGACTCCAAGGTGCTCACCGAAAGGCGCCGGGAAGAACTTGCGGATCTGATCCGGATGAATGCGCTTGCCTTTGCGGTAGGTCGGGCAGAAGTTGAGGAAATCGACAGGTTCAATATCCTCCAGGCAAGCATGCTGGCCATGCAGCGAGCGGTTATCGCCCTGAGACCGGCGGCAAGGCATGTACTCGTGGATGGCAATCGTTGTCCGGAACTGCCCTGTACAGCCGAAGCCATTGTAAAGGGGGACAGCAGGATTCCGGCCATCAGCGCTGCATCCATACTCGCCAAGGTGACAAGGGACCGGGAAATGATCGAAATGGAAGCGGTTTATCCGGGATACGGTCTCGCCAGGCACAAGGGTTATCCCAGCAAGGAACACCGGGAGGCCTTGCAGAGGCTGGGCGTTACGCCAATACACCGGCGATCCTATGCACCGGTCAGGAAACTGCTGGAATAACCAGAGGCGGGATCAGGCAGGAATCTTTTGCGGATAGACGCCCGGGGGATACTCGTCCTTGTAGCCATGAAAGGTAATCCGGTTTTTCCCGCTGTTTTTACTCTGGTAGAGTGCCGCATCCGAATTTTCCAGAATATTGCGGGCATTCATGTCTCCGTACGGATAGCAGGCAACACCGATACTGGCCGTCGTGGAAACTGATTGACCCTGCATATCAAACGAGGTGTTCTGTATCGCTGACCTGATCCGTTCGGCGACCTCATAGGAGCCGGCCATATCGATTTCAGACAGCAATGCAATGAATTCGTCACCACCATAGCGGGCCAGTACATCCGTAGATCTCAGGCAGCTGCTGATGGTATCACCAACCGTCTTGACGAGGCGGCTTCCCGTCGTGTGACCGAAACGGTCGTTGACAGACTTGAGACCGTCTACATCGATCATCATCACGGAGAAGGAACTGGCATATCTTGTAGTCTTGTTGATTTCCCTGTTGAGAATATCGTTGAAGGCACGCATATTAAGCAGGCCGGTCAGATCGTCTGTCAAGGACAGGCGGGTAATCCTTGCCCGTGAAAAGTGCATGTCTGCGGCAAGCATGGTAGTGATGTAGGCCACGAGTAAAAAGGGTACAAAACTGCTCATGACAATACTGAATGTCTGAAAGGAAAAGATATGGTCGGAGTGTTCGAGATAGCCCATATACAGATAGCAACTGGTGATCAGGAGGACCTCGAGTATGGTCATCATCTTGCCCAGTGTCAGTGCAGAGGCAATAATCACCAGTAAATAGAGGTTGAGCAGGGGACTGTCGATCTTCCCGGTATTCCAGAGAACATAGGTAATGAAGATGATCATCACCCAGGTCTGTACCGCCAGTTTCCAGCGGCTTTCCTTTCTGTAGAAATTCAGATAACGGAAGGCAAGGATAAACACAGCATAGGTGGTAATGGCAATGATCGTGCCGAGATTTTCCGTGACCGTATTGCCCGGAATCATGAAATACATTAGCACCAGAATCAGTAACAGCCATTCCAGTTCAGCCATACTGCGTGAAAAGCCTCTGAGCTCGTCCTGCTGAATGCTGTTTTTGTCCAGCAGTCGATCATCTATTTCCATTTCTTATTCATCTCCAGCACGGACCATTACCATGTCTCTACAGGAATGGTACTGGGCACTGGTTTCAAGTGTTTTTTCGAAAGTATGAAGTCTCGGCTACTACCGTTGGCCCGGGAAGTATTTCACTTTCTGTCAACGAACAAGGGCAATTCTGCGTGATAGGGCGACTGTTCCGGTTACCTGTCGTCAAGAGTTCACAGGTACGTTGCTGGCCTGCTATCACTGTCCATGACAGAATTCATGGAATATCATCGGCGGCGGCCCGGTCTGGCTTGAACCGCTTGTGCCTCTCGCGTTTGCCGGTGTTGGAGACAGGAAGCGATCTATCCGCCACCGTCAACGTACTCTGTCGATGAAAAGGCCGGACCATGGACAGGCTGTTCAGGGAAAGACCGACTGGATCGGGCTGTGGTAATTAAAATATATATTAATAACAATGATATATAAATAATAACTAATGTATTTTCTCTGTCCACTCGCGGACTTGAATCCGTGCAGACAAATGCGGAAACTTTAGGCATGAATCCCGGCTTCATCCATCTGCACCTGCACACCGAGTATTCGCTGGTTGACGGTACCGTCCGTATCAAGCCGCTGGTGGATGCAGTCGCAGAGCTGGGCATGCCGGCTGTCGCAGTGACGGACCAGAGCAACCTCTTTGCCATGGTGAAGTTCTACCGTGCCGCGATGGCCAGGGGCCTGAAACCCGTCATTGGCGTCGATCTCTGGATCCGTAACCACGATGATGAAAAACAGGCCGGTCGTCTTGTGCTTCTTTGCAAGGACCATCAAGGCTACCTTAACCTGACCCGTCTGGTTTCGCGTACCTATACCCATGGTCAACATCGCGGGATTCCCATGCTGGATTTCGAGTGGCTGGAGGGTATGACGAACGGTCTGATTGCCCTTTCGGGTGGCAAGTCAGGTGACATCGGACAGCTGCTGCTGGCAGGAAAGACCGACGCGGCCCGCAAACGGCTGGAGACATGGTGTGCGCTGTTCCCGGACAGCTTCTACCTGGAACTGCAGCGCACAGGACAGGCCGGCGAAGAAGAATACCTGCATGCGGCTGTCGATCTTGCACTGTCCTGTGATGTGCCGGTAGTGGCAACCAATGCGGTACATTTCCTCACCCCAGACGGCTTCGATGCCCATGAGGCACGCGTATGCATCAACGAGGGCCGCACCCTGGATGATCCGCGGCGTCCGAGGCGATATACCGACCAGCAGTACCTGCGCACACCGGAAGAGATGCAGGCCCTGTTCAGTGATATCCCGGAGGCACTCGAGAATACCGTCGAGATCGCCAGGCGCTGTAATCTGGAACTGTCACTCGGCAGTAATTACCTGCCGGACTTTCCGCTACCCGACAAGATCAGCATAGAGGAATATCTGCGCAAGGTTTCCCGAGAGGGGCTGGAGCGGCGGCTCGAATCCCTGCCTTATGTGATCGAGGATCCCTCCCGGCGGCCGGTCTATGAGGAGCGACTGGAAACAGAGCTGGATGTCATTATCTCGATGGGATTTCCCGGTTACTTTCTCATCGTCTCCGATTTCATCAAATGGGCAAAGGAAAACGATATACCGGTGGGTCCCGGGCGCGGATCCGGTGCGGGCTCACTGGTGGCCTATGCATTGATGATAACGGACCTCGATCCCATACGGTATGAATTGCTTTTCGAGCGATTCCTGAATCCCGAGCGGGTATCCATGCCGGATTTCGATATCGACTTTTGCATGGATGGAAGAGACCGTGTCATCGAGTATGTGGCGGAGCGCTACGGGCGGGAAAAGGTTTCACAGATCATCACCTATGGTTCCATGGCTGCGAAGGCGGTGGTGCGCGATGTCGGCAGGGTACTGGGTCATCCCTACGGATTCGTGGATCGCATCGCCAAACTGATCCCGTTCGAGATCGGTATTACGCTGGACAAGGCGCTTGAACAGGAACCGCCGCTGCGGGAACTCTATGAACAGGATGAGGAGGTGCACGCCGTTATCGACCTTGCCAGAAACCTGGAAGGTCTGGCCCGCAATGCCGGCAAGCATGCCGGTGGCGTGGTAATCGCACCGTCCAGACTCACCGATTTCACCCCGCTCTATTGCGAGCAGGGATCCACCAGTATCGTCAGCCAGTTCGACAAGGACGACGTCGAGGCAGTTGGCCTGGTGAAATTCGATTTTCTGGGCCTGCGCACCCTCACGATCATCGACCGGGCGGTGAAAACGGTCAATGCGCAAAAAGCGGAGGCGGGTAAGGAACCGGTTTGCATTGATTCGATCCCGCTGGGTGACCCGAAAACCTTTGACCTGCTCAAGGCCTGCACCACGACCGCTGTCTTCCAGCTGGAGTCCTCCGGAATGAAGGATCTGATCCGGCGCCTGCAACCGGACAGTTTCGAAGATATTGTCGCCCTGGTCGCACTGTTCCGGCCCGGACCGCTGCAATCGGGAATGGTCGATGACTTTATCCTGCGCAAGCATGGCCAGGCCAGGGTAGAGTATCCCCATCCGGCACTGGAGCCCATTCTCAAACCGACCTATGGTGTCATCCTCTACCAGGAACAGGTCATGCAGATTGCCCAGGTACTGGCCGGCTATACCCTGGGAGGTGCCGACCTGCTGCGCCGCGCCATGGGCAAGAAAAAACCGGAGGAAATGGCCAAGCAGCGCACCATCTTCATGGAAGGCACCGCTAAACAGGGCGTAGAGGAAGACACTGCGACCTATATCTTCGATCTGATGGAAAAATTTGCGGGCTATGGATTCAACAAATCCCATTCGGCCGCCTATGCCTTGCTCTCCTACCAGACCGCCTGGCTGAAGGCACATTACCCGGCGGCCTTCATGGCCGCGGTTCTGTCCGCGGATATGGACAATACCGACAAGATCGTCCGCCTGATCGATGAATGCCGGGATATCGGCCTCAAGCTGGTTCCGCCCGATATCAACATATCGCTTTTCCCGTTCACCGTCCGTGGTGACGATACGGTAGTGTACGGATTGGGCGCCATCAAGGGGGTAGGCCTGGCCGCCATTGAAGGTATGCTCGAGGAACGGGACAAGGATGGTCCGTTCGAGGATATCTATCAGCTCTGCCGGCGGGTGGATCTGCGTAAATTCAATCGGCGCGTACTCGAGGCGATGATCCGTGCCGGTGTCCTTGATTCGGTAGGCGATAACCGTGCCTCCGAGATGGCCCGGCTGCCAACTGCAATCAAATTTGCGGAGCAGCAGTCACGTGATCATGCCACCGGCCAGGTGGATCTTTTTGGCAGTTCCAGCCAGAGCGTGGTCAAGCCAGCCAGGGAACCCTGTCTGCCCGAGTGGGATGAGGAACAGCGTCTCGCGGGTGAAAAGGAAACACTCGGTCTTTATCTGACCGGTCACCCGATTAACCGGTACCTTCCTGAACTCGCCAGCATCACCAGCGGACGGATCGGCAAACTGGCCAGCGGTATGCCCGAAAGGGTGCGCAAGCCTGATAACGGCCGCAGGGGGAATAACGACAAACCAGTCGTCCTGGCCGGACTGGTCATCGCCCTGCGTATCAGGAATACCCAGCGCGGCGGCAAGATGGCCTTTCTCACCCTGGATGATGGCAGCGCACGAATGGAGGTCCGGGTATTCACGGAAACCTATGAGCGCTTTCAGGCATCGCTTGCAAAAGACAAGATACTGGTCATCGAGGGTGGCCTGGGCATCGATGACTATTCCGGAGGGTACCAGGTGACTGCACAGGTTATCTACGATATCAACCAGGCCCGGGAAACCTACGCAAGACGGCTGGTAGTCGGCATCGATTCGGGTGCTGCGGCAAACGGTTTTACCCGCATGCTTGCCGATGTACTGACCCCGTATCGCGAGGGTGTGTGTCCGGTGTGGATTGATTACACCGGCGCCACGGCACAAGCCCAGGTTGCACTTGGCAAGGACTGGCGCGTCCATCCGACCGATGAACTGATTCACCGTCTTCGTGAACTGGCAGGTGAAGGGCGGGTGGAAATCGTGTATAAATAGAGACCACGTCAAGTTTTTTCACAGCAGATACCCGGCCTGAAATGAATCTCAACTTCCTTGATTTTGAACAACCCATTGCGGAACTCGAGGCAAAAATCGATGAACTCCGCTACGTGGGTGATGACGCGGAGATCAACATCGAGGAGGAGATTACCCGTCTGCAGGCGAAGAGCAAGGCACTGACGGAGGCGATATTCTCCAACCTGACTCCCTGGCAGGTCGCGCAGGTCGCCAGGCATCCGCAGCGGCCCTATACACTCGATTATCTGGTTCGCACATTCACCGATTTTCAGGAATTGCATGGTGACCGCAGTTTTGCCGACGATCCCGCTATCCTCGCCGGACTGGCGCGTCTGGATGACCGGCCGGTAATGGTCATTGGCCACCAGAAGGGGCGCGACACCCGCGAGAAACTGCACAGAAATTTCGGCATGCCCAGGCCGGAGGGTTATCGCAAGGCCCTGCGGCTGATGAAGATGGCGGAACGTTTCAAGCTGCCGATCCTGACATTGATCGATACTCCCGGCGCCTATCCCGGTATAGATGCCGAGGAACGCGGTCAGAGCGAGGCTATTGCCCGCAACCTGTTCGAGATGGCGGGGCTTCGCACCCCGATTATCTGTACCGTGGTGGGAGAGGGGGGCTCGGGTGGTGCACTCGCGATCGGACTTGGCGACCGTACCCTGATGCTGCAGTACAGCACCTATTCCGTGATTTCCCCGGAAGGCTGCGCCTCCATCCTTTGGAAGAGCGCCGAAAAAGCGGCAGATGCCGCGGAGGCACTCGGTATTACCTCCAACCGGCTCAAGGAACTGGGTCTGATCGATGTGATCGTGTCAGAACCGCTGGGTGGCGCGCACCGCGACGTGGACCTGATGGCCGACCGGATCCGGCTGACACTCAAGGAAGAACTGGCCGCACTCGATGAGATACCGGTTGATGAGCTGCTCGAAAAGCGATATGAACGATTCATGTCCTACGGGAAATTCAGCGAGAAGTAACCGATTCCCCATACACTTGCCGTCACCCGGTCTCCGGGCCAGTCCAAGCAGCAGTCAAAAGAAGCCCGGTACAGGGCTTGTTGTCACGAGGGTGTCCGGCGCTCCCGCAGGTATTATTTTGGGGGCTTCACCAAATTGGGTAGGTTTTGCTTATGATTGAAGCGCGATATGGCTCTCGCCAGGTCGCCAGGCACGCAAAGAGGGGCTTGTATATTGCATGCCTAACCGATTGGTTAGCTGGCGAATATCATTCATCCTTGGCGCACTTTGCGCCTCTGCGAGAGACGCAATGACGCTGGTTTACCCGCCCGATTAGGGGAGAGCCTTTTTTTCATCATGCGCGTGTCGGCTCGCTTACCGATCGATGAAATCCTGACCCTTATCCGGCAGTTTCCGGAAAGCGGCTGCTTCTGGGTAGCCTACAGTGGTGGCGTGGATTCCCATGTCCTGTTGCATGCATTGTCCGCAGTCAGGGAGTCCCTGCCTGGCAAGCTGGGTGCCGTGCATGTCGATCATACCCTGCACCCGGATTCAGGAAACTGGTCGGATCATTGTCGTTCGGTATGCGCAAACCTGATGATTCCATTCCAGCTGCTGCCTGTCGATGCAAGGGCAGCGCCGGGCACCAGCCCCGAAGCGGCGGCCAGGGATGCCAGGTACAGGGTCATCGCCGAATGGCTACCCCCCGGTGATGTACTCCTGTCTGCCCATCACCAGGATGACCAGGCAGAGACCCTGCTGCTGCAACTGATGCGTGGCAGTGGTCCGCGTGGTCTCGCCTCCATGCCGATCCGCGTTCCCCTGGGAAGGGGAAGCCTCCTGCGACCCCTGCTGTCCGTTACCCGTTCCGTTCTGCTGGACTATGCGCAAAGCCAGGGGCTGCAGTGGATCGAGGACCCCAGTAATACCGATACGGGTATCGATCGCAATTTTCTCCGCCACCTGATATTGCCCGTGCTACGGCAACGCTGGCCCTCGGCGTCCGCCTCGATTACGCGCTGCACCGGTCTCTGCGCCGAGTCCTCCGCCCTGATGGATATGCTGGCTGCTGATGACTTGCTGGGTTTTCCCGAAACACCGGCACGAACCCTGCCGATACCTGCGCTGCGGGCCCTCCCGGTGGTACGTCAGCGCAATCTTCTGCGATTCTGGCTTCGCCGGCAGGGTGTGAGGCCACCTTCGCACCGGGTGCTGGAACGAGTCGAGCGGGAGGTTCTCAAGAGCAGGACCGATGCCTCGCCCAGGGTCGTCTGGGGCGGTGTCGAGATCCGCCGTTACCGTGATCTGTTACACCTGCTGCCCGTGTTGCCCGTGCCTGATCCCGGGTATCGGATGGATTGGTCGCTGGACAAACCACTGCGGCTGCCGGCCGCCGGTGGAATATTGACGGCCCGACCCGGCATCGGGACCGGGCTGAAGGCCAGCGCCTCGGTACAGGTCCGGTATCGCCAGGGAGGCGAAATATGCCGCCCCAGCGGGCGTAACCACCATCATGCGCTGAAGAAACTCTACCAGGAAAGGGGGATTCCACCCTGGGAGCGCGAGCGCATTCCGCTGATCTACGTGGACCGGAAACTCGCCGCGGTTGCCGGATTGTGGATCTGTGAGCCGTTTCAGGCGCGGGCTGGCGAGGCGGGTATGGAGATCGACTGGCAGCCGGAGATACCGGCCCTTTTCCCGCGCGGGCGATTGTGATCAACGCCCTGATCTGGTAGTGTTTGCTCCCGTCCTGTGGCCACCGGGCCACACCAGTAATCCCGAGATCTGATGACCCGATATATCTTTATCACCGGTGGTGTTGTGTCCTCGCTTGGCAAGGGTATCGCCTCCGCCTCACTGGGTGCCCTGCTGGAAGCGCGCGGTCTGAAGGTCACCCTGCTCAAACTGGATCCCTACATCAATGTTGATCCGGGCACCATGAGTCCGTTTCAGCATGGCGAGGTCTTCGTTACCAACGATGGCGCCGAGACCGACCTGGACCTGGGGCACTACGAACGCTTTGTGCGCACAACCATGACACGGAGCAATAACTTCACGACAGGCCAGATCTACGAAAACGTGATCCGCAAGGAACGGCGGGGAGAATACCTAGGGGGGACCGTGCAGGTCATCCCGCATATCACCGACGAAATCAAGCGCTGCATCGAGGTCGGCGCCGACGATGCGGATATCGCCATGGTGGAGATCGGCGGTACCGTAGGCGATATCGAATCGCTGCCTTTTCTAGAGGCCATCCGGCAGATGGGCGTCGAACTCGGCCGGGATCGTACCATGTACATCCACCTGACCCTGGTGCCCTATATCGCGGTATCCGGAGAGATCAAGACCAAGCCGACCCAGCATTCCGTCAAGGAACTGCGTTCCATCGGTATCCAGCCTGACGTCCTGCTGTGCCGTGCAGACCGGCCGGTGCCGGCGGAAGAACGCCGCAAGGTAGCGCTGTTCACGAATGTCGAGGAACGCGCCGTCATATCCGCCGTTGACGTCGACAGTATATACAAGATTCCCATGGCGCTGCATGAGCAGCTGCTCGATGACATCGTGGTGGAGAAGCTGCGGCTGGATGTCAAGCCGGCGGACCTGTCGGAATGGAACCGGGTCGTCTCCGCACAGGAACATCTTGACCGGAAGGTCACGGTGGCCATGGTTGGCAAGTATGTCAATCTTACCGAGTCCTACAAGTCGCTCTCCGAGGCCCTGATTCATGCCGGGATTCATACCGGTACCAGCGTCGATATCCGCTATATCGATTCGGAACAAATCGAGCAGCAGGATACCGGCATACTCAACGGCGTGGATGCCGTACTGGTACCCGGGGGATTCGGGGAACGTGGCATAGAAGGCAAGATCGAGGCCGTGCGGTATGCCCGGGAGAACCGGATTCCCTTCCTCGGTATCTGCCTGGGGATGCAAGTCGCCGTCATCGAGTTTGCGCGGCATATTGCCGGTCTCGAGGGCGCGCAGAGCACCGAATTCGACCGGGATGCCGCCCACCCGGTAATCGCGCTGATAACGGAATGGAAGACCGAGGAGGGGGATCTCGAAACCCGTTCCGAGGACTCCGATCTGGGCGGTACCATGCGTCTCGGCGGCCAGAAGTGTCGACTCGCCCCCGGTACACTCGCACTGCGTCTGTACGGATCGGACCTGATTACCGAACGCCACCGGCATCGCTATGAATTCAATAACAACTACCGGGAGCAGTTGCAGGCAAGGGGAATGATCATGGCCGGAACCTCGATCGACGGCAGTCTGGTGGAAGTAGTGGAGATCAAGGACCACCCCTGGTTCCTGGCCTGCCAGTTTCACCCCGAGTTTACATCCACGCCCCGGGATGGCCATCCGCTGTTTTCCGGTTTCATCCAGGCAGCATGGCAACATCATACGGGGAACAACAGCAGCCAGGAAGCGGTTGCCGCCGTTTCCATGGATGCCTGATTTCCAACGCTGATCAACTCCAGGAATCTAGATATGGAACTTTGCGGTTTTGAAGTAGGCATCGACAGGCCATTTTTCCTGATCGCCGGTCCGTGCGCGATTGAAAGCGAGGAACTGGCCTTGCAGAGTGCCGGAGACCTGAAGGAAATCACACAGCGCTTGCAGATACCGTTTATCTACAAGTCCTCCTTTGACAAGGCCAACCGTTCTTCCTACCAGAGTTTCCGGGGGCCCGGACTGGAGGAAGGACTGCGTATATTGCAGAAGGTCAGGGATGAAATCGGTGTGCCGGTGCTGACGGATGTGCACGAGGATACCCCCATGGAGGAAGTTGCCGCGGTGGTGGATGTGTTGCAGACTCCCGCATTCCTGTGCCGCCAGACCAACTTTATCCAGAACGTCGCGAAACAGGGCAAGCCGGTGAACATCAAGAAGGGTCAGTTCCTGGCACCCTGGGATATGAAAAATGTCGTCGACAAGGCACAGGCCACCGGCAACAAGCAGGTAATGGTCTGTGAACGTGGCGCATCGTTTGGCTATAACAACCTCATATCCGACATGCGCGGCCTGGCGGTCATGCGGGAATGCGGGGTACCGGTCGTATTCGATGCCACTCATTCGGTCCAGCTCCCGGGCGGTCAGGGCGACAGCTCCGGGGGGCAGCGTGAATTCGTGCCCGTCCTGGCACGTGCAGCCGTCGCGGCCGGTATCTCGGGCCTGTTCATGGAGACACATCCGGAACCGGAAAAGGCACTGAGTGATGGCCCCAACGCCTGGCCGCTACCGCAAATGACCGAGCTGCTGGAGATCCTGAAAGAGATCGACCGGACGGTGAAAGCCAGGCCTTTTGCGGAAAACAGCCTGCTGGGAGGCTGAATGGCCGGATCAGGGGGGATAGTCCGGACCCGGTAGTGCAGCACCCGATGCGAGCCCGGAAATTCTTCGCTTACCCAGACATCAATCAATAATACGGAGTCATAATGTCACAGATCACCGAGATCCATGGGCGTGAGATCCTCGATTCCAGGGGAAATCCAACCGTAGAGGCTGTAGTTACCCTGGAATCGGGCGCTATCGGCCGCGCCGCGGTACCTTCCGGCGCATCCACCGGAACCCGGGAAGCCGTTGAACTGCGGGATGGTGATGCGGAACGCTACGGAGGCAAGGGTGTCAGGAATGCCGTCGCCAATATCAACGGCGAGATCCGGACCGCGCTGCTGGGTAACGATGCGCTTCATCAGGAAGAGATCGACCGGAAGATGATCGAACTCGACGGAACGCCGAACAAGGGGCGCCTTGGTGCCAATGCACTGCTGGCCGTCTCACTGGCGACTGCACATGCGGTGGCCAACCGGAGCGGCGTAGGCCTTTATCAATTGCTGGGGCAGCAGGACAGCCTGCAGATGCCGGTTCCGATGATGAACATCCTGAATGGTGGTGCCCATGCGGACAACAGCGTGGATCTGCAGGAATTCATGATCCTGCCCGTCGGGGCGCCTTCCCTGCGTGAGGCGGTTCGCTATGGCGCCGAGGTCTTCCACGCCCTGAAACAGGTGCTGGGTGGCAGGGGGCTCAATACCGCCGTGGGAGACGAAGGCGGGTTCGCGCCGGATCTTCCCTCCAACGAGTCTGCGATCGAGGTCATTCTGGAGGCCATCGAAAGGGCCGGTTTCCGTGCCGGCGAGGATATCTGGCTGGGCCTGGATCCGGCAAGCTCCGAGTTCTACCGGGATGGCCGCTACGTGCTGGCCTCGGAAGACAAGGCCCTCACCTCTGCGGAGTTCGTGGACTACCTGGCCAGGTGGGTCGACCAGTACCCGATCATCTCCATCGAGGATGGTATGGCGGAAGATGACTGGGAAGGCTGGAAACTGCAGACAGAACGTCTGGGGGATCGGGTCCAGCTGGTGGGAGATGATCTGTTTGTCACCAACACCAGCATACTGCAGGAGGGGATCAACCAGGGCATCGCCAACTCGATCCTGATCAAACCAAATCAGATCGGTACCCTGAGCGAGACCCTGGCCGCCATTGGCATGGCGCATGAGGCGGGTTACAGTGCCGTGGTCTCGCACCGTTCGGGCGAAACCGAGGATGTAACCATAGCCGACCTGGCAGTGGCAACCACGGCGACGCAGATCAAGACCGGATCCCTGTCACGATCGGACCGGGTAGCGAAGTACAATCAGCTGATGCGAATCGAGGAGCAATTGAACGGCAAGGCGGACTATGCGGGCCGCAGTGCCTTCAGCCGGTATATCGACTAGTTGAAGATCCTGATCATCATTCTGATATTACTGCTGGTGTGGCTGCAGTACCGTCTCTGGGTCGGGGACGGCAGCCTGGCCGAGGTCTGGCGCCTGCACCAGGCAGTAGAGGAGCAGCGGGCGCAGAATGAAGGCCTCCGCGAACGCAACATGGCGCTGGATGCCGAGGTACTTGATCTCAAGCAGGGGCTGGACAGCATCGAGGAGCGGGCCCGCGAGGAGCTGGGCATGGTCAGAAAAGGCGAGACCTTTTATCAGGTAGTGGAGGAATAAGCCGGGATCGAATCCCAGACCCTCAGCGCACTACTGCCAGCCGGGACACGAATCCTGCCTTTTCCTGCCGACCATGCAAACACATTCCGGATCTCCCCGCTCGCCGGCATACTGGGCCATTGTCCCCGCGGCCGGCCGTGGTCAGCGAATGGGCAGCGAGACACCCAAACAGTACCTGGATCTTGGGGGGCGAATGGTACTGGAACACACCCTGGATACCCTGTTATCCCATCCCCGTATCGGCGCGGTGGTACTGGTGCTGGCGACGGATGACGCGCATTGGCCGGTCCTTCAGGACCGCTACCAGGGCAAGAACCTGTTTCGTGCACAGGGTGGCAGGGAACGCTGTGACTCCGTGCTGAACGGTCTTGCCAGTCTGCCGGGCGAGTCATCACCGGATGACTGGATCCTGGTTCATGACGCGGCCCGGCCCTGCCTGCGACAGGAAGACATCGACCGCCTGCTGGATCAGCTGGCCCATGACCCGGTCGGTGGTCTGCTGGCTGTACCGGTGCGCGACACCATGAAACGCGCGGACCCGGACCGTGGTGTGCGCGAGACGGTAAACCGCGAAGGACTCTGGCACGCGCTGACACCACAGATGTTCCGGCTGGACATACTCAGGACGGCGATGCAGGCGGGCTGTGAACGGAAAGAACCCGTTACCGACGAGGCCTCGGCGGTGGAACATGCCGGCTACCGGCCGAGGCTGGTCGAGGGACACGGGGACAATATCAAGATTACCTATCCGGATGACCTTGCACTTGCGGAATATATCCTGCGCAGGCAGGGTCGGCTTGACTAGGGCCTGTTAACACTATGCGGATGCCAGGTAAGGGTAAGACACATGAAACAGATCATCCCCTTTTCATTGGGCGTTCACGCCCGGCTTGAATCACCACAGTAGTGCCGCGAATGAGAATCGGACACGGATTTGACGCCCACGCCTTTCAGGAAGGCGGCAGCCTGATTCTGGGTGGTGTGAATATCCCTCATTCACACAGCCTGGCAGCGCACTCGGACGGTGATGTGGTCGTCCATGCCCTTTGTGATGCCCTTCTGGGTGCCGCGGGTCTGGGCGATATCGGCAGACACTTCCCGGATACCGATCCCGCACTCGCCGGTGTCGACAGCCGCCTGCTCCTGCGCAATGTCATGGACCTGGTGTCCGGGCGGGATCTCTCGGTCAGCAATGCCGATCTCACCATCGTGGCCCAGAAGCCACGCCTTGCACCCTATATCGATGACATGACCGCGAAGATCGCAATGGATCTGATGCTGCAGACGGATCGCATCAACATCAAGGCAACCACCACGGAGCACATGGGCTTCACGGGGCGAGGCGAGGGCATCGCCGCCTTCGCGGTGATACTGCTTGCAGAACCGGAAGACGGCTAGTACCGCTGCCTGCCATGTCAGACCAGCCCAGGACCGCAGAGCACCAGCGTCTCGCAGAGGATAAAACCCGGGAGAAGCCCTGGAGAAGCTGGGGGCCGTATCTCAGTGAACGACAGTGGGGTACGGTACGGGAAGATTACAGCGCGAACGGAGATGCCTGGGACTACTTCACACACCGAATGGCATGCAGCCGTAGCTATCGCTGGGGAGAGGACGGTATTGGCGGTCTGTGCGATGACAAACAGCAACTTTGCCTCGCCCTGGCGCTGTGGAACGGCAGGGATCCAATCCTCAAGGAACGCCTTTTCGGCCTCACCAACGGTCAGGGCAATCACGGAGAGGATGTGAAGGAGATCTACTACTACCTCGATGCCACACCCACTCATTCCTACCTCAGAATGCTCTACAAATATCCGCAGTCGAGGTTTCCATATGATCAACTGGTGGAGGAAAATGCGCATCGCGGCAAACAGGATTCCGAATTCGAACTGATCGATACCGGGATCTTCGACGAGGACCGCTATTTTGACGTTTTCGTGGAATATGCGAAGGCAGATCCGCAGGACATACTGATGCGTCTCACCCTGCACAACCGGGGTCCGGATGCAGCAACCATACACGTACTGCCACAGCTCTGGTTCCGCAATACCTGGTCGTGGACCACCACCGGGCCCAAACCTGTACTGCGTGCCGACGGTGAATCGGCGATCATTGCAGATCACCACGTACTTGGCAGATGGTATTTATACGCAGATACCGCGAACGAGCTGCTATTCTGCGACAACGAGACCAACAACCGGAAGCTTGGCTATGAACCTGCGAAGACCGGTTATTTCAAGGATGGTATTCATGACTATCTGGTCGGTGCACAGTCCCGCGCAATCAATCCCATGCGCACCGGCACCAAGGCAGCCGTTCATCATCGGGTAGAGATACCCGCCGGTGGCTCACACGTGATCCGGGTGCGGCTGGCAAGTTCCAGTCTCCGGACAACCGGCCCGTTCCATGATTTCGACGAGATCTTTGCAACCCGGGTTGCGGAGGCCGATGAATACCACGCCAGCCTGCAGGGAAAGCTGGACGATGAGGATGCCATTCGCATCCAGCGCCAGGCGCTCGCGGGGATGATATGGTGCAAGCAGTTCTATTACCTGGATATACCGCAATGGTTGCAGGGTGATCCAACCCAGCCGCCACCGCCGCGGCAGCGGCTCAACGGTCGCAACCGGGACTGGGAACACCTCAACAATGCCGATGTACTATCCATGCCCGATACCTGGGAGTATCCCTGGTATGCCGCCTGGGACCTGGCCTTTCACTGCCTGCCGCTTGCCCGCATGGATGCCGAGTTTGCCAAGGACCAGCTCGTTCGCCTGACACGCGAGTGGTATATGCATCCCAATGGCCAGTTACCGGCCTATGAATGGGACTTCGGGGACGTCAACCCGCCGGTACATGCCTGGGCGGTATTGCGTGTCTTCCAGATCGATCGCGCACAGCGCGGTGACCAGGGGGATCTGCAGTTCCTGGAGCGGGTCTTCCACAAGCTGTTGATCAACTTTACCTGGTGGGTGAATCGCAAGGACGCAGATGACCGAAACATCTTCCAGGGCGGTTTCCTGGGTCTGGACAATATCGGGGTCTTCGATCGCAGCAAGCCACTGCCAACCGGTGGTTTTATCGACCAGGCGGATGGTACCGCCTGGATGGCGATGTACTGCCTGAACATGATGCATATCGCACTGACACTGGCGTTGCGTCACAACCGGGTTTACGAAGACATTGCAACGAAGTTTTTCGAACACTTTCTGCATGTCGCAGAGGCCATGGAGAAGCGGATCGGGGAGGCGGGCCTGTGGAGTGAAAAGGAGGGCTTTTATTACGATGTCCTCAGTCTGCCGGACGGAAACCGCATCCCCCTGAAGATACATTCCATGGTTGGACTGATCCCGCTGTTTGCCGTCGAGGTACTCGATGCCCGCTACAGGGAGGAACTGCCCGACTTCGCTGCGCGTTTGCAGTGGTTTCTGCAATACCGTCCTGACCTGGCCAACCTGGTCTCTCACTGGTATGAACCCGGCCAGAACCGGCGCATGCTGCTGTCCCTGTTGCGCGGTCACCGCATGAAGTGCCTGCTGACACGACTACTGGACGAAACGCGGTTTCTGTCCGACTACGGCATACGTTCCCTGTCCCGCATGCACCGGGATCAACCCTATGTATTTGAACTGGGCGATCACTACGAAAGCCTGGCCTATGAACCCGGGGAGTCCACTACGGATGCCTTCGGAGGGAACTCGAACTGGCGGGGACCGATCTGGATGCCGCTCAATTACCTGCTGATCGAATCGCTACAGCGGTTTTACGAGTACTATGGCGACCGTTTCCAGGTCGAGTACCCGACGGGGTCCGGGCGGTTATACAGCCTGCAGCAGATCAGCATCGAACTGGCCCGCCGGCTGTGCCGGCTGTTCCTGCGCAACGGGGAGGGACGGCGACCGATATTCAGCGATTGCACAAAATTCCAGGCGGACCCGCACTTCCGGGATCATCTGCTGTTTCATGAATATTTCCATGGCGACAGCGGACAGGGACTGGGGGCATCGCATCAGACCGGTTGGACCGGTCTGATCGTACTGCTGTTACAGATGCAGGCGGACCATGGCGGTGATGAACTGATCTAGGACTGCAGCCCGCTACCAGTACACCAGCAATGAACCGTCCTCGACCTTGTGTTCGAACGCGTTCAGTGGCCGGTTGCCGGTCTCCACGCATTCACCGGTGGATACGTCGAAGGCCCAATGGTGCTTGGGACAGGTCAGACGGGTACCCTCCAGCGCAAGGTGCGGGATATTCGTTACCTGGTGCGGACAACGGCTGTCATAGACGCGCAGGGTATCCTCTTCCCGGTAGATGAAAAGACTGCGTCCGTCACAATCCCGGTAGCTGATCTCGCCGGAGGGCAGATCATCGACCGGTCCCACCTTGTGCCAGACCGGTTCCGCAAACAGGTTCTCCGGACGAAAATCCGGGATATCCATGTCCAGCAGGATATCGACTGCCCAGACGATTTTCGCCAGACCCAATGTAGGAAAAGCCATCAGCAGGGCGTCCAGCACCTCGTTGGCGCTTGCGCCGTTTCTCAGCGCCCTGGTGAGATACTGCCGAAACCCGGCTTCGGTCTGGGAATCAACCTTGGTAATCACCGAAATCAGGTCCCGGGTACGTTCATCCAGGTGCGTGCCAGCCTCTTTCAGGAAGGTGAAATAGGGTTTGATGGCTTCAGGGCGCGCGGCAACCAGATAATTCAGTGCATCACTCATGTAGACCTCTCGTTGTGTTCAAATGAACGGATAATACTACCCGGAAAACCGGTATGAAAAAACAGGGATAAACTAGGTATTAATAGAGAACTACCCGCCGGCAACCGTACGCTTTAGCGCATACAGCGCCGGGCCGTAGAGTGCGGTGCGGTCATTCAGGATTACCCGGACGGGTATGTCCCGCATCAGATGCGCCATGCGGCCCTTGTCGCTGAAGGCCTGCATGAACGCGGGTTCCTTGAGTTTCGACAATACCTTCGGGGCGATGCCGCCGCCGATATAGACACCACCGGTGGCCATGATCTTGAGCGCCAGGTTTCCGGCCTCCGCACCATAGAGGTGGATAAACAGTTCCAGTGCCTCGAGGCATACCGGACAGCGACCCGACTGTCCCGCAACAGAGATGGAAGCCGCCGGGTCTCCCTGCCGCATCTGCTTCACCAGCCACCCGGGTGGATCGGTTTTCCTGAACTCGCACAGGAAATCATGAAGGTTGACCAGCCCGGGCCCCGAAACCGTGCGTTCCCAGCTGACATGCCCGTCGAAACGCCGGCGCAGAAAACGCAGTAACTCGATTTCCAGCTCGCTCCCGGGTGAGAAATCGGAATGTCCGCCTTCCGATGCAAAGGGTCGGAAGAGGCTGCCATCGCGGTACATACCGGCCTCTCCCAGACCGGTACCTGCCGAGATGATACAGGCGTTACCGCCGCTGGAGGGTTTCCCTTCATTCAGTATGCTTAAGTCACTCTCATCCAGCGCACTGATACCCCATGCATTTGCCTCCAGGTCATTGATGAGGAATACCTGCCTGAACCCGAGATTCTCTGTCATGTGCTGTGCGTCGACTTCCCAGGGCAGGTTAGTGGTCCGTGCCTTCCCGGACCGGACCGGTCCGGCAATCCCGAAGCAGGCGGTCTCACAGTCGAAAGACAGCCCGTTCAGGTACTGCCGGACAATATCATCCAGTGATCCATGCTCCTGGCTGGAGAATTTTTCACTGTCCAGGGTTTCCAGATGGGTACCGTCCGCTTCGAAGACGGCCAGGGAAGTCTTGGTACCACCGATATCACCGGCGAGAATCTTCACGAAATCTTCCTTTGCCTGTAAATGACATGCTTCGTCCCTTACATGTCATTATAGAATACCCGATTATCAGTCATTCATCATAATCCGGATCCGTACCAGAAAGAACCGGGTTCCGGAACCGCTATTCACCCGGGACCTGAAACGGGTCGCCAGCACCCTTTCTTCGGGCATCGCGAAACTCGGGCATCCTGTGGTGTCTGGTTGCATCCTCGTTTCATTCCCCGACGGGTATAATACACGGTCGTGAAACCGCTATCCGAATCCGCAACCGATACTCTGGCCCATGCCCACGGTGGTCCGCTATGCTGCGGCAAGATACGGACACAGCCGGAAGATTTCCAGGTCTGCGAGATCCCGGTATGCAGCCCCGGTGGAGAAGGCGAGCATGTCTGGTTGCATATCCGCAAACGCAATGCCAACACGGAATGGCTGGCCCGCCAGCTTGCACGTCATGCCGGTGTCTCACCCCGGCAGGTTGGCTATGCGGGACTGAAGGATCGCCAGGCCATCACCGAACAGTGGTTTTCGGTACATCTTCCCGGTCGCGCCGGGCCTGACTGGCAGGCGATTGAAGGCGGGGAGTTCACCATCCTGCAGGTTCGTCGCCACAGCCGGAAACTGCGGCGCGGTGGCCTGAGGGGAAACCGATTCAAGATACGTATCCGCAACCTGGACGGGAATATGGATCAGTTGCCAGCGTTGTTTGACACCCTGCGATTGCGGGGGATACCGAATTACTATGGTCCGCAGCGATTCGGACATAACGGGAGCAATCTGGTTGCAGCCGGTGCGATGTTCCGAAAGGAAGCCGGTCGTATCAGCAGACACCAGCGCGGGCTTTACCTGTCCGCGGCCCGTTCCAGGCTGTTCAATCAGGTCCTCAACCGGCGGGTAGCCGATGGCAGCTGGGACCGGGTGATAGATGGCGATGTCCTGCAACTCGACGGCAGCCGCAGCTGGTTTGCGGTCACGGATAACGGGCCTGAACTCGGGGAGCGGATGCAGATGATGGATGTCCATGCAACCGGTCCGCTGTGGGGGAAGGGCGCACCGCCGGTCAGCGGAGATTGCCTCCGGCTTGAGACCCGGGAGCTGGCGCCTTACGATCAGTGGCGAAAAGGGCTGGAACAGGCGGGACTCAAACAGGACCGCCGCGCCCTGAGAGTCCGGGTGCGCGACCTGGAGTGGTCCCTTGAAGGTACCGGGAGCCTTGAGCTCGCATTCGAATTGCCGCCCGGCGCCTATGCAACGGCCGTGTTACGGGAAATCATCGAGTAGGTATCCCTTTCGGAATCCGGTCGACCTGTGTAAAGTGATACATTCCATCATGAGATTATCCCTCCTTCTAAGCCCTTTTATCCTGCTGTTCGCCCTGTCAGTCCATGCCGGCAAGTCATGGCATCCGATCGAGGTAGAGGTATGGGATCCGCCCTTCAACAGTGACCGGATGCGCCGTACCGGCATCTATGATGCACTGGACAGTGCTTCCAGGCCCTGGCGTATCTGCGTATCGATTCCCCATCTGAAGGATGACTACTGGATCGCAGTCAATTACGGGCTATTCGACGAGGCCAGGCGGCTGGGTGTGGGTATGAATCTTTATGAGGCGGGTGGCTATTCCAATCTGCAAAACCAGCGCAAACAGATCACGGAATGCATGGACCGGGATGCCGACGGGCTTGTCGTCAGTGCCATCTCGGCCGACGGTCTTAACGACCTGGTCGAGCGTTACACGAATCAAGGCAAACCCGTCATCGACCTGATCAATGGCCTCTCCGCGCCTGGCATTACCGCACGGGCGGCAGCTGACTTCTGGGACATGGGCAACCAGACGGCACACTACCTTCGTGAGCTGCACAAGGGCGAGACCGGGATGGTGCGGGTAGCCTGGTTCCCGGGTCCGTCCGGTGCAGCCTGGGTATCGGCAGGAGATACGGGTTTTCGCGCAGGTATCGAGAACAGTTCCATCCGGATCGTTACCGCAGCCGAGGGCGATACCGGCCTCGCCGCCCAGGGCAGGCTGGTGGAACAGGCGATCGATGCGCATCCGGATCTGGACTATATCGTCGGCACGGCGGTCACCGCAGAGGCAGCGGTACCCATTCTGCGCAGACATGGCCTGACGGAACAGGTCAGCGTGGTGGCTTACTACTACAGCCCCGGGGTGCACCGCGGTATCGGCCGTGGGCAGATCGTGGCGGCGCCTACCGATCGTCAGGCGATCCTTGCCCGCATCGCTATGGATCAGATCGTTCATGCCCTGGAGGGGAAACCCTTCCCTAGGCACGTAGCGCCCAGTCCGGTTGTGATCGACCACGGCAATATCCGGGAATTCGACGTCTCCACATCACTCCCGCCACGTGGATTCCGCCCGATTTTCAGCGTGAATAAATGGTGAACGACGAAGCCGGGAAAGCCGCTCATCCAGACCACCGTGCGGCAAACCTTCTGCGAAGAGACCTGGGGTGGGGATGGCTCCTGCTCCTGGTAATCGCAATCCTGGGTGCCGGCGGCTCATACACCCTGAGCGAGAGATTCCGGACCGATGCGTACGAGGTCTGGAAAGCAGAGGCCTCACAGTCCGAGCAGTGGCTCTCCGGTACGGTTCTCTCCTGGCTGGAAGAGAGCTACGCACCACTGTCAGGCATAGCAATCCTGTTCGAAAACTCGATAATCGTCACCGAAAACGAATTCCTCGATGCAATCGACTCACTGGAGGCTCGCGCTACTGCCCTGTTCATCGATACGATGGCGATCGTGAGGCCGGTCAAGGATGATGCGGGGGAGCGGTGGGATGTTGAGTTTTCTACCAATACCCTGGGTATACTTTCCCCCGGTGTGTCGCTATTCGCATTTCCGGCAATCATCGAGGCCCTCGAGGTTGCAGCGGACCAGCCGGGACAGACCGTTCTGGGCCGTCCCCTCAGCATGGATTCCGGGGTGCGCTATTCCCCCGTAACCCTGGCCATCTCGGACAGGCAGGGTGAGCTGATGATCGTGGGTTTGATGAACTACGATGCCCTGGTTGGCGGGTTGTTCGAGATCCACAGGCCACGGGGAGTCAGCCTCAGAATCAACGGGCGTTTCCCCACGAGCGAGGGACCCGGACCGGAGATACCTGTATTCGGCGAGGTTGCCCGCGACGCATTGTATTCCTCGTCCACCCGTACCGTGAGTGCCGGGGCAGACCTCTCCCTGACCTGGGACTTCAGTCGGGATTTCGCGGACGGACCCGATGTTGAGCTTGCCGACTACAGCCTCTGGTCCGGTATCGGCGCAACCGGTTTTGTCACGCTGTTTATCGCCTTCCTTCTGAATCGAAACCGTACCATTGCCAGGCGGGTACGCGAGAGCACCGCGGCCCTCAAGGCAAGTGTGGACCGATTCAGTGTACTCTTTGATGCATCCGCCGATCCCTATCTGATCCTGGATGGCGACCGCTTTGCAGACTGCAACCAGGCGGCGGTCAATCTGCTCGGCTACAGCGACAAGGAAGACCTGCTGGCCAGACACCCCGGTGAGCTTTCTCCGGAGTATCAGCCGGATGGTGAACCCTCGCGGGACAAGGCGGAGTCCATGATCGCTATCGCCCTTACCCGGGGCAGTCACCGTTTCGATTGGGTCCATCACAGGAAGGGCGGTGAGGAGTTTCCGGTGGAGGTTACCCTGACACCAATCGAACTGGATGGAAAAACCGTATTACTGGTGGTCTGGCATGATCTGACCGAGCGGCAGAAAGCCGGACAGGCGCTGCACAAAAGCGAGGAACAGTTCCGCACACTCGTCGCCAATATACCCGGCACCGTCTATCGGTGTCTGCCATCGCACCCATGGACCATGATATTTATCAGTGACGAGATCGAGACCCTGAGCGGATACCCCGCCAGCGATTTTCTGGGCGAGAATCCGGTGAGAAGATTTGGCGATTTCATGTATTCCGAAGACATCGAGCGGATCTCCGGTAATACCGCCGAAGCGATTGCTGAAAGACGTTCCTACAGCAATGAGTATCGTATTATCAATTCGGCCGGAGAAATCCGCAGTGTCTACGCAAAGGGACAGGCCGTCTACAGGGAGGACGGTGAGCCCCAGTATCTGGATGGTACGATCTTTGATATCACGGATCGTATCAAGGCCGAAGAGGCACTGCGCAAAAGCGAGGAACGTTATGCGCTGGTAATACGAGCGGCCGATGAGGGAATCTGGGACTGGGATCCGGCCACGGGCGAGGTCTATTACTCGCCACGTTACAAGGAGATGCTCGGTTACCGGCCGGATGAATTCCCCGATCGGCTTGAGGAGTGGTCAAAAAGGATCCATCCCGACGACCTTGCCGGTGCTGTGGAAACCGAGGTGACTCCCTGCCTGAAGGGAGAAAAAAACAGCTACGAAACCGAGTTTCGCATGCGGCACAAGGACGGCAGCTGGCGCTGGATTCTGAGCAAGGGAACCACGGTAAAGGATGCAAGCGGCAATGTGATCCGCCTGGCTGGCACACACACCGACATCACCGAGCGCAAGCAGGCCCTCGCTGCCCTGCAGGAGAGCCAGGAGCGCTTTGAACTGGCGGTACGCGGCAGTGGCGATGCCTTGTGGGAATATGATGCGCGTTCCCGGGAAAACTGGTTTTCACCCCGCTTCGTAGAGTTACTCGACTATTCACCGGGAGAATTACCCAACACCCTGGATACCTGGAGTAAACACGTCCATCCTGAGGATGTCGAGGCCGCGGTTGGCGCATTCAATGCTCATCTGGAAAGCGATGTCCCTTATGACATCGAATACCGCATGCGTACCCGAACGGGACGATACCGCTGGTTTCGCGCCCGTGCCAGATCCCTCAGAGATGCGTCCGGACGCGCCTATCGCACCAGCGGCACCGTGTCCGATATCACGGCAAGAAAGGAAGCCGAGCTGGGCCTGGTACGGGAAAAATCGCTGCTTTCTTCACTGGTGAATTCATTACCGGATGTGGTTTTTTTCAAAAACCAGGAAAGTGTTTATCTGGGTTGCAACCGGGCTTTCGAGGAACTGGTCGGCCTGTCCCAGGAGGACTTCATACAAGAGACCGATTACGCGATCTTTCCCGGGGAGATTGCCGAGTTGCAT
>JARFQV010000134.1 GCA_029287615.1 Pseudomonadota bacterium | reverse complement strand
AATCGCCTTTTTTTCCAGACCATCAGATCCGACAATCCGCAGGCTTCCTGTGCGTTCAGTCACCAGAATCCGGCCATCAGGTAGAAACGCCATACCCCAGGGATAATCCAGTCCCTCTGCCAGTATCTGGATACGTAACGTCCCTTTTTCAGTCCGCACCATTTCGTCAACGGCGAATGCGTTCAGGCTGACCGACTGCATTGTCGCCAGCACAATCGCGTAGCCCCATATGCTACAAAGCCTTTGTGAAAGTGTCGGAATTTTCGTCATGACTGCACTGTTCTCTGGCTATACACTACCACTGTAATCGACAATGACCTCCTGACGAAGGTTCCGGCACCCTGGTCCGGCCACAAGCACAGAAATGCTTTTCGTACCCATGGATACTCACTACCGGTAACCATACCAAAATTTCCGAATTGACGTCTCTTGTGAAAAAGGTCAAGAATGTCAATCCGTACCAGTGATCAGGAAGGACAACTCGAATGCCCGAGACAAGAACGTTTCCGGAAGAGTCCAGCATGCAGGCCACCGTGGAATTACAGGTCATCCCCATCGGCTCCGGCGTATCGGTGCGGCGCGAGATCCTGCGAGTCGTCGGGATGCTCGGGGACTACCCCTTCACCATCGAGACCCATGCCTCGGGCACGAATATCGAGGGTAAGCTCGACGATATCCTGGACGCCGTGCGCAAGGTACATATTGCCCTGCACGCCGAGGGTACGGTACGGCTGGTCAGCTACCTGAAGATTGAAACCCGGACGGACAAAACGCCGACCCTGGCGGGCAAGGCACTGTAGTTCAGGGTCTTGTCAATATTCAATACTCATCCGCCGGGTGGCGGAGACGTTTCCAGTTGGGTGATGAGCGCCGGTTGACCATAAAGATAACCCTGGACAAGATCAAAACCCAGTTGTCTGCAGACAACCAGTTCTTCCGGCCGGGATACGCCCTCCGCCAGTGCCAGCGCATGACCTTTTTTGACCATTTTGACCAGCAATCCAACCATCTCCCGCCGTTCGGTCGAGACGGTATGCAAATCCCGAATCATCGAAATATCGAACTTCACCGCATAGGGCGGCGTATCCAGCAGTTCCAGCAGACGCGCCTGCCCGGCACCGAAGTCATCATAGGCAAGCCGCATGTTCATACCCTGCAGCGATTCCTGTAAGGTACTCAGCGATTGTTGATCCGTTACCGCATGTTCGTGAATTTCCAGCACCAGGGAGTGCCCTGGAAATTCGTTGTGCAGGGCACGCAGTGAAGAGACCAGCCGCTGGCAGTCCCTCAGTTCTCTTGGCTCGGTATTGACGAACAGTGGCACGTGCTGGTGGTCTGAAGTTGCCCAGGCACGAACTCCGACGTCCCGTATCGTTTCGCTCAGCTCAATCGAGCGACCGAGACTCTCCGCCAGATTAAAAAGCGGCACCGGCAGCTCCGACAGCTCCGGATGACTACCTCTCCCCAATAATTCCAGGCCCCTTATGCTTTCATCATCGACCGAGATGATTGGCTGAAACAAAGGCGTGATGAGCCTTTCTTGCAGCAATTGTTCAAGTTGCTGTGCACCTATCGGCATGCGATTGACATGATCTTCCAGGGCAACAAATTCTGTTTTGGTCGGATCCGGTTCGGGGGCGGGTTCCTCCGCCGCCTGTTCCACGCGGAGCCGGAACTCGATATCGGCAAAGCGCACAACATCACCCGGGTTCAACGGCTGGCTCCCGGTGACTCTCTCATGATTGACAAAGGTGCCATTCGTACTGCCAAGGTCACGAATCTGCAAGTGCCCGTCCTGCTCCGTGATCTCCGCATGTCGGCGTGAGACGCCATTGGTGTTCAACGTCACGGCCAGCCCGCTTTCCCTGCCAATCAGCGCCGGAAACCGGCTCAGGGGTATGCGGTATACCGATTCCCCGTCAGCCCGATAGCTTTCCAGATAACAATCGTACATAGACGTCTTCTACTCTCGGTGTACCCTGTCAGCGCTGTTCGACCGTGCCCCTGGGTAAGGTGAAATTCAGTATTATGGCGCCAAGCACTCCGGAGATCAGGGACGCGATCAGGATCCCCACTTTTGCCTGGTCGATCAATGCCTCGTTAACGAATGCCAGCTCACTGATGAAAATGGACATGGTGAATCCGATCCCTGCAAGAGCCCCGGCGCCCAGGAGCTGTGGTACGGTGACCCCCCCCTTCTCGATGTTCGCGAAGCGTATTACCAACAGGCTCGCTGCCAGTACGCCGATCGGTTTACCGATTACCAGCCCGGCAATCACACCCAGGCTGATGCTGGTCGGAAAACCCTCGAGGTTTTCGGGACTGAAGGCAACACCGGCGCTGAACAGGGCAAACAACGGGAGGATGATCAGGGATTGAACCGGGTGCAGACGATGCTCCAGGGCAGTGGCCGGCGGAATGGCGTCCTCTACCGTGAGTGACAACTGTTCCAGGCTTCTGCGCCGCCCGGTGTCATGGATCAGCGCATCCAGTGAATTATCCGCACCCCGTGCCTTCTCCAGCAATGTGCTGGCGGTGTCCACGAACTCCTCTGGATCAATCGCCGGACGCACCGGAATCACCATCGCCACAAGCACCCCGGCGATGGTCGCATGGACACCCGAGCCGAGCACATCGATCCAGACGATAAACGCGAGCAAGGCATATACCCACGTCGCCCTGATCCCCATGCGGCTCGCGACCACGATCAAACCAATGGTAATAACGGCCAACCCGAGCAGGGGCACATCCAGATCCGGCGTGTAGAAGATGGCGATAACGGCAACGGCGAGCAGGTCGTCGGCAATCGCCAGGGCGGTGAGGAAGACCTTCAGCGCAATGGGTACCCGCTTGCCGAAGAGCGATAATACGCCAAGCGCAAAGGCGATATCCGTCGCCATGGGTATGCCCCACCCGAAGACGCCCTCGCCCCCGATGTTGAGCCAGGCATAGATGGCAGCAGGCACCACTGCGCCTCCGATGGCCGCACAAACGGGCAGCATGGCCTTGTCGATTGTGGATAACTCCCCGACCACGATTTCACGCTTGATCTCCAGGCCGACCACGAAGAAGAAGATGGCCATGAGGCCGTCCTTGATCCAGTGAGACAGGGTCAGCTTGAATTCGGCTTCACCAAACCGGACGCCCAGATAGGTATGAGAAAGGTCGTAGTAATACTGGCTCCATGTTGAATTGGCCCAGATCAGCGCGATCGCCGTGGTGGCGATCAGTATAATGGCGCCTATCACCTGCGAATGCAGAAAGCGTTCAAACATGTTGTTCTTCGATATGTGAGCGACCATTTGCAATCGTATCCTTTACTGTTTAGCCGAATCCCTTACCTCATCGTGAATGGGGAACCCGTACACTGCTATGCGCATGCCATGCAAGGCGATTCCGGATACAGGAAAGAACCAGAGCCGAACTCACGAACGATATTATTTGAAGATGAGGAATCGGGCTGCTCATATCCCATCCCTCCGAAATACGCCATATAGGCACGAGCGGTCTTGATAGCCCCCATGACGAACATAAGTATAGAGCCAAGGCCGGAAGCAAAGACAGCGATGAAGCTTATATACCTGAGCCCATCCACTGCACGCTCGATTTTATATCTTGTCATATCGATTGCTGTTTGCTCCATTTCTTCACAAGGACAGGCAAGCAGCGCTTATCCCGGAACCGATATCCCTGGCTGTGAAATTTATGGCAAACCAGCTACCGCAGTCTGAACAGGAAGATGGTTGCCGAGCCGGGAGTCAGTTCTATTCCCTGGACCAGATCGGGTATATCGAATCGCGGCCTCAGATGTTCCGCCTGCCAGAGTCCTTTCGACAATTCGGTTCAAATCGCTTTGAATTACGGTGAGATGATCAATGTGGACAAGAAAATCATCCAACCGTTTCATGAAATTACCTGTCCGGAAATCTCAGGTCTCACAGCTACTTAATGGACAATTTGCTCTATTTGAGAATGCCAGAATAGGTTACACCGGATTTTCTGTCAATCTCGGAAACGTGGTTTATCGAGAGCCGGGTGAATCAACCGCATGGCAGTAGAGACATTGCTTCAAGGCACCAGCAGCGGCAATTTGCGTCGGTGTCGGTGGAGCATTTGCCAGAACACGCGCTGCATTGATCCATAGTATATAACCCGGATATCGCAATGGAATGATAGTGTAACAAGAATGCATTTTGGCGAGTATTCTACTACGCTGTTGAATGGCGTATTCGAGACAATGACCCAGGGAGCCAGACATGTCGACACCATCAGATACTGAAATCTCCTCCGGCCCGACTCCGGGAGCCACACCCTTGTCGCCCGAGGATGTACGTGGCCTGTCTCCCGGAAGTATTTACGGCCGGGACGTGCAGGCAGTGGCTCAGGATCTCGATGTTGATATCGAGAAGGGCCTGAGCATGGCGGAAGCGGCAAGTCGACTCGATACGTACGGACCCAACAAGCTCGCTGAGGGAAAAAAGGACTCGCCACTGGTGATGTTCCTGCGGCAGTTCGTCAATCCACTTCTGATAATCCTGCTCGTCGGCGCCGCAATCTCCGGTTATACCGGACACTGGGTAGATGCGATCGCGATCTTTGTGATCGTATTGATTAACGCAACAATCAGTTTTGTACAGGAATACAAGGCCGAACAGTCACTTGCTGCACTCGGCGAGATGGCGGCACCAATGGCCAACGTACGCCGAAATGGCGATTGGCAGGAGATACCCGCACTCGACATTGTTCCGGGTGACGTACTGCGAATCAAAGCCGGTGACATCCTCGCTGCAGACGTGCGCCTGATAGAGGCTAACCGACTGCAGATAGAGGAAGCCGCGTTAACCGGTGAATCCGAGCCGGTGGACAAACACGACAAGCCCATTGAAGACGAGGAAGAAGCGGTTCTCGCTGAACGATTCAACATGGGCTTTAGCAGCACCCTCGTCACCAATGGATCGGGACTTGGTCTCGTCACCTCCACCGGCATGGACACAGAGGTTGGCCATATTGCCGGATTGATGTCAACGGCAACCCAGCCAAAGACCCCGTTGCAGGAACGCATCGAGAGCCTCTCCAGGATTTTGATCGGTGCAGCGCTATTCGTCGTCGCAATTATCATTGGTATCGGCATCGCCAACGGGATGGATGCGATCGAGATGTTGAATACCGCTATCTCGCTGTCGGTTGCAGCAATCCCGGAGGGTATGCCGACCATCGTCACCATCGTATTGACACTGGGTTCGCAGGCCATGGCGAGGCAGAAGGCGCTGGTGCGGCAGTTGAACTCGGTTGAGACACTGGGCACAACCTCCGTGATCTGTTCGGACAAGACCGGGACACTGACCCAGAATCAAATGCAGGTGATGCGTCTGTGGGCGGGAGGCAAGGCCTGGAAGGTGACGGGCCAGGGCTTTGATCCAGCTGGCGCCTTTGTCGATGCCGATGGCAAGGAGACGGACGTGGCGAATGACCAGGACCTTTGGCGCATGCTCGCCATTTCAGCCTACTGCAACGAGGCTCGCCTGGTCGAGGTGGATGGCCGTCCCGCGATCCAGGGTAACCCGACGGAAGGCGCGCTGGTCGTCGCCGCGGCAAAAGCCGGAATCTCCCGTGCGGACTTGAAGGAGCAGCGGCACGAGACGCTCCAGTCATTCCCCTTCGACTCCACTCGCAAGATGATGAGCGTGCTGGTGCGCATGCCCACCGGGGAAACCGTGCTGATCGCCAAGGGCGCTCCTGACGTTATTCTATCGCGGTCCACCGAGGTGCTGCTACACGGTGAAGAGGTGGAACTGACCGACGAGCGCCGTGCCGGGATCGAGCAGGTAATCGAGAATTTCGGTGAGGAGGCGTTGCGTACCCTTGCGATCGCCTACAAGCGCATCGACGGTGAGCCGTCCGGGGATGCCGACGAGGATCACGAACAGGACATTATCCTGGTAGGTGTTCATGGCATCATGGATCCGCCCAGGCCTGAAGTTCCGGCTGCCGTTGCCGAGGCGGCTGGCGCAGGGGTGCGAACGGTAATGATCACCGGCGACCACGCGGTAACCGCCAACGCCATCGCCGAGCAGATCGGAATCAAAAACTCGGCAGCGCAGACGGTGCATACCGGTGCGGAACTCGAAACCTTGAATGAAGAACAGTTAATGGAGACAGTCAAGCACGCGGCGGTATTCGCACGCGTGACGCCGGAACACAAGCTGCGCATCGTGAATGCACTGCAGGCCAACGGTGAGGTTGCAGCGATGACGGGTGACGGTGTGAATGATGCACCGGCACTACGCAGCGCCGATATCGGCGTGGCGATGGGTATCGCCGGCACCTCGGTCGCCAAGGAGAGTGCCTCGCTCGTGTTGCTGGATGACAATTTCTCTACGATCGTAACGGCCGTGCGGGAAGGCCGGCGAATCTATGACAACCTGCTCAAGTTCATTCGGCAGGCACTGACCGCAAACGTGGCCGAGGTCTCGGCAATCCTGTTTGCATTTCTGCTCATGGGCGCGGACCCTTTGCTCACACTTACGCCTCTGATGATCTTGTGGATCAATTTGATATCAGACGGTATACCGGCGCTGACACTTGGATTGGAGCCAGCAGAGGAAGACATCATGCGTCGCGAGCCGCGCGGCCGTCATCAGAACATCTTCGCCGGGGGGCTCGGCCAGAGAATCATACTCCGGGGGCTGGCGCTGGGTGGACTGAGTTACTGGTTGTTCCAGGAAACACTTGCTGCCGGTAACTCCCTCCAGTATGCACAGACCATGGCCTTTTTAACCTTGATCTTCGCACAGCTATGGCACATTTTCGATTCCCGCTCGTCCACGACGCTGTTTCGCAAGAATCCTTTCGGCAATCGCATGCTGCTGGCTGCAGTTGCCGTCTCGGCAATCCTGTCCTTGCTGGCAATCTACACGCCACCCGGTAATCTCGTGCTGGGTACTGTGCCTCTCGAGTTTCGACACCTTCTCGAGGTCATCGCAATCGCCTCACTGCCGACCTTCGGGCTTTCAGCACTCAAGGAAATTTTTCAGGTCAGGTTCTTGTGACACATCCATGAGATAGCGGCAGGGATTAGAGAGCGGCGTTTCAAAACGGCTGGTGCTCACGTTGCATGAGTGCGGTAGTCGTCCCGGTAAAGCAAAGTCGCTCGACTGCCTTGCCTGTCGTACCGTACGACCCGGTCATTCGCTCCCTGAGGCCTGGTTAGTTTCGGACTGCGCTTGTAGTTCGAGCAGTTCCTCCTCCACGCCGGCAGCATGCGTCAGGCTGGCGACATTATTTCGGGTGAAGAATCCCTGGAAGCTGTCGAAGCGCTGGACATACTCGATGATCAGCGAGGAATGCTCCGATGCACTGGAGAAGATCTGTTTCAGGCCCTCCTCCCTGGAGCCGATCACATCGAGCAGGAAATCGCGTCCCTGCGCGGCGATCTGGGCCACCACGTGTTCGATATTCTCTCGCCCGTCGGTCTCGCCGTCGCGTACCGCGAAGGCGACATGGTGCAGGCGCGGACCGTAGTTGCGAACGAAGGTCTCTGTCGGCGACGGCAGCCGCTCCAGGTGGTTGACGAAATAGGGTGTATTGTTCGCGGTAAAGACCTTTGCCGGACTGCGGATCTCGTTGGCGTGATACACGCTCTTGGTAACGTTAGTCGATGAATTCTGGTCCTTGATGTCGTATGAGCCCCAGTAGTAATAACTGGACAGCGATAGCCACTCGAGGATGGCGACCTCCCGGTTCTGGCTGTAGACACGGGTGGCGAGGTGATCGATGGGGTGGATCAGGTCGTGGATGCGCAGTTTCTTCTGCAACTCCTTGGCGGAGAGATACACCTCCTGGAAATCCGAGCGGATGCTGCTGATACCGAGCGCATAAACCCGCATCTGTTCCTGCGGTCGTTCCATGTAGGCGACGATGTTGTGCGTGTAGGGCGAGGGTTTCACGACCGCGAGATTCCCGGGCAGTTCCAGCCTGCGGAGCTGGTTCTGGGAGAAGAAGCGGAATTCGCGCTCCTGCTGACACTGCATGGTACCGTGCAGGTCGGTGACACGCAGGATCTCGCCCATATACCGGCTGTTAGGCTTGCGCGCGCCGATCGGGTAGACCTCGTTCAGGCTGCGAAAGATACCCTGGGTACGCGGGTCCTTGACCTCGCGCACCAGAAAATCCGGCGCATTCATGTCGACGCGCAGGATATGCGTCCAGTGGCTCTCGCTCTCCAGCGTCACCAGGTACTCATAGGGCGTCATCAGGCACAACTCGCCGATGTAGCGAATCGAGTGGCCCGGATCGACGGTGATCATGATAGCGTCGATTTCCTGCACCATGCCGGTGAGGCCGATGCGGTCGCGTTCCTCGAGTAACCGGACAAGATAGTCCTCGAAAAACGGTGAATTCTGTTTGTCCCCGTTGCGTGGAAATGAGAGCGAGTTGGTCATGACAATCCCGATTGGCTATCTACAATGACAAAAGCAATAAACAGGCCTTGTACCTCGCAAGGCACCCGGCTGGTAAAGGCAGGCCTAGTTCATGAGCTTATAACCTGACCCCGGGATCCAGTCCCCGCTTGTATCTCGCTGCGCGCATCGTATTGATGCCGACCCGCCGGCTCTGTCTCTTATACACATCTGACGCTGCCGACGAATCGAGTCGCGTGGGGGGGTGGGGGGGGGGGGGGGGGGGGGGGGTGGGGGGGGGGGGGGGGGGGGGGGGGGGGGGGGGGGGGGGGGGGGGGGGGGGGGGGGG
>JARFQV010000113.1 GCA_029287615.1 Pseudomonadota bacterium | reverse complement strand
TTCGGGGACACTGAGATAATTGGTGACCCCGGCGCCGTAACCGGTCCAGTCGGCGTAGAATGCGCCCACGGCGGCGACATCCGGCAGGTAGACCTGCTCTACGAATGCGCCCATCTCGTCGATCAGGCTCTTGATGTGGAATAGCCGCTCCAGGGTCAGCGTGGACTGCGAATTCAGGTTGATCGGGTTGGCGACGCCCCCCACGGCCAGGTTCTGGATATGCGGCGTCTTGCTGCCCAGGATGGAAACGATCTGATTGGCCGTGCGCTGGTACTCCAGCGCCTGCAGGTAATGAGTTGCCGCCAGCAGGTTCACCTCCGGCGGAAGCTTCATCGCCGGATGACCCCAGTATCCATTGGCAAAAATGCCCAGTTGGCCGGATTCGACCAGGGCCTTCAACCGCTCCTGGACCGCCGTCAGCTCCTGAACCGTGTTGCGTGGCCAGTCAGACAGGGTCGAGGCCAGTTTGGCAGTTGCGGCGGGATCCGCCGAAAGCGCAGAAACCACGTCGACCCAGTCGAGAGCCGAAAGGTGATAGAAATGCACGATGTGATCGTGCACGCAGTGCGCGCCGACGATCATGTTGCGGATGTATTGCGCGTTCAGCGGTATCTCGAGCTGCAATGCGTTCTCGACGGCCCGCACCGAGACGATCGCATGGACCGTGGTGCACACGCCGCAGATTCTCTGGGTGAATACCCAGGCGTCACGGGGGTCCCTGCCCTGCAGGATCAACTCGATGCCACGCCACATCTGCCCGGAAGACCAGGCATTGGTGACTTTGCCGCCATCCACTTCACAGTCGATGCGCAGGTGTCCTTCGATGCGTGTGACCGGATCTACGGTTATTCTTGTTGCCACGGTATTCTCCCGAATTCAGATTGATTACTTTGCATATCCATTTCTCGTCAGCGCCGCTCTAAGCTGCTCCCTGTCCTGCTGTGGATGCGTCACCGAGGGTGCCCGGCGCCACGGTTTTCTTACGCGGCGGCAGGATCGGAAACCGCTTCACGATGTAGGTGAAGCCGACCACTTCGACGGCCAGCAGGCCGACCGAAACCAGTATCTCGATCACCGACGGGAAGTAGGTGTAGCCCGCAGGCGGATTGAATCCCACGATCAATGCGTTGAAGCGCAGCACGGCCGCTCCCAGCAGCAGACAGATGGCTGACAGGAACAGTAGCCTGGCATTGCCCCTCCACCGAGGGTGCATGAGTATGATCAGTGGAATCACGTACAGCGCGTTTTCGATCACGAACATGAGGCCACGCATCGGTGTTTCATTGACGGCGCCAAGCGCATCCCGATAAATCAGATCACCAAACCTGACCAGCAGATATGCCGCTATCATCCAGCGAGCCACCTTGGCCAGGCGCCGATAAAGATGAAGCTCCAATCGCCGGCCAAAACCAAGAACGGTTAGCGCGCCTTCGAAAATAACGATTGCGAACCCCAGAATGATCGCTGTCATCAGGAAGAGAAAACCGATCCAGGGTGTCTGCCACAAAGGCGAGATTTTCTCACCCGCCGCGATAATAAGGCTGCCCAGCCCCGATTGATGCATGGTGGGCAGCACGATCCCCAGCGCGATCAGGAAGAAAAGGATCTTGTTGTAGGACTTGAGAAACTTCTGCTTACCGAAGTGCTCCAGCACCGGCGGTACAAGTTCCATCCATAACACCACCGTGTACAGTGCCATGCAAATGGCGACCTCGAACATCACGGAATTCAGGTTGATGTTCCAGGGCAACATGATTTGGTAGAAGTTCCACCAGCGACCGATGTCCACGAAAGCAGCCAGGTTTGCCAGGGTGTAGGCAAACGTGCTGCCCAGCAGGGCCGGGCGGATGAGGGTGTGAAACTCACCCTTATTCATGATGTATATAACGAAGGCCAGAACGTAGCCACCGCAACCGATCGCCGCCGTTATGTGGATGTCCAGCACAACCCACAAACCCCAGGGGTAACCGTTATTCAGATTGGTCGACGCGCCGAGGCCGTAAATGAATCGGAAGCCCAGCAGAACCACCGCTATCAGCGCCAGCAGGGACAGGAAAACGAAAGGCCGGGTCAGTATTTTGCCGCCCATCGGGGCCGTTTCAGCCAGTTTCATTCTTCGTCCTCCTTTCCGGTGCGGCGTCGGGCGATGAACATAAGCCCACCCAGAAGCGCCAACGGTGCGATCATGCCTTTGTAGACCGTGTGCTGAATGGTTTCAGAAACGCTGGCGAAAGAGCGTTCTGCAATGTCGGGAAGATCCAGCTTTCCGAAGGGTACTCCGGCCAGAACCATCACCTGGGTTCCGCCTCCCTGCGTTTCACCGTAAACGCGGTTTATGTAGTGCGGCACCGTGGCTTCATGGCGGTTCGGATCGTCCAGCGTGTTGCGGGGATAGGCATAGGTCGAGCCCGGCTCCAGTGAAAGCCGTCGGTGCGCTTCCTCCAGCATCTCTTCCCGGGTTCCGAACAGGGAGGCGCCCGAGGGACAACGTTCTACGCAGGCCGGCAACAAACCCTCGGCCAGGCGATGCTCGCAGAATTCACATTTATCGATTTGCCCAAAAGCGTCCTCGAAATCCCACTTGGGAATATTGTACGGACAGGCCCAGACGCAGTAGCGGCAACCGATGCATGCCTCCGGGTGATGGGTCACCACGCCGGTATCCGGATTCTTGCGCATCGCGGTTACCGGACAAACAGAGATACAGCCGGGGTCGACGCAATGCATACAATGGCGTTTCACGAACGAGTAGCCGTCGATCTCGCGGTCTTTCACTTCCGCTGTTCCGTTGCGGTAGACCTTGATGATGTTCAGCGTCTTGCCCGACGTATCGTCCGCGGTATCCCAGATCGGGGACTTGTCGGCATTTTCCACCGGCATGTCGTTGGCCTCTTTACAACCCACCATGCAGGCCTTGCAGCCGATGCACAGGGTCGCGTCGTATAGCATGCCGATTGCGTTCGGAGGCGGTTCGAGATTGGGCCTTGCCTCGGCGGGGGCCGGTAATGCAGCGGCCGCACCTCCG
>JARFQV010000329.1 GCA_029287615.1 Pseudomonadota bacterium | reverse complement strand
CGTGGGCTCGGAGATGTGTATAAGAGACAGACCTGGAACAGGTGGAAAGGTCAGATGCCAGTGATTTATAACAAAGGTTAACCGGCTGCATATCCGGGGATACTACCCGCCACATTGCCCCTGGAGGGCAGAAATAACCCCGAAACTTGCCGCTCCCTGGCAAACCGTCCAGGACCGGATAGCAGAAACGGGCATTCCCGTTATGCTAGCGGTTCTCCCCGAATCCCGCAGCAACAGGCTGGTTTTCACCAGCGCTGTTTGAGTTAACCAGAATACCGGGGCGGCAATTTACAGGGTTCATGATTCTGTAAATTTCCGCCCCGTTTATCAGTCTTCAAGCATCCTTGCGCATAACATAAAAATTATTCTGAAAATCATGATCAAGCAGGTGAACATCAATTGTTTCAAACCCTGCCTCAAGTAACATCTCCTGTGCCAGCTCTTCGCCCCACATGGTACCCAGCCCGGCTCCGTCCTGCGCCAGTGAAACAGTCATGCAATGCATGGTTGACAAGGTATATAGCAAGGGTGCAATCGGGTGTTCGAGGTTATTCTCCAGGCGGCTGGATGCGCGAATATCCTGCATCAGGAAGGTGCCGGATACTCTCAGTGTCCTGTAGATGCCATTGAGTACACTCTGGGGTACCGCCTGATCATGTACCGCGTCGAATGCAGTAACAAAATCAAACCCCTCGGGTTCAGCGGTATGCTCGAAGTCGCTCAGGTCGCGGACTTCGAACTGAATATTACCCAGCCCGGCAATGACTGCCTGCTGCCTGGCCTCAGCCAGCGCCTCCGTGGACAGGTCGTTGCCTGTGAAGCGGGATTTCGGGTAGCGGGACGCCAGCTGAAGCAGGACCCGTCCCTTGCCGCAGCCAACATCCAGAACGCGAATACCCGCTTCTAGTTGTGGAATGATATGACCGATCAGCGGAAGTATGTGTTCATCAAGTCCGGCAAGTACGGTTTGCCCGCTGTCCTCCGCCATGACCTCATGGAAACGCGGATAATGCTCGTAACCAACGCCGCCACCGTGGCGGAAACAATCGACAATCTTATCCTCGACCTGGCCAAGGATACCGATATACTGGGCAAAGACTGCAATATTGTCAGGTGACGCACTTCGCGTCAGCAAGGCAGCATGGCTTCCTGGCAATTCATACTCATCGGTAGCGGGCAGGTATTTCACGACGCTCCCTGTCACCATAGCACCCAGCCATTCCTTCACATAGCGCTGATCCAGACCGGCATGCGTTGCGAGTTGCTCACATGTCGGGCTGGCGAGTTCCGCCAGGCAGTCAAAGAGACCGGTACGATGCCCGATAGACACCATTAAAGACAGGGCCCCCTGGTTGAGCATATCCAACAACTGATCGGCAAATTTATCCGTTGCATGGGCTTCTTCACTGATTGGCATACACACGTTGCACATGATAATTCCCTCACCTTGTGGTTAAACACGCTTTGTCTTGTTACTAACCTTAGGGCAAGGGATTTTAGGCAAACAATACGGAAACAGATTTTATTAATTCCATGTATCTGTCTGTTTTAATTCAAAAAATAATTCATCCAGAACCTGATTGAAATATATCTCGCGTTAATGCTGCCTGTTTCTGACCAACGGTACGAATAAACGGAACGCATGGGATACAATTTGCGCTAATGCCAGGCGAATCGGGGGTCAGTAATGCCACGAGATGGTACGGTTACTCGCAGCAAGATTATGGATGCCGCACAGAAAATGGTGCTGGATGTCGGTCTATCAGGGACATCGGTTGAAAAAGTTATCGATGAAGCCGGTGTCACAAAAAGTACTTTTTTTTATCATTTCAAAACCAAGCATGACCTGGCGGCGACCCTGATTGAACGCTACGCGGAAGATGACAGGCATCACTGCAGTGATGCCATGGCAAAGGCCGAAAAACTGGCCCGTGACCCGCTGCAACAATTACTGATTTTTGTCGGGCTGTTTATTGAAATGACAGACAAACTGGATGAACCATTTCCTGGCTGTCTGTATGCCTCTTACTGTTATCAAAGTGGCGCTATATCTGCAGACATCATGTCCAGGATAAATGACATGATGCACTTCTGGCGCAAGCTCCTTTGTGAAAAGATCGATGCCATTGTAGCAATCAATCCCCCGCGTATTCCGATCGAAAACTACCAGGTAGCAGACCACATGCTGACGACCTTCGAGGGGGCCTTTATACTGTCAAAGATCATGAAAGAGCCCGGACTGGCTTCCCAGCAACTGGTACAGTGTCGAAACTATATTGAGTTACTTTTTACGCCGGCACCGTGATTCGCCAATCCAGCACAGTCGAATCATCCGTACAATTACCATTCAAGGTACGGAATACGCCGGTAGTTGCCATTCACACCCGGTAATCTGTACTCACACCTTCGCCACTTCCACACCTTCGACGCCAGACGAAAACGTCTAACGAAGTCGCCGTCTTTGTTGATGCTGCTGTGACTGTTGCTACGCGTTCTTGCCTCCTGGTAGTTCCGCTGGAGATGACAGGATTCATATGTATGTACACTGCAACATGCTAGACTGCTATATAGCACGCAATAACAAGGCATACCCCGAGGGCCAATGACGTCGATCTGGTGCTCTTGAAATATCGGCAACAGGAACCACGATGCCCATAATAACCACGGCCGGGGGCGGGAACCGAGCGACCCGTTTCACGTAAATCACTACAGGTACTGAATCATGAACAAGATACTCCTGATGCTAACTATGGCTGCATTTCTTATCAGCTGCACAACAGCCAAAATCACAGACAAGGATATCCAGGCCAGAGCTGAAACACTTGATTTCGGTGATTCATCATCTGCAACACTTGCAAGCAAGGCCTGGCAGGCATCAGACGATAAGGATTATCCTGCACTTTTTGCATACACGCAGAAGTGCGTCGATCTGTACGGTGCAGAAGGCAAAAGGATGAATGATGCATTGACAGCTTTTGAACCCCCGGACAGGGCAGCAAAACAATGGGCACTGAATGACGTGGGTACCTGCCTATTCATAATGGCAAATGCGTATGTAGAACTGGAGATGTATCCTGAGGCAGTTGAGACCTACAAGACCTTGGCTAATGACTATAAATATGCCCAGTGCTGGGATCCAAAGGGCTGGTTCTGGCATCCTGCGGCCAATGCGGACATGAAAGCAGAACAGTACAAGTATATGGATTAACGCTATCGGTGAAACAGGTTTCAGGGCACGTTATTCCCCAACGCAAGTAGAGAATGCTTTCTTACACCGTTCCATTTCATCCCGGCCAACAGTCGCTTCAGAATACTGACACTTGCTGATTGAATGAGCCAGCATAGACTGAAGCTCCGCAATGAGTCGTCATAAGGAGTAGTGCATGACCGGTTTCAGTTTTTATCTGCCCGGGCACAAGCTGTACAGATGGTGATGGCGACGGCTACGCCGTGAAAGGCGGCAGTTGTGGCGCGGTCGACTGCGATGACGACAATGCAAACATCAACCCGGGTGCAGCAGAGATCTGTGACGACAGTACCGACAACGATTGCGACAACAGCACCGACTGCGACGACAATGAGTGCGGCAATGCACCGGTCTGTCAAAGTGGCGGCACAGCCGAGGTCTGTGACGATGGCATCGACAACGACGGTGACAACAAGGTCGACTGCGCCGACAAGAAGGATTGCGGCAAGGATGCAGCTTGTTCCGGCGGCGGCGGCGATCCCGAGGTCTGTGACGACGGGATCGATAATGACGGTGACGGCAAGACCGACTGCGCAGGCAAGAAAGACTGCCGCACGGACCCTTTCTGCCAGTAAGCCAGCACAGAAAAGTCAATTAATACCTGGCCCGCTCATTGAGCGGGCTTTTTT
>JARFQV010000258.1 GCA_029287615.1 Pseudomonadota bacterium | reverse complement strand
CTAGGAAGAAATCTGTTACGGCAATGGACAGGGAAACATTACCTGGTATAACCCATAACTCCCTGTGAAACGGTGACTTGTTTCTGTTCTTCAAGACCTGTTGCGGGTGTTGCGCCTGCGGGATCATGTGTTGCGTCCGGTTGCCACACCAGCAACACCTCGCCGTCCCAGTCGGGGTGTTGCATTGCATCGCTCTTGCTCACCCTGCGGTTGCGTACGACCCACCGAAGACCGGTACGGGCCAGTTCGTCTTCCAGTTGATGCAGGGGGCCGCTAAAGTCGCTGACGGTTCTCAGCATGGAGATCAGGTACAGGCCCTGGTACATCTTCAGGTGGGTGAGCGTTCCCACCCAGAGCGGCAGACCGGTTTCCTCCAGGATGGCGTTGGCGGGCCATAACCGTATCGCCCTGAGCACACCGTCATCGGGATCTTCATGCAGCAGTAACAGGCTCTGATGCCTTCCGCCGTGGATATGGGGCAATACGGGCAGGTCTTCCGGTTCCGGTTCCGGGTTGAACATCGCCATTGCCCGCCTGATGCCGAAGGGCTCCGGTTCCTGCCAATCCTCTCCACGCAGGTATTCACGAAGGGCATCGATACTCCCGGCCCATTGCAGGTTCAGCGGCTGGCGTCGATCGCCTTCCAGGTCCTCGCGCCAGACGGGGAAGGTACGCCAGATGTCCTCTTGCCAGTCGGACATCGAGAACTCCTCAACGCTGTAACGGACCGCGTAATGATCCAGGTCCTGCCGGTAATGGGTTTGATACTGCCACCCGCCTGCGAGGATCAGGGTGACGCTAAAGACGGCAAGCAATTGCCTGACGGGAAGTCTGGGGTTGGGGTGGCGACTGTACGCTATGCCGAGCAGGGCCATCCAGAACAGGCCCATACTCAGTCCGGCCAGAACATCGGAGAACCAGTGGACACCCAGATAGAGGCGTGAAAAGGCGATCAATACCGCGAGCAGGGAGGCGCTCGCATAGGCCATCCAGCGGCGGGCCGGCAGCATTTCGTGGGCAATCAGGACGGCGAGAAAGCCGAAACAGACCAGGCTCATGCTTGAATGGGCGCTGGGAAAGGAAAATCCGGGATGGAAATCAACGGGGCGCTCCACCCGGGTGAAATACTTCATTGTCCAGGTCAGGAGCCAGGTACAGGAAAAGGCGATCAGCCAGTGCAGCGCGGCCTTCCAGTAACCCTTCCAGATCAACCACAGGCAGGCAACCAGGGTGACCCCGGCCAGCAACCAGTTATTACCCAGTCGGGTAATGAACACCATCAGGCTGTCCACTCCCGGGGTACGCAGGCCTTGCAGGATGTTGAACAGATATTCATCCGTGTTCACCAGGACCGCCCCTTGCAGTACCTGCTGGATGATCAGCAGGAAAAACCAGGTGGTGGTCAGTAACACGCCGGCCAGGATGGCCAGACCGCGTGCCTCCGGGTGTTCGGGATCGAGCAATGCGCCGGCCATGGGTCGTATGACGGGGTGATTTCGACTCCAGTCCAGCACCCGTCCCGTGATTGCGGTAGCGTGTGGTTGTACCAGGCGGAACAACTGGTGGACCAGCCACAGGAACAGCCAGGTGCCGCCGACCAGGACCACCAGCAGAATGACCAGCCTTCCCGCAACCTCCGCGGCAAGTCCCAGGGAAGCGCCGAATGCCATGCCGGGCAGGATATAGGCCGGTGCCCAGAGCAGGGAGGCAATGATATCCACTACCAGAAACTTTCCGATATTCATTTGCATCATGCCGGCCACCGCCGGAAGGATGGGGCGCACGGGCCCCACGAACCTGGCCATCAGGATACCTTTGCCGCCATGCCGGTAAAAAAAGTCGACGCCCCTGGCGATGAGTCGGGGATAGCGGCAAAATGGCCACATGACACGCAGTTGCTGCCGGTAGCGATGTCCGATCCAGAAACTGATGGTGTCACCGGCAAGGGCGCCGGCAGACGCCCAGGCCAGGGTGGGGATCAGCGGCATGGCGCTGGTCGCAATCAGCGCGCCGACCCCGAACAGGATCAGGGCCCCGGGGATGATCAGGCCGACAATCGCGAGGGATTCGAGCAACGCCACCACAAATATAACCAGCCCCGCCCAGTGGGGGTGCAGTGAAACCCAGTCAAGGAGTGTCTGCAGGAGGTTATCCATTGACGGGATTAACGGTCGAGATGGGGAATGGTAAAGAGTAACCCGTGCCGGGACGGGCGTGAAACGCAAGACGGAGACAGGTTCATGCGTTGCCTGGACAAGATCTTACTCACCGCATTGCAGGGATCCGATTCAATCCTTGCCGGTTCAAAGCTTCCCGAATACCCGTTCCGCCGCATCAAGCGTGCTGTCGATGACCTCACTCTCATGGGCTGAGGATACGAAGCCCGCCTCATAGGCAGAGGGTGCGAGGTAGACGCCCTCGTCCAGCATTCCGTGGAAGAATTTCCGGAATCTTTCCAGATCGCAGCGATTGACCTGTTCGAACCGGTTGATTTCAGCCTCTTCCGAGAAGAACAGTCCGAACATACCTCCGACCTGGTTGGTGGTGAACGGGATGCCTGCGGCATCGGCACGGGATTGCAATCCGGAAACCAGAGCCCTGGCTGTCTCCGAGAGTTGCTCGTAAAAACCGGGTTTTCCCGCCAGGTCAAGGGTGGCCAGTCCGGCGGCCATGGCGACCGGGTTGCCGGAGAGCGTGCCGGCCTGGTAGACCGGACCCAGTGGTGCAATGGATTCCATGATTTTTCGACTGCCGCCGAAGGCGCCCACGGGCATTCCGCCACCGACAATCTTGCCCAGGGTAGTCAGGTCCGGGGTGACCGCGTAGTGTGCCTGCGCCCCTCCGAGCGCCACCCGAAAGCCGGTCATGACTTCATCGAATATCAGTACGGTATGGTGATCGTCACACAGGCTGCGCAGTCCCTCCAGGAATCCGGCAACGGGGGGGATACAGTTCATGTTACCCGCCACCGGTTCGACAATAATGGCGGCGATCTGATCGCCGATTTCCGCGAAGACCTGCCGTACCGGCTCGATATCGTTATAGCTCAGGGTGATCGTCTGCTCGGCCAGTGCTGCGGGCACACCCGGGGAGGTCGGCACTCCCAGGGTCAGGGTCCCCGAACCGGCCTTGACCAGCAATGAATCGGAATGACCGTGATAACAACCCTCGAACTTGACGATCCGGTCCCGACCGGTGAATCCGCGCGCCAGCCGGATTGCGCTCATGGTGGCCTCGGTCCCGGAATTGACCATGCGGACCAGTTCCATCGAGGGTACGAGTTCATTCAGGCGGTCAGCCATCCGGTTCTCGATCTCTGTAGGGGCCCCGAAGCCCAGGCCATTATTGACGATTTCACATACTGCATCGACGACATCGGGGTGTGTGTGTCCGGCAATCATCGGACCCCATGATCCGACATAATCGGCGTAGCGATTACCATCGACATCGAAGAGGTATGCGCCCCGGGCGCTTGCGATAAAAACCGGATCGCCGCCTACACCCTTGAAGGCGCGAACGGGTGAATTTACGCCACCGGGGATATGACGTTGTGCGGACAAGAAGAGTTCCTGGGATCGGGTCATGCCTGGTTTCCTGTGAGACGGTTGGTTCCTGAACACTGAAATCTGTGAAATCTGTTTTTCGCCACATCCTGGCTACGTACAGGAAGGAATCATAATATGCCTTTAGAGCAATAAGCTGTAATTTTTTTAGCCGGTTTCCCGAAACAGGCGCGTAAATTGCCCGGCAGCCCGCCTCGGATCCTCCTGCCCGAAAACTCCGTCGATCACTGCCAGCAGGTCGGCGCCAGCCTCGACAAGCGGCAGCGCATTCTCCGGGCTGATACCACCAATCACCGCAATGGGCAGTGACAGCCTTTTGCGTGCCTCCTGCAACAGGCCGATGTCCGCCTGAATCGCCCCTGGCTTGGTCCGGGAAGGGAAGAACCGTCCGAATGCCACGTAGTCGGCACCGGCATCCGCAGCCCTGATCGCCCGGTCGAGCCGGTTGTAGCAGGAAACGCCGATAATGGCGTCGTTGCCCAGCCGTGCACGGGCCCTTTCCAGGCTGTCATCTTCTATACCGAGGTGTACGCCATCTGCACCGGTTTCATAGGCCAGATCGATGTCATCATTGATAATCAGGGGCACGGCATGGCGGTGGCAGAGCGGGATCAGCATGCTGGCTTCCTGGCGCCGCCGGTCTTCATCAGACCCCTTGTCCCGGTACTGTACCAGGCATGCGCCACCCGCAATTGCCTCGCCTACCTTCCGGGGTAGCTGGTCGTGCGGGAGCAGATTGCGGTCGGTAATGGCATAGAGTCCCCGCCCAGACCATGGCTTATTCTTCATCAGAGTGGGCCCAGAACAACCGGTCGGGCAGGTACTGGCCCATACCCGGCCGGTATCCGTTTCGCAGGGCCTCCCAGGTATATTCCTGTGCCTCGTGAATGGCCATAAAAGGCTCCAGTCCATGCGCAAACAGTCCGGCAATGCTGGCCGCCAGGGTGCATCCGGAGCCATGGTAGCTATGGGGCAGGCGCTCCCAGGTGAAGCTCTCCAGCAGGCGGTTCCCGCCATAGAGATGATTCACGACATGCGGGGTGTTTTCGTGGGTGCCGGTAATCAGCACATAGTCCGATCCGCGCTCCAGCAGTGCCATGGCGCAGGCATCGAGTGAATCGGCTTCCGGTGCCAGGACACGGGCCTCACGAGAGTTGGGTGTGAGCACCGTCGATAGTGGCAACAACAGGTTCAGCATGGCATCGATCACATCTGTGTCCGCCAGTTCGGTACCACGTCCGGAGGTCAGAACCGGGTCCAGGATGACCGGTATCCCGGGGTAGTCCTTCAGCAGCGTGTGGACCGCTTCCACTACATCGACGCTGACGAGCAACCCGATCTTGAAGGCAGCCACCGGCATGTCCTCAAGAATAGCCCGTGCCTGTTCGATGATCAGTGCGATATCCACGGGGGAGTAGGCAATGACATCCTGGGTATCCTGCACAGTCAGGCTGGTAATCACGGGTGCCGCATGGCAGTTATGGCTGACCAGGGCCTCGATATCCGCCAGAATTCCGGCCCCACCGGAAGGATCGTTGCCGGACAGGGTCATGACGACGGGTATGTTTCTGGTATTCATACTGGTGCTCCTTGAAGATCGGCTTCCGGTTCTGTCCGTCGTCAATTGTGCTGATGCGGAAATTCTGGCCTGCGTCGCAGAAAAAATGTAACTATCTGAATTCTATAGAACATGGTGGGTCTATGTAAGGGGTAGGAGATAAAGTAAGCATCCGGTCTGCGGAAGCCAGGTGCTTGCGGATGGTGAATGCCGGAATTAATTCCAATATTCAATGCTTCCATGGTTTCCCCGCGAAATTGACTGGCGGTACAATGCGCACCCGGATTTCCCCGGGAGAGGCCAACCGGTAGCTCCCGGTTGTATGACTATATTGACGGGATATTCACTATGAGTATGTTCAGGGATTACATGTGCGTGATTTGCGGTTTTGTCTACAGCGAGGAAGAAGGTTTGCCGGACGAGGGGTTTCCTCCGGGTACAAAGTGGGAGGACATCCCGCTCAACTGGGTATGTCCGGAATGCGGTGCCGGCAAGGAGGATTTCGAGATGGTCGAGATCTGATATCGCGGCAGTGTATAACTCGCGCTGCTTCAAATATTGGCTAAACTTGGAGTTACGCGGTCTCAAACGGGTTCTACCGGAGCTATATGGAAACCGAAACAGAGATACTGACCGGCATGGTGGCCGTTGCCCAGGAGTATTGTGGTTTGATCGAGCGGATGGAGGAGGAGGGTGGCGACTGGCTGAAGCGGTTATCGCGCCTCTTGCCGCGCCTGCATGCGGCTGTCGATGCGCTGGCCTCTTGCGCCGACGAGACGGTGCAGGCTCCCATGCTGGATCTGGATACCCGTTTTGAATTGTACAATCATCTCAGGCAGCGTCTTGGTGACCGTGACAGCTACTGGATGGAATTCGATGCAATCGGCCAGCAGCACATGAGCGGCAGCCTGGCCGATGATCTCACCGATATCTATTTCGATCTCAAGCACGGTCTGGAACTGCTCAAGGAGGCATGGCCGCAGCAAGCAGCCGCTTTGTGGAAATCGAGCTACCGATTGCACTGGGGACAACATCTCGTAGATGCGGAGCGGCACCTCTATTCGCTGAAGATTCGCAATCAGCTGGAATTAAGCTGAGTTCACTATCCAGCACTAGTGTACGGGCCGCTTAGGGATTATGATATCCGGTCTGCAGGCCGGCTCTGCCCGGCGTCCCCTTTGTAGCACTCTGGAGCGGTACAATCCATGCAATACACACGAAACAAACAGTACGAACGTGGTTTTACCCTGATTGAAGTCATGGTGGTGGTGGTTATACTCGGTATTCTGGCGGCCATTCTGGTCCCCAAGGTAATGGACCGTCCCGAGCAGGCGAGAATCACGAAGGCGCGGCAGGATATCAGGGCGCTGGAGGCGGCCCTCAATCTGTACAAGCTGGATAATTTTGTCTATCCATCCACCGACCAGGGTCTCGAGGCCCTGATCGAAAAACCAAGCAATCCAGAACCGCCGCAGTGGAAGGAAGGCGGGTATCTGGACAGATTGCCACAGGATCCATGGAAAAACCCGTACCAGTTTCTGAGTCCGGGCACGCAAGGTGCGATCGATGTCTATTCGCTTGGACCTGATGGACAACCCAGCGATGACGACATCGGTAACTGGGAACTGCTCTAGCCCACCGCGGGGCGCGGGGCCGGCCTGCGGAATTCCGGGATCGATGGCGGAGTAGCGATAGTGGCAGGAAAGCCGGGTCAAAGCCCTGATAGATGATTACTCGTCCTGACCTGCGCAAACCACGCCACAGCGCGGGTTTCACCTTGCTGGAATTGATGGTGGTGCTGGTGCTGATCGGCATCATCTTCAGTTTCGCCGTCCTTTCACTCAAGCGAGATGCGTGGGCCGAGTCCATGCAAATGGAGAGCCGTCGCCTGACGGCGCTTCTGCAACTGGCCAGGGACGAGGCCATCCTGACCGGAACCGATGTCGCGGTGCGGTTTACAGAGGAGGACTACGAGTTCATGTCCATGAGAGAGGGGCAATGGACTGCAGTGAAGGATGATCCCATCCTGCGGCAACGCGCACTGCCGTCTGGCATGTACCTGGAGCTGGAACTCGAGGGCAATCCTCCTGATGACGAGATGTCACGGGAAAAAAGAAAGAAGCTGCCGCAGGTATTTTTGCTTTCCAGTGGTGAAATCACCCCGTTTACGCTGACGTTCCGTGCCCCGGAGACCGAGAAGGTGATTGTCTACACCGCCACCCTGGTCGGGGATCTGTCATGGGAACTCGTCGACGAATTTTGATGAGACGCAACACAGGGCACTCGGGGTTTACCCTCCTGGAAATCCTGGTCGCGCTGGCCGTACTGGGGGTGACGCTGGCGGCGGTCATCACGGCGATCAGTGGTTATACGGGGAACCAGGCTTATCTCAGGGACCGTACCCTGGCAATCTGGGTGGCGCGAAATACCCTGGTTGAGCAGCAAATCGCCCGGGAGTGGCCAGGCATCGGGCGCAAGAAGGGTACATCGGAGATGGCGGACCGGGAATGGGAATGGGTGATCAATATCAGCCAGACCAGCGACGAGGATCTGCGCCGGCTGGATGTCGAAGTCAGGTTGATCGACACGGAAGGTGACCCGCTCGCCCTGTTGAGCGGTTTTGTCTGGCGACCACCATCGTGAGCAGGATCGGATGTACGGGGCGTGGTGGCTTCACCTTGCTGGAATTGCTGGTGGCGCTGGCGATTTTCAGCGTTATCGCCGTAATGGCCTATGGTGGACTGGCTGTGGTACTGACCCAGCAGACCCGGACCAACGAGCAGGCGGATCGTCTGAGTCGCTTACAGATGGCCTACCAGATCATGCAGCGCGATATCGAACAGGTCATTGCCCGACCGATACGTGATGCCTTTGGTGATGAGCGGATGTTGATGATCGGCCAGGGCAGTGAAGGTGAAATGGAGTTTACCCGCGGGGGCTGGAACAATCCGGCGGGGCACCAACGCAGTACCCTGCAGCGGGTTGCCTACCAGGTGGTCGATCAGGAACTGGTACGATCGGTATGGTACGTCCTCGATCGTGCGCAGGACACAGAGCCGTTTGAAACCGGCATAATCGACGGCGTGGAGGAAATGGAAATCCGTTTTCTGGGCGATGGCGAAGAATGGCAGGACCAGTGGCCACCTTCCGATCAGCTCCAGTCGCTCAATGACTTGCCACAGATCATCCCGAGGGCAGTGGAGATATCGATTGATATCGAGTTTGTCGGGCCACTGATCTGGCTGTTCCAGCTGGGGGAGTGATCAGACAGGAAATGTACAGACCCCGCATGGTGAAAAATCACACTGCAGGAGCAAACTATTCTGCGGAATATGCGTGAAACCGGCTTTGAGGCCGTGAGTGATGCGACTACCCGGATTATTCAAACATAGAGAAAGGGGTGTTGCCCTGCTGACCGCCCTGCTGGTGGTGGCGGTTGCGACACTGGCGGCTGTGGCGATGGCGACTCGTCAGCAGATGGATATTCGCCGTACGGGTAATCTGTTACATGGGGAGCAGGCCTATGCCTACGCACTTGCCGCCGAAAGCTGGGCGCGTGTCATCCTGCTGCGTGATATGCAGGACAGCGAGACCGATGACCTGAGCGAGGAATGGTCCACGGCATTACCCCCGATTTCCGTAGAGGGTGGTACCGTGGAGGGACTGATCGAGGACCTGCAGGGGCGTTACAACATCAATAATCTTGTCGGTCCGGATGGCAATGTTGTTCCCGAGGAGCTTGCATACTTCAAGCAATTGCTGAACCAGCTGGATCTGGAGGAGCAGCTGGCCGACGCACTGATTGACTGGATTGACCCGAACATCGAAACCCGTTTTCCGGACGGCGCAGAGGATGATGTCTATCTGGGCGAAGAGGTCCCTTACCGGACCGGGAACCGGTACCTGAGCAGCATCAGTGAGCTGCGTCTGGTGAAGGGCTTTACACAGGAGATATTCATGCAGCTGTCCCCGTATCTCGTTGCGCTCCCGAACCAGACGACCCTGAATATCAACACGGCTGATCCGCGCCTGATCAATGCGCTCAATCAGAATATGAGCGAGAGTGATGTGGAAAGCATGCTGGAGGGGCGTGCCGAGAAGGGCTTCGAAAACAAGGCGGACTTTCTAGGCCACGAAAATTTTGCGGGTCAGGAGGTGGCTGCCGGCATTGATGTCACGACGAACTATTTTGCAGTCCATACCAATGTTGTCATCGGGCAGGGTAGGGCACGCCTGCTGAGCCTGATGCAACGCACCGATGAGGGGGTGCGCGTCCTGTCGAGAATCAGGGAGGTGAATACCGGTCAGCCATTGCGGGTGGTCGTGGAGGACGAGGAGTCCTGATGCAATCGCGGGGCATGGAATCACAAGCGCGCAATATTGCTGTACGAGGATGGTTCTCTGCAGGGGTGATTTTCGGTACGATGGCATGAATTTGCCCTTATAATCAGATCTTCACGAGAGAAGATCGATGAAGTCATCATGTCGGCGAGGGCCTGCATTTATTGTATATACAACACGGTATCCCGACATGCGCCGGGATGAAGATCGGGAAGGATGAATGAGGATCAGGTGCTGGGCAGTTCTGCCAGGATGAAATGGAACGGCAATGATTGTGACTCGATTAACGTTTCCTCTTGCCGGCGGCACGCCATAATAGAATCATGCGTGAAACATTGATTGTTTACCTGTCTGGCGATGATACCGGGGAATGCCGGTATCTGTTGCTGGATGGTGAGGGCGAACCCGGTGGGGAGGTCGTCACCGGTACCCTGTCGCAGGCCGCCGGTGAGGCGGTTGCCAGGCGGGTGGTCGTGCTGGTTCCGGGCAGCGAGGTGCTGCTGGCGGAGATACGGGTTCCCGGTACGAATCGGCAGAAGGTGCTGCGGGCGATTCCCTATGCACTGGAAGAACAGGTGGCTGAGGACGTGGAAGCCCTGCATTTTGCGTCCGGTCCCGATCTCGGTGACGGCGTCTATCCGGTGGTTGTGGTTGCCCGGGAGCAGATGGATCTCTGGCGTGATCAGGTGCAGGAAGCGGGCCTGTCGGCGGATAGGATGATCCCGGATTTTCTGGCCCTGCCACAACGGGATTCCGCGTGGACCATCCTGAAGGACGGGGATCATTATCTGGTCCGCAGCGCCGGGTACCATGGATTTGCTGCTGATAGCGGTACCCTCGAAGTGTTGCTGGAGGGTACTGAAGCGGCTCCGGTGGAGGAAGACCGGGCGATTCGTTTTCTGGTGTCCGATGGTGAGACGGCCCCCCGGGGTATCCTGGATCGGGAGGGTCTGGTACTGGACCTGGAGACCTATCATGGTGATCCGCTGGAGGTACTCGCGGCGGGTTTCCAGACAAATCCCGGTATCGATCTCCTGCAGGGACCCTACAGCCGTACCGAGGAACTCGGGCGACTGTGGCGCCCCTGGCGAGCAACGGCAGCGATGCTGCTGGGCGGACTGCTGATATGGGCTGCGTCACTGTGGCAGGGTTACTACCAGTTGAGCAACGAACAGGCCATGCTGTCGGAGAACATCAACCAGGTGTTCAGGCAGACCTTTCCCGAAATCAGGAAGGTGGTCAATCCGCGTGTACAGATGCAGCAGGAACTTGAAAAGCTGCAGCGCAGTAAAGGTGGCGGCAATGACCAGTTTCTGTCCCTGGTCGCCAACGCAGGCAAGATCCTGAGGGGTACGAAGGGGGTGGAAGTAACAGCGGCCAGTTATCGTCTGGGTTATCTCGACGTCGATCTCACCGCCAGTGATCTGCAGGTACTCGATCAGCTCAAGCAGGCACTGATGGCTGCAGGTACCCTGGAAGTCGAGATACAGTCGGCCTCCGCGAATGCGGACAAGAAGGTCGAGAGCCGCCTGCGTATTCGGGGCAAGGTCTAGCCCGGATTTCTCACCACGATGACAAGCCCTCACTTGATCTTTGAATCCACAAGCCATTTTCGTCCTGTTACCGGTAAACGAATGGAAGGTTGTGCCGGACAGGGTGAGGGGAAGTCCTTGCGGGGGCATGGCGACAACGGGCGGGACTATATGGCGCAAGCCGCTATCAGTCAGGTAACGAATGACGGGGTGCACCGGTGAAGGAATGGTATGCGGGACTGGCACAGCGGGAAAGGGTACTGGTAACCGGGGCGGCGATCCTGCTGGTGTTGCTGCTCCTGTACGCGATGATCTGGCAGCCACTCTCCGATGCCTACCTGCGTATGCAGAAAGGGGTGCAGGTACAGCAGGATACCCTGACCTGGATGCAGCAGGCATCGCAGCAGATCAAGGTACTCAAAGGCCAGGCAGGACGTGGTAACCGCGGATTCCAGGGGTCACTGCTGGCGGTTGTGGACCGCTCCGCACAGGCAGCGGGACTGGGCCAGGCAATGAAACGTGTGGAACCGGAGGGTCGTGATGGAGTTCGGGTATGGCTGGAGGGCGCGTCATTTGACAGCCTGATCAGCTGGCTGGGTACCCTGGCCAGCCAGGGGGCGGAGGTCAGTACCATTACGCTCGAACGGCAGGATATACCCGGTCGCGTCGATGCTCGCGTCAATCTCAAGGACAGGAACCAGTGAAGCAGGTCTGGAGGCTGTTGCTGATCGGCTTGCTGGCTTATCTGTTTTTCATGGCCGTCAATATTCCTGCACGCCAGGTCCAGAATGTGATCAACGAACATGTCGACGGGATCCGGATGCAGGGAGCGACAGGGACGATCCGGGGCGGTACTGCGGCCAGGCTCGATCTCGAAAAGGTGATTCTGAATCAATTCCAGTGGCGCCTGCGTCCCATAGACCTGTTGCTGGGAAGCCTCGCCTACAATGTGGAATTCCAGGATGGGCTGGGTGCCGGAGATGCCAATGTCGGGTCGGCCCTGCTGGGAGGAGTTTTCCTGCGCAGTGTCAATTTCGAAAGCCGGCTGGACCGGTTTTCTCGGCTGATCCGGCAGATACCCCCGATCATGGGCGAATATACCGTGAGCCTGCGCGGTGATCTGCGGCTGGATCTGGATGAGTTCACGCTGGAAGGAGGATACCCCGGGACAGCAGTTGGTCAGGTGCGTTGGGATAACGCCATTCTGTCGATCCCCAATGGAGGGCTGACACTGAATTTCGGTCGGGTTGAACTCGTCCTCGACGAGGTCGACAAGGGGATACAGGGTACCTTCAGCAACCAGGGTGGGGAGTTCGGAGGGCAAGGAGAACTGTCCCTTTCTCCGCAGGGCGATTACCAGATTACCCTGATTCTGAACTCGAGGACGCGCTGGCGAAGTGACGAGATGCAGATCCTGAAGATGGTCGGTGGCGAGCCCCAGAGGGACGGGGGCTACCGGTTTGATTTTTCCGGCAAGTACTGACAGTTGCACTACAGACTGGCGATGGAACTCCTGATACTGACAACCCCCGGGCAACATGACTTCAACGATCCCACGGTAGAGCGTAACAAGGACAAGCTTGCGAACTGGCTGTCGAATCTGCCGCTGTTGAATGCGGGTGAATCCATCCGCATTGTCATCAATGCGCTGGATGCCTGCAACGAGCAGCGGATGCAGCCGGCCGACCGCATGAAGCTTCTGGAGGTATACCGCTCCACGGTGAAACGCCTGTTCGATACCGTGGATCCCCTGCACATGCGCCAGCTGGCCTGGTCGAAGTCCCAGCGGGAACAGTCCGTCGAGGGAATCGAGAACCTGCTGACCTCCCTGGCATCCGGTTACAAGATCGTGGTCAAGGAATTGTACCGGCCCAGGTCGGGAAAACGGGACGAGACCGTTTTCTCACTGGCGCTGATCCGCTCGCTGGAACTGCTGAGCTACGCCCTGCTCGACAGCTTCCGGTTTTATCGTCCGGTACCCGCATATGTCTATCTCGAGATCAACCAGCTTTATCGTTTGGCACGTCACCTCGGCCTGCATAACAAGCTAATCATCCAGGAACAGGACGAGGTGGAAGAGCAGATCAGCCTGGCCACACGCTACCAGGCCATCCAGCTGCTTTCCGTTAGCGATGCCTTTCGTCTGGCGGAGGGGGAGGCGGGCCTGTTGTTCGAGGTCCTGCGCCAGCATGCCCATCTCTGTCGCATTGTGCCTGGTGATCAGTGTGATGAAGATTCGGAAGGTCAGTTCGTGATCGATCTGTGCGGTGACAGCCCGCCGCAGCGCTGTGGCCTGGAACAGGGGATGTCGGGTGTCGAGGAGCCCTATATTATCGATGCCCGCCTGGCACTGAAATCGATACGCAAAGGCCTGGTCGACACTCCATCAGGGGTGCGTGCGCAGAGTCCGGAGGCCATACTGTTGCGGCACCTGCTACCGGAAGCCCCTGCAGTCGCGAGGGCAAGGGAGGAAAGGCGGCCCGATGGCAGTTGGGCAAAACTGGTTCTGGGAATTGATCCGATTCATGCCTGGCTGTCACGATCACGGGGTCCCGATTCTTCGGGGAAATGGACCGAACCATCGAGCTGCCATATCCTAGATGTAAGTGATAACGGTTACCGGATAAGCTGGGAGGAAGGCAGTCCCGGGGATGCGCGTGTGGGTGAACTGCTTTGCCTCGTGGATGGTGGTTCGGGTGAGTCGGGTCAGATCAAGCTGACCCTGATTCGCTCGGTTCGCATTCACCGGAATGCGGGAATGGAACTGGGGCTGCAGCTGATCCGGGGTACACCGGCTGCGGTATATTGCCGAACGGGGGGGGGGGCAGACGAGTCCGCAGACTGCTGTTTTTTTCTGCAAGGGGTTGTGGAAGAACAACTGCAGGCGACATTGATCGCACCCAAGGGCATTTTTGAAACAAGCCGTTCCTTGATTATTGATGTCGGCAACAAGGAGGTAAGAGTCAGGGCAGGGCGACTGGTATATGAAAGCCCTGTTTTTGACCGTTTTGAATTCATCGGAGATACCGCAGGGGAGACATGAGCACGTTATTGCCTGTAGAGGTTGCGCAACCAGCGCCGGAAAGCAAGTGTGGATATTGCACGAATTCCAAATGCTGTACCTATATCACCGAGGCTCTGGAGACACCCCGGTCAATGCAGGATTTCGATCATCTCCTGTGGCAGATTTCCCATCGGAACATAAGAATTTACAAGGATGATGAAGGCTGGTTTCTGTTGATCGATGCACCCTGTACTCATTTGCTGAAGGATGGGCGGTGCGGAATCTATGCAGACCGGCCGCGGATCTGCCGGGAATATACCAACGATTTTTGCGAATACGATCAGCCGGCAGAAGACGGATTCGACATGATCTTTAACGGTTATGAGGAACTGCTGGCCTATTGCCGGAAACGATTCCGTACCTGGGACCGCTTCGCGGCGAGTCGAGGGGATTGATCAGGGGATCCGGCCTGCCGTGGCCGCCGCCGCGACGATTTGCTGCGTGTCAACACCCGGGACCGAGTTCGGCAAAGTTCTCTATGGCCTTGAATTCACCGGTGTCACGGGGCGGGCCCTTGCTGTCCGGGTGGCGCACGGCCAGCAAGTGGCGGATGCCATAGTGGCGGGCGGTACGCAGTATGGGCAGGCTGTCATCCACAAACAGGGTGGCTGCGGGGTCGAAGGGCACCCGGCGCGCGAGGCGACGCCAGAACCGCAAGTCCTCCTTCGGATAGCCGAGATCGTGGGCACAGACCAGGGTATCAAAGTGACCGGCAAGGCCGGTTTGCTCCATCTTCAGGTTTAGACTCATGGCATGGGCGTTGGTCACCAGTATGGCCCGCTTGCCGGCCCTGCGGATGCAGTCGAGAAAGGCAGTGACACCGGGGTGTATGGAAATCAGGTGTGCCAGATCCGTCTTCAGCGCGGCGATATCAAGATCCAGTTCACGGCTCCAGTAGTCCACACAATACCAGTCCATGGTGCCTTCAAGGGCACGATATTTCGGAAACAGCTGATCTCTGGCATCCTGAATCTCCAATCCATGTTGCTCCGCATAACACCGGGGGACATGCTCGCGCCAGAAATGATTGTCGAAATGCAGATCCAGCAAGGTGCCGTCCATATCGAGCATAACGTGCCGGATCTCGTGCCAGGGTATCATGTTGTATCACTGCGGGAAGTTTGGAGACTGGTAATTATGCGTGAAAAATCCGGCAAGAACAGCAGAAAACCCGAAGCCTGCGAAAATTCATTGGCAGCAGCAGCGTCACTTCCCGCCTACCAGATCATGACCGCCTTGATAGTTGTGGTCCTGATGCCCGTTGTTGTGGCTGAGACCCGGGATGATGATGACTGGCTGGCCGCGGAGTCTGATGCGGATACCAGCCAGGTGAATGACGGCCAGCTCGACTTTCTTGCCCGGCCGCCACGGGAAAACGTGCACCATCATCACAATCGGATCACGCTCAGCGCAAGCAGTCTGGTGGATGGCTGGGCGGGTCTGTACCAGTGTCATGAAAACCTGGATGAGGTATCCAGCGCCGAAATCGTGTTCAATCATGACCGTGTGCGGAAGCTGCAGGTCATCTCCCATACCAATATTGGCAAGGCTACCGTGGAGGGCGCCTCTGTGCAGCTTGCGAATATCGAAAGACAGGCGAGACTTTGCCTGCAGGCGGAATCAAGGGTGGTCCATGTAACCGACGCTGATTCGTTCCGTATTCGAAACGGTCCCTACATGCGGCGTTTTCTGGATGGCTATTATCCCATGCATGTTTCCATCGAGGTGCGGCTGCCATCCGCCGGATGGCTCTACGCTGGCGGAACCCCCCCCATGCAACCCGGTTTCCGCGTGAAACAAAGCGGTGCCACCGTTGAAATCGATGCCTGGTTCGAGGGCGAGTTGCGTACGGATCTCCAGTTCGTGCGGCTAAAGCGGTGAGAGACGCGGGCTAGTGTCCTGTAGCGTATTAAATGCGCATGACACCCATCCCTTTCACGCCCCCGGGGAAAGGGTGGCAGGCAAGGTCGCGGGATAATCCATCTGTAAAGTCCAATTTTCCACAAAGCAGTGTAAACTAACGGGCTTTATCATCTACAGGGGCCAGCCCCTGCAAACAGACTGTTGGGATACATCATGAATACTGAATCAAAAACAGCCGATCCGTGTTCCATGCTCGATGATGTCAGGGGTATAGCCCGGGAGGCGGGGGAAAGGATACTCGAGATCTACGGCACTGAATTTTCAGTCGAAGAGAAGGAAGACCGCTCGCCGTTGACGGCGGCCGATATGGCTTCCCATGAGACCATTATTGCCGGGCTTGGTAAATTAACACCGCACATACCAATACTTTCCGAGGAATCCGCCAGTCTGCCATTTGACGAACGCTCTTCCTGGCAAAGCTACTGGCTGGTGGATCCGCTGGACGGGACCCGCGAGTTTATCAAGCGCAACGGAGAGTTTACGGTCAATATTGCGCTGATCAATGATGGCCAGCCGGTGATGGGTATCGTCTACGTGCCGGTAACCGGGGTCGGTTACTATGCCTGCCGGGGGCAGGGCGCCCATATGCAGCAACCGGACGGAGAGGCAAGGCGTATCACCGCCCGCAAGCGTAATGGTGGTCCGGTGATGGTGGTGGGCAGCCGCTCGCATCGCGGAGATTCCCTCAATCGTTTTCTGGAGAATGTCGGTGAATACGAGTTGCTCAGCATGGGCAGTTCCCTGAAGATCTGCCTGGTTGCAGAAGGCAAGGCAGATGTCTACCCCAGGCTGGGGCTGACGTCCGAATGGGATACTGCGGCAGCGCAATGCGTCGTCGAGGAGTCCGGGGGCAAGGTCACCGGTCTGGATATGCAACCGTTGCGGTACAACACGAAGGATTCACTGCTGAATCCGCATTTTTTCGTCTTTGGTGATGACAGCGTCGACTGGTCGAAATATCTTTGAGTGAAGGGTCCGCAGAAGCCAGCGGAAGGCCAGGGTTGCCAGCAGGGCACCTGCGGCATCCGCAAGCACGTCTCCGGCTTCCGGAGAGCGCCCCGGTACGAAGGATTGATGGAATTCATCGGATAGGCCGTACAGCGTAGCCAGCAATACGGCAATCGCGACTTGACGGTATCGGTAGCCATCGGGGTGATGACGCATCGATCCCAGCAGGGCGACAGCCAGCACGCCATAGATCACGGCGTGGAAGACCTTGTCCTGATGCGGGAACAGGGGCGTGATATCGATTGCCGGTTGCGAGGACAGATAGAAGATGAGCGCCATCCACGCCAGGGCGAACAGCAGGAACAGGAAACGGATGGCCGTGGTCACAGTCGAATGGTACTGCATTGTGCGGCCATGATTCTTCTTCTCCCGGGGCCTGGCCGCAGGCTTACTTGAGTTTCCCCACTTCTCCCCCGGTTCCGGTGGCCATTGCGGATACCTCATTCGTCCCGTTCTCAACCGGCGGTGGTTCCGACCGGAAAGTCGGAAATATACCGCCCTCCTGCTTTTCCCTTGCGACCTCGGTAACCAGCTCTTCGTTGATGGTGTCCAGCTGCTCCGCATAGCCATATACCAGGGCGGTGTCGCAAAGCAGATTGATGAGACGTGGTACACCCCCGCTGAATCGGTGTATGGCGGCACAGGCCGCTTCATCGAAGAGCTCCGGGTTTCCGCCGGCGACCTCCAGCCGGTGGCGGATATAGCCGGGTGTTTCCTTCCCGCTCAATGGGCCAAGATGGTAGTCGACGGCAACGCGCTGGGCGAACTGAATCAGATCGGGACGCCGCAGGGTATCTCTCAGCTCCGGTTGTCCCACCAGGATGACCTGGAGTGCCTGGTCCTTGTCGGCATTGATGTTGGAGAGCATGCGCAGTTCTTCCAGGGCTTCCGGAGAGAGATTCTGCGCCTCGTCGACGATCAACACCGTGCGATGATTTCTTGCATATTGCTCAATGATGAAGTCGACGAATGCCTGGTACATCGCCACCTTGTCCATATTGGCATGTTCCAGCCCGTATGCCATCAGCACCCACTGGAGGAGTTCACCGAACGAGCTGTGGGTATTCGAGATCATGCCTACCGTAAGCTGGCGGTCCATATTGTCCAGCAGATGGCGAATGAGGGTAGTCTTGCCCGCGCCAATGTCTCCGCTGATCACGGTGAAGCCGGCCTGGTTCATCAGGCCATACTCCAGCAGTGTCAGGGCCATCTGGTGTTTTTTACTGGGGTAGAGAAACCCTGGATCCGGCAACAGCGTGAAGGGTTTTTCGCGGAGACCGTAGAAGGCTTCGTACATGGGATGCTCGTGTCAGACTCAGTTCTTTTTCAGCGGTGCCTTGTTGAGGACGGTCCCCAGCAGGTTCGTACCGCTCAACAGCTCAATGGCCCGCTCAAGCTCCTGCTTCTGGGTCTTGCCGTCCTCGACTACCAGCAGGGCAGCATCGACCAGTGGCGAGAAAGACAGCGCATCGGCCGAGGTGAGAACCGGAGGCAGGTCGAAGATGATAATGCGGCGGGCATAGCGCGCCTTCATATCGGAGACCAGGTTGGCCATCTTGGGTGAGTTGAGCATCTCCGCCGAGTTTTCAAGCGGCCGGCCGGCGGGCAGCAGGGCCAGGTGTTCGATCCGCGAGGGCTGGATCAGCAACTCGGCGAGCGGCACGTCATCCAGCAGGTAGTCACTCAGGCCCTTCCCCTGCGGTATTCCGAACAGTTCCAGCATCCAGGGGTGATTCAGGTTGGCGTCGACCAGCAACACGGTGTAGTCGATCTCCATGGCCAGGCTGATGGCCAGGTTGATGGCGGTCAGGGTCTTGCCCTCGCCGTTCCCCGGACTGGTGATGGCCAGTACATTCCAGTTGTTCTCATTGAGACGCTGCAGTATCTGCGTGCGCAGCAGCTTGTAGGCATCGGTAAAGGCGCCAGGATTGAGTCCGGTGATAATGCGATTGTCCCGCAGGGTATCGTCCGGGACGGTGACGGTGCGGGTCTGGGAGTAGTTGATCTCGGTGACCGGCTCCCGGCCCTGGGCGCCCGGAATTCCGCCGTTGTGGATCTGTCGCTCCTGACGAGCTTTCTCCAGTGCTTGTTTGATGCGTTCCATAATCTGTCTCGTCTTTACGGGGCAGTCATTACATTTTGCGGGTATTGCGATAGTGCCATGACTGCTTTCCATGCTGCGAAATTCCGGATATCCGCAAATCGCTACATTGGCTGTATCAATTATCCGAGCGCCATAATTCCGGAGTTTCGCAGGAAGCGGAACCAGAGCACATCCAGTGGTGCCACCAGGAAGTGAACCAGTAAGATCACGATAATCACACCGCCCACCACGCTGCCAATTGCCAGCAAACGGTAGTTCCTGCCCTTGTTTTTCTCGGCCGCTGATGGCAGATAGGGGATAACCGCCAGCGGGGCTGTTTGCAACAGGCCGGTGATGCCCTTGGATCCTCGAATCGATTTATCCATGGTCTCCGCCAGGGCTCCATATCCGATTCCACTGCCGATTGCCAGCACCAGGCTCAGGAAGAGAATGGCCGGCCGGTTGGGGCTGATCGGTTCTTCCGGGGTGATTGCGGGATCGATCAGTGTGAAACGCTCGCCCTTGCGCTCCTTTTCAAGTTCGCGAGCTACATCAGCCTGCATCTGCTTTGCCTTGATTTCCTGGTAACGGCGGATGGTGTTCTCCTGATCCCGTACCAGATTTCTGTATTCACGCTCGACCTGAGGCATATCCATCAGTCGCTGTTCATAGTCTTCCAGCTTCTTCAGCAGATCCTCACGCTGTTGCTTCAGTGATTTGATTTCGCTGCTGGAAGACAGCAACTGACTCTGTAATGTTACATAAGCCGGGTTGTCCGGGGACTTCTGGATTTGCGGTCTAGCAGAGGGTGCGGAAGATGATTTGAGAGAGTCTTCCAGGGCCGCAATCTGCCGGTTCAGCTTGCGCACATCGGGATGCTCATCCGAGTACTTTTCCCGGGTAGTTGCCAGCTCGGTACGCAGGGCATCGAGCTCGCGTAGTTGATCAGCACTGGTATCTACGAGCCCGGTCTGTCTCTCCAGACCCTCTATCTCGCGTTTTACACGCAATACATCCGGGTGATCAGCGGAGTATCGGGCTATCAGACCGATATACTGGGTGCGCAGTGCCTCAAGTCGTGTCTCGGGGCTGAGGGCGGGATCCGACCCGTATGGTTTCAGCAGGGCGAGCTGTCCCTGGAGATAGATCCCGCGTTCCTGCAGGGTGCGAAGTTGTGTATCTATGGATGCGATATCTCGCTCGACACGTTCAATTGCCGCCAGGTTCAGGCTTTGCAATTCAGGCAATGAATTGGCGTGATCTTCCTTGAAGACAGCCAGCTGGTTTTCAAGAGCGGTGATTTCCTCATTCAGCCTGGTGGCTTCCTCACTCAGAAAATCATATGTCTCGGTCGCCTTCTCTGTCCGGTTTCGCAGGTTCTCGTTGAGGTAGAGCGATGTCAGCTCACTGGCCACCTTCTGGGCGGAATCGGCTTCATTGCTCTGGAAGCCCAGGCTGAAGGCAATCGTGGCAACACCAGGGCGACCGGTGCGGGGATCCATGACCTCGGCGTTGATGGTCTCGATTTGTATATTGTTCCGCATGTCCGCAATGACCTCTTCCGTGGTCTTGCGCTCCAGATCATCCTCATACAGGTTGAACTTCTCGATAATCTCCATCAGGTTGGTACGCGTCATCACCCGTTGGCTGATAACCTGGATACGCTGGGCGGCATAGCTGGTGATGGTGGATTGCACCAGTTCCGACGGGATCTCCTGTTCCTCGATCAGGATGGTGGCATTGGACTGATAGGTGGGTGGCCAGAGGTATGCCGCGAACAGCCCGGGTAGAAAAACGAGACCCGCGATCAGGCCGATGATCAGACGCCGGCGCTTGAATGCGTCCAGAAAGTCGCCAATTTCTAGGGTTTGTTCAGCTGCGTACTCAGCCATAGTGGTCCTACCACATCAGGAATAACAGGGGTGCTGATTGTTTCGGATCTTATTGAGGATTCTTGAGAAAACTGGATTCAGCGGGACATTGAGATTCTAGGCCAACGATAGGTCAGCGTCAAATAGGCGGCGTGACGTTTCGCATCGTTTTCCGAGTTTTTCCTGTCCTGTCGCGTATATTCATAGCTGGCGCCAAGATCCCACTCCCGGGTCAGACGCCATCTCAAATGCGGGATGATTCGAAATAATTCCCGATCTACCCGTCTCGAGGTGACATCGGATTCGGTATTGACACCTTCGGTCTTGAAGTATTCGATGGACAGGCTGCTCGTCAGTAACCGGGTGAGCCGTTTTCTTCCGACCACCTTGGCGCGTTTCTTGTCGATCAAATCACCGAAACCGGTTGGGGTGACCTGTCTGGAAAGGCTCATGGTGATACTGGCGGTTTGCCAGTCCTTGGTGATATCGGCGCTGAAGATGGATCCGGTCGAGGTGTCACTGATACCGTTTGTATTGAATCCGGTAACGACCGGTATCCCCCCCGGGCACTCCGGGAACTGTGCACCGGGATTGCTGCCCACACAGAAACCCGAAGGTATGGTTTCGTCTCCATTGGTCTTGGTGCGGCGACCGCCTGCAAAGATACTGGCGCGAAGGGTCTCGTTGAATTCACGTGAATAACCGGCCTGTAGAGACGCAGTTTCGGAGTCGGCACCGAATTCCGGATCAAAATCAGCATAAGCTGCCTGCAGTGTGACCGAATCGCGCTCTGACAGTGCATAGACAAGTCCGGTTGACACCCTCTGGTACTTGTAATCAGACAGCCTGGCCTGGAAGTTGTTCGAATAATCCACCTGGTTATAGGAATAATTGGCATCCAGGCGGATGCGCTGGGTAAGGATTCGAGACCAGGTGGGGTTGAAGATATAGCGATGGCGGGTTACCCGGTCTGAAACCAGGCCGGTCTCCTCCAACTGGGAGTCCAGTGTGCTGTCCTTGGTATAATCGAGCCGCAGTCCCCAGTTGTTCCTTAGCGTGTTGTAGAATCCAAAGAGATCGCCGTGATAGTCTTCCCTGTCCAGTGAGTTACTGCTTTCCCGCCCGCTGCCCCCGGTATAGCGGCGGATATTCGCCCAGGCGTTGCCCCGAATACCCCTGGCGGCAGTTTCCACCCCGAATCGCGCTCCTGGCTTGACTGACGCCTCCCACACGGAATCATGGGATGCAGGGGTCAGGCGAATGTTGCTGTTATAGCCGCTTTTCAGAAAGATCGAAGGTTCCAGCCACCATTCTGCGCAATGTGCAGGAAGGGGAATAGCTGCCAGCAGCCAAACGAGAGAACTGAAAATCCCGGGTCTCCATGATGGTCCCGGAAGTTTGCGGAAGGGCACGCAGAAAGTCAGATCTGAAATCATGAGTTATTCTTGTGTTTCCGCAATACGCATACGCACCCTGGCCACTGGCTTGTAATCGTGCAGGGATGAGGACGCTCGGCAATCCCTCAGGGCACTACAACTACATCGCCACTCTGCAGGATGATATTCTGTTCGAGATTTTTTCCCTTTTCGATATCCCCGAGTCGGAACTCGAATGCCGTCAAGCTGCCTTTTTCATCACGGCGGATGATCTTGATCTTGTTATCGGCCGCATAGGGCGTTGTACCACCGGCCGAGGCAAGCGCCTGTACGACATCGATGTAGCGGCTCTCCACGATCTCCCCGGGACGGTTGACCTGGCCGATTACGTAGACCTTGTTACCGAGCAGTTGCTGGGTTGCCACGGTGACCACCGGGTCCGGGATGTAGCGTGACATCTTTTGGGTGATTTCATCGCGCAGTTCATCGACCGTCCTGCCGGCCGCCTGCACACTGTCAACCAGGGGAAAGGAGATGGCGCCGTCGGGCCGCACAATGACAACCCGGCTCATATCCTCTTCTTTCCACACTGATACCTCCAGGACATCACCCGCATGAATGCGGTAGGGTTCATCGATGGCGTGGGGCAGTGACTCGGCCCAGGCCTGGATCGGAAGGGCCGGGATGACCAGCAGGGAAAGGGTGAATACGATAAAGCTACATTTCTTCATGGGTTCACTTCCTGGCAATTCATGTGTTGTCTATCCCCTTGGGGGCATTTCACCGGCTGCTATTGTACGGGTCTTGCGGCCACCGGGTCATTCCTGTCCGGTAACCGATTGAAACAGATGGTTCATTTGCCGTCAATGTAGCGGCGGAGAGGAAAATTTATTCAGCGGGATGTTTCCCGGTCTTCCCTGCCGTTCATTTCGTTTCCCCCAAAAAAACGGCGCAGCCTTGCGACTGCGCCGTGTAGTCAGGCGGGGATCTCCCCGTCTCTGCTAGTGCGCCTGCTTCTTGCGGCGCCGGACGAACATTCCCATCCAGGCCAGGAAACCGCCGACCAGCCACCAGTCTCCGCGGCTCACGGGGCTTACCGACTTGTCCATGATGGTGCATCCGCCCAGGCTCGGGCTCTGGACCGAGGACGTCTGGATCACCACAGCACCGCCACCGGAGTCACTCCGGGTGAAGGTGAGGTTGACGTTGGCACGAAAGGCGATGAACGGTCCGTCCACCATCCCGATCCCGGGAATCCCGTCCCCATCCCCCTCCCGGGAGCCCTGC
>JARFQV010000225.1 GCA_029287615.1 Pseudomonadota bacterium | reverse complement strand
CTGGACCCGGGCGAGAGTGTGACGTGTACGGGCAGTTACGCGGTGACGCAGGCGGATCTGGATGCGGGGAGTGTGACGAACAGTGCGACGGCGAGTGCGGATGGAACGGACTCGGCGGCGGACGGCGTGACGGTGAGTGCTGCGCTGCTACCAGCAGCGATCAACGGCATCGTCTGGCTTGACCAGGACCACGATGACCTTTATGAGTCCGCCGAGCCCCTGCTTCAGGGCTGGGGCGTCGTGCTGTTCCAGGGTGCGGACACCATTGGATCGACTGTGACGGACAGTTCCGGTTATTACGAGTTTACCGATCTGGTTCCCGGATCAGGCTACAGTATCCAGTTCCTGCACCCGGAGACGATTGTTGTATGGGACGTGCTTGACAACCTGACCCTGTCCAGCGGGGTCACCAGCATAGACCAGAATCTGGCAATTGATCCCCAGGGTGTGGTTTATGATATGGAGACCCGGCGCGAACTCGCGGGCGTCACCCTGTTCATGAGGGATGCCGCCGGCGTTAACCTGCCTGTGGCGTGCTTTGCCGATCCCAGCCAGCAGGGGCAGACTACAGGCAGTGACGGGGCCTATCGCTTTGATCTGGTCCCGGATGCAGCAGCTGCATGTCCGGTGACAGAAACAAGCTACTCGCTCGTGGTTACCTCAGTGCCGGACGGTTACGTGACGGCACCATCTGCACGGATTGCACCCGAGGCTGTCGCACTGGATCCGACCGGTAGCCCCAGCCCGTATGCCGTGGTTGCCACCAACACCGCCCCCGCAGTATCACAGCCAACCACCTACTATCTGGCCTTCGAACTGGAACAGGGTGACCCGGATGTGATCAACAACCATATACCGATTGACCCGGTGGCAGCGGCACCTGCAGCGGAGATTGTCCTCAGCAAGACTGCCAGTCGCAAGCAGGCAAGCATCGGCGAGATGGTGAGTTATACCGTCAGGGTCAGCAATACGGGTGCATCCGATGAAGTGGACCTGAGTGACATGATCCCGCCGGGTTTCAAGTATGTCGAGGGTTCGGCGCAGCTGATTGACAGCACAGGGGCGAGTACAAAGGTTACCACTTCCGGAACGCGGCCGGTTGTTTTCGAGAACATCACCATCCCGGCAGGTGATGAGGTCCGGATACGTTACCTTCTGCGGATCGGCTCGGGTGTAATCGAGGGTGATTACGTTAACCGCATATCGCTGGTTGGTAATGAAGAAACTGCAGCCAGTGCCACTGTTCAGGTGGTGGCTGACCCGGTGTTCGACAAGACCACCATCATCGGCAAGGTATATCATGACCGTGATGGTGACGGGTGGCAGGATTCTGCGGATGCGACCGGATTGCGAATTACAGCTGCAATCGAAGCATCCGATTATATAAAGGGAAGTACCCGGATAGTATCGGGTCTGCAAACAACCGCAGTTTCCGATAACGGGGCAGTGCCAATTGTTACCGGTATTGACGCGGGAACCATGCAGGGTCGAAGCAGCGTGGCTGATGCACCGGAAAATCACCGTATCGAAGTGCGCATGGGCCTGTTTGCATATCGGGTGCCTGCTATTGATATCAGTACCGCAGAGGGGACGCAGGTGCACATTGATGCGAACGGTGTGCAAACTACGGCGCATTCCGGTGACAAAAAGAACGGCATGACAGGGCAGGACCTGGTTGTGCAGCGTCAGGTGGTACCCGCAGTAGATGGTTACGAGCTGATAATTACGGTGACTAACTACGGCGTCATGGAGGAGGGGATCCCCGGCGTGCGCCTGGCAACTGTTTCAGGGTTACTGGTCGAGACCGATGTGCATGGACGTTTTCATGTTGCCGATGTTGATCCCGGCCGCTACGCGCGCGGGCGCAACTTTATTCTCAAGGTGGACCCGGTGACCCTGCCTCGCAACAGCCGGTTTACCACGGAGAACCCGCGTGTGTTGCGGATTACCGGCGGTTTGATGAACCGTATCAACTTCGGTGTGCAGCTGCCTGATCAGCTCCTGGCCGAGAAGACTGTCCACATACGTCTGGGCGAGGTTTTTTTCCAGAGCGGGAGCGCATTAATTAAACCGGAGCACCAGACTTCCATTGAAAAAATGGCCGCGGCGATTCGCCGCTATCGTTGCGGTACAGTGACAATTGAAGGTCATGCTGACTCAACGGGTAGCAGGAGCTATAACCAGTCCCTGGGGTTGCGCCGTGCCGAGGCAGTAAGGGAAGCGCTGCAGAAGTTGCTTGGAACGGGGTTGATGAAAGATGTCGATGTACGTGTCGAGCCAGGCAGCGGCAGGGACGATGACAGCGCAGCCAGTAATTACGGACCGACCGGAACCTCAGCTACAGGCAGCCTGATAGGCAAACTACTCGATATTGTTATATCTCCGGTGCATGCAACTGAGGAGGATTCATGCAACACCGGTCTTTGTGATGACGGTATCAGCTTCGAGGTCACCAGCCGTGGCGAGGTGTCCCCCCGTTCCGACAATGCAACCGCGGAAGGGCGGCAGGATAACCGTCGTACTGATGTCGAGTTCAGCGGCAGGATGCAGCTTGAAAGCGGCGGGGTCATCTGGTCTGTGGAAGATCCGGCGGTTGTCAGCCCGCGACTGGATGTCTCCGGACCCCTGCTGGCTGAACTGAGGGACGGACATTTCAGACGCCCGGTAAGCTTCAGACTGTACTCTAACTACAGCGAATTTATCAGTGGCTGGGAGTTGTCTGTTTATTATGCGGATGATACAGACTGGACCGCACCGGTGAAGCGTTTTTCGGGTGAAGCAATTGCAATTGATGCCCGGGTAAAGTGGCGCGGTGAAACCGACAACGGGAAACAGCTGCAGGCCGGTGACGAGCTTGTCTACATCTTGCGGGTCTATGACGAGGCCGGACGTACAGATGAGACGGATGTTGGGGAGACGCTGTATATCAGTGACAGCAGGCCGGCTGGTAATGCCGCTGACGCCGACAGTGAGTTGCTTGAGGCTGTCTACGGGAAAAACAGTCTCAAACGACAGACGATTCCTCTTGCAGGGAGCCGGGTACGTCTGAACGGTGCAGATATACCTGAAGGCAGCACGCTCCAGCTGGACGGTGAGAATGTTCCACTGGATAACAACGGTCGCTTCGTGGTTGAGCGCATTCTGCCGGCCGGTGAACATCGAATGGATGTGGTCATCACTGATGCCTCCGGAGAATCCTGGGAGCGCACTTTCAATGTTCCGGTTTCCGGTGAATATTTCTTCATGACCGGAATTGCCGACCTGACGATCGGCCAGAATGACGTGAGTGGTCATGTCGAACCACTGTCTGAAGATGACCACTACGACGAGAATGTGTTCGTCGATGGCCGCATGGCCTTCTATCTGAAGGGCAAGGTGAAAGGGAAGTACCTGGTGACAGCGCAGCTGGATACCCGTGAAGATGAACTTGGGGAAATATTCCACGATCTGCACAAGAAGGACCCCGAAAGCCTGTTCAGGCGTCTCGACCCGGACCGTTATTACCCGGTGTACGGAGATGACTCGACTACTGTCAGCGACGTGGACTCGCAGGGGCGCTTCTATGTCCGGGTTGACTGGGACAAGTCGCAGGCATTGTGGGGAAATTACAATACCGGAATCACCGGCAATGAATTTGCACAATACAACCGCAGTCTCTACGGTGCGCGCTACCAGCACCGCAATGTGGATACCACGGGTTTTGGCGATCACCGCACCGAGATGACAGTATTTGCATCCGAACCAAACACGGCGCTTGCGCATAATGAATTTATAGGTACTGGCGGCAGCCTTTATTATCTGCGCAACACGGATATAGTCGAGGGCTCCGAGAAGGTGCGGGTGGAAGTGCGCGAGCGTGATACCAACCGCGTTCTCGAGAACATTACCCTGCAGCGCGATATTGATTATGACATTGACGAGATTCAGGGTCGTATTATTCTAAAGCGCCCGCTGTTTCAGGTAACTTCCGGAGCGGTTACGTCGATCGTCAAGGACCGGCCACTGGACGGGGATGCCAATATCCTGATGGTTGATTATGAGTATGTGCCAGATGAATTTGAAGCCGATGATGTCACCTACGGTGCTCGCGGCAAGGGCTGGGTGAACGATCACGTTGCCGTCGGCGGGACCTATGTCAGCGAAAGTCGTGATGGAACGGATTATGCGCTCAAGGGTGCCGACGTGACCTTGCGGGTAGCGCAGGGGACGTATCTGAAGGCGGAGTACGCCCGTACAGAGGCGCTTCAGGCCAGTGATAATTTTTTCTCGGACAATGGTGGCCTGTCATTCTCGACCCTCAATAACGGCATTGGCGACCATGTTGATGGCGAGGCAAGGCTGCTTGAGGCCCGTGTCAATCATGCCGAGGTAAGTGGCGGGCGTTACAAGGGCACATCTGCACTCTGGTGGAAAAGCCGTGACGAGGGGTTCTCGGTGGCCCGGGTTGATGAGGGTGTTGAGACCACAGAGTACGGCGCAGAATCCAGCTGGGATGCAAATAAATACCTGTCCCTGGGGGTGCGTGCAGCGGTTATCGACCGCGAAGGAGAACTGGAAAGAAAGTCCGCAGGTGTCGAGGCAAATTTCAGGCCGGGAGGAAAGCTTGGCCTGGGTGCCGAGGTCCGTTATGTAAGTGAGGACGAGGATGATACCGGAACCAGTGCTGCAACCCTGGTCGGACTCAAGACGGATTACAGTGTTGGTCCCGGCACCAGTATCTATGGTGCGGTGCAGACAGCCGTCGTTCAGGATGATGACTATGAAGACAATGATCTTGTTACGCTCGGTATCGATAGCCGGGTGAGCAAACGTGTTTCCCTGAATGCAGAAGGCAGTACCGGTGACCGGGGTGATGCAGTACTGTTTGGTGCAGAATTCCAGGCCTCGGCTGATCAGTCATTTTATGGTGGGTATACCTTCTCGACAGATCGTACTGACGGGCGCAAGGGTGTTGCTACCATGGGGCAGCGCCGCCAGCTGGGTAATTCCCTGCAGGTGTTCAACGAGGACCAGTTTATAAGCGGTGAAAGGGAGTCGGGTATTGGCCATGTTTACGGGCTGGAATACTCGCCAGGCAAGGAACTGAGTCTTTCCGCGTCCCTGCAGAGCAGCGACCTCGACACCGATAGCGGGGCCATAGAGCGTGATACAGTGAGCTTGGCCAGTCGCTACCGGAAGGATCGCATTGATTCCAGCAACAAGCTTGAGTACCGCCAGGACAAGGGCAGTGATGACCGCCGCCAGTGGTTGACAACAAACCTGTTGCGCTACAGGAAGAGTGAATCACTCACCCTGCTGGGCAAGCTCAATCTTTCCTGGACAGACAATCGCGATACCGGCTCGGATGACGCTCGGTTTGCCGAGATTGATGCGGGTTTTGCCTACCGGCCGGTTAGTAATGACCGCCTCAACATGCTTGGCAAGTACACGTACCTTTACGATCTTGACAGTGCAGGTCAGGAAGATGCGGCTACCGACGAGCGCTCCCATGTGCTTTCGGTCGAAGGCATGTATGACCTGAACAAGCGCTGGTCAGTCGGTCCCAAGCTGGCCTGGAAGC
>JARFQV010000217.1 GCA_029287615.1 Pseudomonadota bacterium | reverse complement strand
GGTATGATGAGGGCAAACGGGCCGTTATACTAGGGTCTGTTAACCTCAGGAAGATCACCGCGTTGCCGCTCAAAGTGGCCGTCGGAGGAAATCAACGGAAAATATGGATGATACTAAATTACAGAACCTTGGCATTGCGGTCATAAAGACAGAGGCAGATGCAGTAGCCGCCCTGATCGACCGGATCACGGAAGGACCGTTTGTGCGCGCCTGCCATCTGATGCTGGCATGCCAGGGTCGCGTGGTTGTGATCGGTATGGGAAAATCAGGGCATATAGGCAGCAAGATCGCCGCCACCCTGGCGAGTACCGGCACACCTGCATTTTTTGTTCACCCCGGTGAAGCAAGTCACGGGGACCTGGGCATGATTACCGCCAAGGATGTGGTCCTGGCATTGTCCAATTCGGGTGAGACAGACGAAATCCTGACAATCCTGCCCATTATCAAGCGGTTGAATGTCCCGCTCATCACCCTGACCGGAAATGCCGACTCGAGGCTGGCTCGGGCAGCAACCGCGAATATCGACGTCTGTGTCGCAAAGGAGGCCTGCCCGCTGGATCTCGCCCCGACAGCCAGCACCACCGCAGCCCTGGCGATGGGTGATGCACTTGCCATCTCCCTGCTGGAATCACGCGGTTTTACCGCAGAGGATTTCGCCCGTTCCCATCCCGGCGGCAAACTGGGCAGACGCCTGCTGCTGTTAATCGATGACCTGATGCATACCGGAAGCCAGATACCTGTCGTCCATCAAGATACCCTGCTCAGTAATGCCCTTGTGGAGATGACCCAGAAGGGACTCGGTATGACGGCGGTGGTGGACAGGGAGGGATACCTGGCGGGCGTATTCACTGATGGTGACCTGCGGCGGGCGATCGACCATGAAGTCGATGTACACACGACCAATGTTGGCGAGGTAATGACCCACAAATGCAAGACAGCAAGCCCGGGGATGCTGGCTGCGGAGGCACTTCAGATTATGGAGAAGAACAAGATCAATTCCCTGCTGGTCGTCAACGACACCAACCAGGTGGCGGGGGCCCTGAACATGCACGATCTTCTGCGGGCGGGTGTGGTGTGATATGAAAGACATTTACGAAAGAGCGGCACGCATACGCCTCGTCATATTCGATGTAGACGGAGTTCTGACGGATGGTAGCCTGTTCGTTGGTGATGATGGACAGGAATACAAGGCATTTCATTCCCGTGACGGGCACGGCATGAAGATGTTGCACAAGACCGGCGTCGAACTGGCCATCATTACCGGGCGTACATCGAATGTCGTCAGGCACCGGATGGAAAATCTCGGCATCACCCATGTCTACCAGGGGCAACTGGACAAGTTACCCGCCTATCTGAAACTCAGGGACACCCTGGGAATCAAGGAGGAAGAAACGGCCTATGTGGGTGATGATGTTGTTGATCTGCCGGTTATGCACAAGGTGGGACTGGCCATCGCGGTTCAGGATGCACATCCCCTGGTACTCAAGCATGCCCACTGGCAAACTCCGAGCGGCGGTGGCCGGGGGGCCGCCCGGGATGTCTGCGAAATGATCCTGGAAGCGCAGGGAAAGCTTGATGCAGTCCTGGGCGAGTATCCAGGAGAATAGATAAAGTAGCATTTCTGATCAGGGTGCAACGTATTCTGTTTCTTGCGGTACCCGCCTTGCTGGCCCTTTTGAGCGGCTGGCTGGTCTATGAGACGAAGATCAGCCTGGTTGGCGGTTCGGGGCCCGGCAGTCATGATCCGGACATGTTTATCGAGGACTTCACCGTAACAACCATGAATGATAACGGAATTCCACGTTACCGACTGCAAGCCGAGCGTATGACCCACTATCCACACAACGACAGCAGCGAGCTGGAAACCCCCTACCTGGAATTCTACCAGCCGGGAAAACCCTCCTGGCATATTCAGTCAGCGCATGGCCGTGTCACATCGGGAGGCGCCGAGGTACGCTTGCTGGGCAATGTGCGAATCCGGCGGATTGCCACGGAAAACAGCCCGGAAGTAACCATCCTGACCCGGAATTTACGGGTGAGACCGGAAGAAAAAACCGCAAGTACCACCCAGCAGGTAGACTTCTCCAGTCCTGGATATACCGTTCAGGCAGTGGGCATGCAGGCTGATCTGGGCAAACACCGCCTGCAACTGCTCTCCCATGTGAAAGGCAGTATGGAATCACACCCCTGATTCCGGAATTGTTATGGACAGTAAAGACAAAATGAATGATGCAGCCATGAAACCGTGCACGGGCAGAAACAGAATCTGGATGAATCGATGTAGGGGCTGGTTCCTGACGGGCGTGCTCCTCCTGACACCGGCGATTTGCATGAGCCTGTCCACCGATCAGGACAAACCGATCTATATCGAGGCGAATTATGCCGAACTCGATGATGAGGAAGGCGTCAGCGTCTATCGTGGCGATGTGAAGCTTACCCAGGGGACACTGCATCTGACCGGGCAGGAAATGACCGTCTACACGACAGGGGATTACCTCAGGAAAGCCATCCTGATCGGCAGTCCCGCCACGTACCGGCAGAGACCCGACGGCAAGGATGAAGATATGCATGCTGAGTCAAGACGTATGGAATACTATGCCGAACAAGACCGCATCATCCTGCTCGACAAGGCACGGGTATGGCAGGGAGAGATCAACACATTCAGCAGTGACCGTATCGAATACGACATGAAAAACAACATCGTCAATGCAGGGGAAAGCGGCGGTAGTCAGCGGGTTCATATTACCCTGCAACCGAAACCCCAGCAGGAATCAGACAATGGGGAACCTGAATCTCAATGAGCAAACTGATTGCTCAGAACCTCGGCAAGCGCTACCAGTCCCGGGAAATTATTGTTGATGTCACAGTAGAAGTGGTCAGCGGCGAGGTAGTCGGCCTGCTGGGCCCGAATGGCGCCGGCAAGACCACCTGTTTCTACATGATTGTCGGGCTGATCCCCTGCGGCAAGGGATCCATCACCCTGGACGACCGGAATCTCACCGGTAAACCAATGCATGTGCGCGCAAGAAACGGGCTTGGTTATCTCCCCCAGGAACCATCGGTCTTCCGGAAACTCACGGTCGCTGAGAACCTGTTGGCTGTTCTGGAACTACGCAATGATCTGAACCCGGCCAAGCGGCAGTCCTGGCTGGATTCCCTGCTGCATGACTTCCACATCAGCCACCTGTCCGACCAACAGGGTCTGAGCCTTTCCGGCGGCGAAAGGCGTCGTGTGGAAATAGCCCGCTCGCTGGCCTCCAATCCAAAATTCATTCTCCTGGATGAACCTTTCGCGGGCGTAGATCCCATCTCGGTAGTCGATATCCAGCGCATCATCCAGCAGCTTTGTGATCGCGATATTGGCATTCTGATCACCGATCACAACGTTCGGGAAACACTGGGCATCTGTGACCGTGCCTATATCCTCAATGAGGGACATGTCATTTCGGAAGGAAAACCGGATACCATCCTCGCGGATCAACAGGTCAGGGAAGTCTATCTCGGGGAACGCTTCCGACTGTAACCGGGGTGGCTAACCCATCCGCAGCAGGTTGGACGCAAGACTGATCCCGCGATGAGAATTACCCGTTAGAATACTGACAACGGAACCAAAACCTACTACAATTGGCATAGAAAATGCTTATATCAAAAACTTGCTACCCGGTGACCCAACCATCAATGCATCCTACTGAAATATAATGATAAATAACAAAATCATGCTGCCAGGCACATCATCGACTCATATTCCCGGTAGGCCGACCGACAAAATCCGTACCATGCCCAAGAATTTTTTTCCCGGTACCTATTCCACCAGGGAGGTCTGGCGGCATCTCCTGAACACCAGGCCAGCAGCATGAAGACCGGACTGGTACAAAAGACCACACAAAGCGCCTGTCTCGTAGCGACGATATGAAACAATCGATTCAACTCCGCCTGAGCCAGCAACTGACCATGACACCGCAGTTGCAACAGGCCATTCGCCTGTTGCAACTGTCTACCGTGGAATTGCAGATGGAAATCCAGAGTGCTCTGGAATCGAATCTCATGCTGGAGTCACCGGATGAGGAAAACACAAAACCGGAAGAGACGCTATCCCCTGAATCCGAGCAGGCCAGTTCCCAGGAGGATAGCGCTGATGAAACCAGGGCCGAAAGCACCACCGAAACCATCCCGGAGGAACTGCCGGTAGACAGTAACTGGGAAGATACCTATGACACGGGAATCATCAGCTCGGGCGGAGCCCCGGACGCAGACAACCGGGATTTCCTGGACTCCGTCAACAGTGCCACCACCAGCCTCCATGACCACCTGAACTGGCAACTGGACCTGTCCACATTAAGTCCCACCGACCAGCTGATCGCCAACACAATCATCGATGCCATCAACGACGATGGTTACCTAGGTACCAGTATCGATGAACTGGCTGATAGCCTTGCTACGCAGCAGGAAGTAGAGGTTGATGAAGTCGAGGCCGTCCTGCACAGGATCCAGCAATTCGATCCCATTGGCGTAGGCGCAAGAAATCCGGGGGAATGCCTGCTCATCCAGTTGCAGAACATGGATCCGGAGACACCCTGGTTGCCCGAGGCCCTGCTGCTGATCAGGGAGCATCTGGGACTTTTGGGCAGTCGCGACTACAATCAAATCATGCGGCGAATGAAGCTCTCCCAACCGGATCTGCAGGAGGTGCTGCACCTGATTCAGTCATTGAATCCCCGCCCCGGAGCGCAGTTTGCAGATACCAGCTTCCAGTATATTGTCCCGGATGTATTTGTATTCAAGCGCAAGGGGGAATGGGTCGTTGAACTGAACATGGATGCCGCCCCGCGACTACGCATCAACAGCCAATATGCCAATATGGTACGCAGGGGCGATAACAGCCAGGACAACAATTACATGAAGAACCACCTGCAGGAAGCTCGCTGGTTTCTGAAAAGCCTGCAAAGCCGTCACGAGACATTACTCAAGGTTGCCAACAGCATCGTGGCACGGCAGCGCGGGTTTCTTGACTATGGTGAGGAAGCAATGAAACCGCTGGTCCTGCGCAGCATTGCCGATGAAGTCAATATGCATGAATCTACCGTCTCGAGAGTCACTACCAGTAAATACATGCATACCCCGCGAGGAATCTACGAGTTCAAATATTTCTTTTCCAGTCATGTGGGCACAGAAGACGGGGGAGAATGCTCGGCAACCGCTATCCGCGCATTAATCAAGAAACTGGTTGCCGCCGAAAACCCGCAAAAACCACTCAGTGACAACAAGATTACCGGGATCCTTTCCGAGCAGGGAATCAAGGTAGCACGCAGAACCATTGCCAAGTACCGCGAAGCGATGTCAATCCTTCCGTCGAATGAAAGAAAACGCATGGCATAGGACCGTATAAATAAACATGAGGGAAATCCAATGCAAATCAACCTGACCGGCCATCATCTGGAAGTCACCCCCCCATTACGCGATTACGTAACAAACAAGATGGAGAGACTGGAACGTCACTTCGACCATGTTACAGATATCCATGTGATACTCAGTGTGGAAAAGCTCCGTCACAGGGCGGAAGCAACACTGAGACTGAGTGGCGGCAATGTCTTTGCAGATGCGACCCAGGAAGACATGTATGCGGCCATAGATTCACTGGTTGACAAACTTGACCGACAGGTGAAGAAACACAAGGAAAAAATGACAGATCATCATCGCAATGAAGGCATGAGGAAGAACCACGAGTTTTAATCCGGAAATCTCATGAATCTGCGCCAGGATCGCACAGGACATGGATTGCGCAGAGCAACATTTCTGTGATTGCAGCCGATTGAGGAAGCCTTTCCCGTGCAATCAACATACAGGAAAGATTGCAAATGACAAATCACTCATCCGACCGGACCGGGGTGTCCCGGACAGTACCGGTGACAAGATCCGGACAGGAATGATCTGAAATGGTGGTCACCGATTTAATCACCCCGGACCGGGTAATGTGCGGAAAGGGTTTTACCAGCAAGAAGCGCCTGCTTGAACAACTCAGCATATTACTGGCTGAATCCGCGCAAGCTGTTTCCCAGGGAGAGATTTTCGAAAGCCTCTTTAATCGCGAACGGTTGGGAAGTACCGGTCTCGGCAAGGGTGTCGCCATACCCCATGGCAGAATCAGCGGACTGACCCAGCCGGTGTGCGCATTCGTAAAACTGGATGATCCGGTAGCGTTCGATTCACCGGATAATCAACCGGTTGATCTGCTGTTCGCCCTGCTGGTACCCGAAGAGTCCACTGAAGAACACCTGCACCTGCTGGCAAACATCGCGGAAATGTTCAGTAATCCCGAAATTTGCGATGGCCTGCGAAACTGTACGGATGTTAACAGTATTATCGATCTGCTGGGCCGCTGGGAATCCCGTCGTATATCAGCATGAGCGCCACACTCAAGGCGGGAACACTCTATCACTCTCTCAAGGACAAGCTTGGATTCAGACTGATCGCAGGTGAAGACGGCAGGGACCGGGTAATTCATTCCACAGATGAAAATGATACAAAGGCCACTCTTGTCGGCCATATGAATTTCATCCATCCACACAGGATTCAGGTCCTCGGCACCAGGGAACTGGAATACCTGAGAAGCCTGAGGAAAAACTCGAGAAAGGACACTATCTCGCAACTGTTTTCCGAACTGTCCGCTCTCGTGATTGTTACCGATAACCAGGTGATACCCGATGATTTCCTGACAAAAGCTGATGATAACCGGATAACCCTCATCGCTTCGCCGCTGACCAGCCAGGAGATAATCCAGAACCTGCAGTATTACCTGAGTAATTTTTTCGCTGAGAAAATTACCATGCATGGTGTATTCATGGAGGTCATGGGTACGGGTGTGCTGATCGTGGGGGAATCCAGCATAGGCAAAAGTGAACTCGCACTTGAGCTGCTGACCCGCGGACACCGGCTGATTGCCGATGACGCACCTGAATTTTCACGAATTGCCCCGGATACGCTGAACGGCCGTTGCCCGGAAATGCTCCGGGACTTTCTGGAAGTTCGCGGACTGGGTGTCCTGAACGTCCGCGCCATGTTCGGTGACAGCTCTATAAAGGAAAACCGGAATCTCCGCCTGATCATTGTTCTGCAGGATATCTCGGATGAGAATATCGACAGGATTGACCGGTTGCGCGGCAGTCGCAGGGTCAGGACCATCCTCGGCGTGAATGTGCCCGAGGTAACCCTGCCCGTTGGGCCCGGCAGGAACCTGTCGGTACTGGTGGAATCAGCGGTACGCAATCATATCCTGATCTCCAAGGGTTATGATGCAGGACGCGCATTTGTAGAACGGCAAAAACGCCGTCTTGAAGGCTCCATGCCATGATACTCACCATTGTCAGTGGGCTCTCGGGGTCTGGAAAGAGTGTCGCCCTGAATACACTGGAAGACCTCGGTTATTACTGTATCGATAACCTGCCGGTTGGTATGCTGGCTGCATTTGCAGCCGAGATGATACATACCCCCGCATCCAGTCCGGGGCTGGCAGCAGCAGGTATTGACGCCCGCAACCACCCGGGTGATCTCGAGCGATTTCCGGCAATTCTGAAAACACTCAGAGCCAGCAACATCACTTGCAGAATTCTGTTTCTGCAGTCGGATGATAATACCTTGCTGAAACGTTACAGTGAGACACGGCGTAAACACCCCCTGAGCAGTGCCGATGTATCACTCACCGAGGCCATCCAGCAGGAAAGGGAGCTGCTCGGTCCGATTGCGGCCAGTGCAGACCTGTTCATCGATACCAGCCGAACCAGCATTCACCAGCTTCGGGACCTGATCAAGAATCGGGTTGCGGGAGAGGAAAACCCGTCATTCTCCCTGCTCATCGAATCGTTCGGGTACAAGCACGGTGTTCCGGGCGATGCAGACTTTGTCTTTGATGTCCGCTGCCTGCCCAACCCGCATTGGGAACCGGGTCTTCGCCCCCTTACAGGCCGTGACAAGGATGTTATAGAGTACCTGGAAAACGACAATCTGGTTCGGGAAATGGCCGGTCAGATAGAATCGTTTCTAAGCAACTGGATACCACATTTTCAGACAGATAACCGGAGTTACCTGACGATTGCGATCGGTTGCACGGGCGGACAACACAGATCGGTCTATATGGCGGAGCGTCTGGCAAGATATTTCCGACCCAGTTATGACCAGCTTGTCATCCGCCATCGTGATCTGCCATGAATGTAGGACTCCTCCTCATCACACATGGAAATCTGGGAGAGGAACTCCTGCATACTGCAACCGCCATGCTCGGCCATTGCCCATTGAGCGCAAAGGCACTGGCGGTTCATATGGACAGTGATCCGGATCAGGTGCTGCAGGCTGCAATACGGGCGTGCAGATCTCTGGACAAGGGTGAAGGCGTCCTGATATTTACAGACCTGTATGGCAGCACACCCAGCAATATCGCAAACCGGCTGCGTGATACCTGCAAGGTAGAAGTTGTCACAGGCGTTAATATTCCCATGCTGGTAAGAGCGCTGAACTATCCTGATCTGAACCTGGAACAGCTTTGTATCAAGGCAACGAGCGGCGGCCGGGACGGGGTATTCACCTGCAATGGAACACCGGAGAACTAGGGCCTTTTATTATGCTGGAAAAAGACATAGTCATTAGCAACAAGCTTGGCCTGCATGCGCGTGCAGCGGCAAAATTCGTGACTCTCGCCTCGAGTTTCAGCAGTAATATCGAGATCGCCCGGGGCAATCATAAAGTCAATGGGAAAAGCATTATGGGTGTCATGATGCTTGCCGCAGCCAAGGGGACCCGAATCACCCTGCTTGTATCCGGCAACGATGAAAACGAGGCGGCAGACCGCCTTGAGGAACTGGTCACCAAAGGCTTTGGAGAGGAAGAATAGATGCTCCCCCCGTGTGGTTACAACTGCGCGGATAACCGTCATCACCCGGCCTTCCCCCTGCAGGATCTCATGCTGTTTCCCGGAGGCACACCGGGGTGAGCATGGCACTGTCCGGAATCGGTGTCTCTCGAGGCATTGCCATTGGCAAGGCACACATCCTGCAGCATGGAAACATCGATGTTACTGAATCAGAACTCCCCGCCAATCTCGTCGAACAGGAAGTAAACCGGTTCCGCCAGGCGGTACATACCGCTCGCCAGCAACTTCAGTCCATTCGTGAACGCATTCCGGAGGATACCCGGGAGGATATTGCAGCCTTTATCGATACTCATCTATTGATGCTGGATGACAATACACTCGCTGCAGCCCCTATCGATCTGATACGGGCTCGTCACTGCAATGCGGAATGGGCGCTCAAACTTCGGCGTGACGCCATAGTTGAAGTCTTCGACAAGATGAACGATGCCTACCTGCGAACACGCAGGGATGATATCGACCATGTCATCAACCGGATCCAGCGGGTATTACTGAATGACGCTGCAGAACCCGGGCGTGCAGATACGGATCATCTGCATGGCGCAATCGTACTGGCTGGTGATCTTACTCCCGCCGATACGGTACTCTTGCAGCACGAGGGTATAGTTGCCTTCGTCACTGAATATGGCGGCCCCCTGTCGCATACCGCCATACTGGCACGCAGTCTGCGAATCCCCGCCATAGTCGGTATGCACAATGTAACCCGATATGTTCATGACGGAGAACAGGTAATCCTGGATGGTCAGGCAGGCATACTGATTGCGTCGGCCGATGAAAACCTGCTGAAACACTACCGGAATCGCCAGTATGATGAAAAGCAGTGGCGCATCGAACTGGACAAACTGAAGCATGTACCGGCAGTTACAATCGATAACAAGCCCATCCAGCTTATGTGCAATGTTGAGTTACCCGTCGATATCGAGGCAGCGAACCGGGAGGCAACAGAAGGCGTCGGCCTTTACCGAACCGAGTTTCTTTTCATGAATCGTTCTGATACTCCGGACGAAGAGGAACAGTATAAATGTTACCTGGATGTACTGAACCGGTTACAGGGTCGCCCCCTCACGATACGCACCCTCGACCTGGGCGCAGACAAGGAAGTGGACGGAGGACATCCAGGCGATCGCCTCTGTACCAATCCTGCACTTGGGCTCAGGGCTATACGGCTTTGCCTCAGGGATAAGGACCTGTTCCGCCCGCAGCTTCGCGCCATCCTGCGCACCTCGGCCCACGGCCCCGTAAGAATGATGATTCCCATGCTTTCCAACAGTCAGGAACTGCTGCAGGTGATCAGTCTCGTCAACGAAATCAAGCAGGAGTTGCGGCAGGAAGGGCATGGTTTCAACCCGGATATGCCGGTTGGCGGGATGATCGAAGTGCCTGCAGCTGCACTCTCAGCAACTTTTTTTGCACGCCACCTCGACTTCATGTCTATCGGGACCAATGACCTGATACAGTACACGCTCGCCATTGACCGCATTGATGACGAGGTAAACTACCTGTACGATCCGTTGCACCCGGCCGTTCTGCGCCTGATCCAAATGGTGATCATGGCCGGGGAAAGCGCGGGCATACCGGTCACCATGTGTGGTGAAATGGCGGGCGATCCCCGGTATACCAGATTGTTACTGGGTATGGGTCTTACCGAGTTCAGCATGCACCCGGCCTCGCTTCAGGAAGTGAAACAGGTTGTAAAAAGCAGTTCGCTGCAGGAACTTGCCCCGCTGGTGCGCCGGCTGCTGGAAACGCAGGAACCGGAGGAGATTTCCAGCCTGCTGGACACAATCAATGCGGACATTGATTTGCCCGCCCAGGGCTAGCCCGCATTTCTCACCAGATCGACACAATCTCGCTTGATCTCTGTTCCCACAAGGGATTTTCTTCCCTCGGAAATACACAACGGTATTCCGCTCAATCAGAAAATCCCTTGTGAAAACATATCTGCTTCGCGACCTCCGCGCCGACTGGTGAGAAATGCAGGCTAACTGTTCCCGGCAATCATCATTTTTTCCACCAGGACCGAGCCGGTGCGGGTGTTACCTCGCAGATCGACGTCATTGCCGACATCGACGATGTTCAGAAACATTTCACGAAGATTACCCGCAATGGTGATTTCGTCAACCGGGTACTGGATTTCACCGCCCTCGACCCAGAATCCGGCGGCGCCACGGGAATAGTCACCGGTTACGATATTGACGCCCTGTCCCATCAGTTCGGTTACAAGCAGGCCTGTATCCATTTCCTTCATCAAACCCCGCAGGTCATTGGGTCCATGATCAATCGTCAGATTATGAACACCACCGGCATTACCGGTTGTCTGCATACCCAGTTTTCTCGCTGAATAGGTATCGAGCACATAGCTCTCCAGGATACCGTCGCGTATCAGGTCACGCGGTCGCGTTGCCACACCCTCGGCATCAAACGGGGCACTGCCCATCGCCTTTTTCAGCAAGGGCTGCTCATGGATATGCATGAATTCGGGAAACACCTGTTTGCCCAGATAATCCAGGAGAAAACTGGACTGGCGATACTGGCTTCCACCACGAACTGCGCTGATAAAACCTCCGAATAGTCCGCTGGCAAGCTCTGCGGCAAAAATAACGGGCGCCTCCCGCGTCTTGAGACTACGACTGCCGAGGCGACGCAGGGTCCGCTCGCTCGCTATTCTGCCTACATCGGCAGCTGAGCTCATATCCCCGCTATCCCTTGCCGCTGCATACCAGTAATCACGTTGCATCTGGCCATCCTGCTCCCCAATGACCGCACAACTGACCGAGTGCCGGCTACTGCGATAGCCTCCGGCAAAACCATGTGTGTTGCCACTGACCCGCAGGCCCACATGACTGGACAGGGTGGCGCCCTCAGAATTTGTGATCCGTGTATCCAGCTCACGCGCTGCGCTTTCACAATCAAGCGCCCGGTCGATGGCCTGCTCGGCGCTCAGCCCCCAGGGATGATAGAGGTCCAGATCAGGAATCTCCCTTGCCATCAACTCGGCATCCGCTAGCCCTGCACAATCATCCTCACTGGTGTATCTCGCGATATCGCAAGCGGCCTGAACACTTTCGCGCACTGCCTGCTCGTTGAAATCAGAGGTACTCGCCGAACCCTTGCAATTACCGAAATAGACGGTCACACCCAGCGCCTGATCACGATGATATTCGAGTGTCTCCACCTCACCGAGGCGTACCGTTACCGAAAGGCCGGTCTCTACACTTACCCCTGCATCCGCCGCACTCGCCCCCTGCGATGTTGCCTCTGCAAGTATCAACCCGACGATATCGTCCAGTTGCGACTGGGCAGGCAACTCATCGTTATTTTCTACAACCGGATGTTTTGACATCACATACCCCGCTATCATTCGAAGATGGCATTCTACAGACCGTCCGGTTCACGGACAATCAGCCAATACCCGCATCGGTTAGAGTAAAGTAGAATCACAATCATGACCCACTCGGAAGAACCACCGTTTGATACAACGGTCAGTAAATCCCGGCGCAAGCGGGAAATGATCGCGTTGCAGGCGCTTGGCGAACAGTTGCTGAGCCTGACCGATACAGAACTCGAGACCCTCGCACTACCGGATATTCTTACGGAGGCCGTCAGGTCAGCCAGGTCGATCCGAAGCCGGGGCGCACACCGGCGTCAATTGCAGTATATCGGGCGCCTGATGCGGGATATCGATCCCGAACCTGTCCGCCTGGCCCTGGAACAGCGCCACGCCAGTCAGCGCCGCTCTGCGCGTCGCTTCCAGCAACTGGAATCCCTGCGGGATCAGCTGATTGGCGGTGACGATGATGAACTTGACGCGGTCCTGGCAATATTCCCGGACGCCGACAGACAACGAATCCGGATGCTGACACGCCAGGCCCGCAAGGAGGTAGAGCGGAATCTTTCTCCGAAGGCAGCCCGGGCCCTGTTCAGGTATCTGCGTTCACTGCAGGAGACGGTCGACCGCTGAGCGGTCCGGGTTGAATGTAAGCTTACTCCGTATTCGTTCCTCCGACGGTCAGGCTATCAATTCGCATGGTGGGTTGCCCCACCCCTACCGGAATACTTTGCCCTTCCTTTCCGCAGGTCCCGATTCCACTGTCCAGCTCAAGATCATTACCGACCATGGATACCCTTTTCAGGACATCCGGTCCGTTACCGATCAGTGTCGCCCCCTTGACCGGACTGGTAATCTTGCCTTTCTCGATCAGATAGGCTTCGCTGGCAGAGAAGACAAATTTACCCGAGGTAATATCAACCTGGCCCCCGCCAAAATTTACAGCGTACAGGCCCTTTTCCACCGAAGCGATAATCTCTTCCGGGACATGCTCACCTGCCAGCATGTAGGTATTGGTCATCCTGGGCATGGGCAGGTGCGCATAGGACTCTCTACGTCCATTACCGGTGGATTGAACCCCCATCAACCGGGCATTGAGTTTGTCCTGCATATATCCCTTGAGTATGCCCTTTTCAATCAGAACCGTGTTCTGGCTCTCGGTACCTTCATCATCCACATTCAATGAACCGCGCCTGCCACGGATCGTACCATCATCGACAACGGTACAGGCAGAAGTTGCAACACGCTGACCAATCATCCCGCTAAACGCGGATGTCCCCTTGCGATTGAAATCTCCTTCCAGGCCATGTCCCACCGCTTCGTGGAGCAATACACCGGGCCATCCGGGCCCCAGCACCACGGTCATCGGACCCGCCGGGGCATCCACCGCCTCCAGATTGACCAGCGCCTGGCGCACGGCCTCTCGCGCATAACCCAGAGCTCGGTCTTCCTCGGTGAAAAAGGTATATTCAGACCGGCCACCGCCCCCGGCACTACCCTGTTCTCGCCGCCCCTTGTGCTCGGCGATTACGCTTACATTGAATCTGACCAGCGGACGCACATCAGCTGCAAGCGTTCCGTCGCTGGAGACCACCAGAACCACTTCATGAACACCCGCCATACTGACCACAACCTGTTTGATACGCGCATCCTGGCGCCGGGCCTCCGCATCTACCTGCTGGAGCAATCCAACCTTCTCACTGGCGGACATTCCGGTTACCGGATCGATTGGCTGGTACAGCAAACGCGGCTCCTGTGCCTGCCAGGCCTGCAGTTGCCCCTCACCACCCCGCTTTGCAATCGCACGTGCCGCAGTTGAAGCCTGTAACAGGGCAGGCAGGATGATTTCATCTGAATAGGCAAATCCCGTCTTTTCACCACTGATTGCCCGAACACCCGCACCCTGCTCTATGTTGTGAGCACCCTCCTTGACAATCCCGTCTTCCAGAACCCATGACTCCAGACGGGTTGATTGAAAATACAGATCGCCGGAATCGACCGAGTACCCGAGCATACGGCCCAGCACCTTGTTGAGGTCGTCATCACCGATTCCGGCGGGCGTCAATAATTGCTGCCTTGCTATATCCAGATTACTTGTGCTCATGAATCAAGGGGATCTCCGCTGTGGAATAGTTTCGTCGTGACCGGATTCCATGCAGGTGTCGATGAATTCGTCAGGACTGCTGCTGAATTTCGAAGCGAACCGGCACCGGCTTGCGTGACCATCAGCCAGGCATACCCCGGGGAGGCCGAATGTACGGGAATGCTGCGGCAGCATTCACCAGGTGAACAACGGTCGAGTTCACCGGAACAGCATCACACGATACTGCGGGTCCGCGAGGGATGCCCTGTTATCTACCTGGAACCCAGGCTGCTCGCGCCTTACTGGCATCGCAGCTGGCGGTGCTCAATGCTTGGGAAATTACGCCTGGCGCTTTCCATACGCTCAAGATCAATCGTTGCTGAAACCACACCGGAACCTCGCGGCAATCGGTCCAGCACAACACCCCAGGGATCGACGATCATACTGTCACCATGGGTCTCACGGCCACTCTTGTGATATCCACCCTGTGCTGCGGCAATCACGTAGCACAGGTTTTCAATCGCCCTGGCCCGGAAAAGCACTTCCCAGTGCGCCTTCCCGGTGATAGCCGTGAAGGCCGAGGGAATGGCGACTATCTCCATTCCAGCATCAAGCAGATGCCGAAACAGCTCGGGGAATCGTATGTCATAGCAAACCGCGAGTCCGAGGCGCCCGAACGGGGTGTCCACAACGACAACCTCATCGCCGGATTCTATGGTCTCGGACTCATTGTAATTTTCACCGCTATCGGTCAGATGCACATCAAAAAGATGGATCTTGTCATATCGCGCCACCTGTTTTCCCTGATCGTTGATCACCAGACAGGCAGCGCGTACCTTGTTTTTACTCTCCGATGCCAGGGGAACGGTTCCACCCACAAGCCAGATTCCATGCCGGGCTGCCTGCTGATACAGGAATTCCTGCATCGGACCATTACCTTCGGTCTCGCAGACGCCCACCTTGTCCATTTCGGACATACCCATGATGGCAAAGTTTTCCGGTAACACAACCAGCTGCGCTCCCTTATCAACGGCCCTGGCAATATGCCTCTCTGCCTCGATCAGGTTAGCCTTCACTTTCGGGCCGGATGCCATCTGTACACAGGCGACTACAGTCATTGAATACCCGCAATTTTCTGGTCTGTCAGGTAAGCGGCTGGATTTCTCCGCATTCATTATCCTCCATACTATACCTGCAATTTATTCTCCACGCAGGTATCCATTCCCTGTCACAAATGCTTGGAACTATCGGGCGCGATGGCTATCCTGTCCCCGGTTCGGTAGTAATATGCGGCATCCACCCGGAAGCGAATACTGGCTCCGCCATTCCCGCAAAATCAGCTCCATTCGGGTAAGACAGAAACAGGTGGCACCATTGTTGAAATCATACCCCTAACCTGCCTCTGTATAGAGCATACCATAAAATAGGATACATACCGGCCCATCGGGGAATGAAGCGGTGGTCCGGATACCCGCAGTCCCTTCGCAATCACTATCCTTATTCTTCCTCGAAGAAAAGTTCCCTTGCCTTGTTCTTGTACCGGATCCGTTCAACCCGCTCGATATCCGGATTATCCCACGAACCGGTAACGGTATATTCCTTGCGTGTAATGGATTCCACCCTGTTTGTCTGGTTTGAGAATACCTGATCTGCAACCAGCAAGGCGACACCAACCGCAGGATTGACCGCTATGGCTCCGGCTATTGGCAGCGTGGTACTCACATTGGGAATCACTGCAATTAACTGATCATAGTCTTTTGCTGTCAGGCCGGTACGACCGGATATCTCGATTCGCGCAGCGGGTCCCTCAATAAAAAAATCACTCGTGTAGGCATCACCGTCGATCAGGGAAAAATCGCCTTCCATCCGCTTGAAGTCAAAGCCCTTCTTGAACAGATCGCTGAAATCCAGTGACAACCTCCGTTGCAGCGTGTCCAGTGTCAAAAGACCAAAAACGCGACCGGCGCCAGGCTCCACCTCCAGCAACCGCCCGTCCCTGATCAGCAAACTAACCTCTCCCTGCAGACCGGTAATGGAAAATTCCGCTGGTGCACCATCCCATTTCACACTCGCCTTTCCACGCAGTTTTCCTTTATGAACGCTCTCCTCATAACCGAATCTCGTCAACAGCTTGCCGATATTGCTGCCTTCAAACTCTGCGTCCAGTTCCGTTTTCTGACGCCCGTCCCGGTCCGTCCAGCGTCCGCTTGCATAGACTTTCAGCAAGTCGGAGTATAAATGCAACTTCTCCGCAGTGATTCCACCAGGGTCATTGACTGTATTAAGATCAAGCTGCCCCAGGTATGTGTTGTCATATACAAGCTTTTTTACGGATACCTGCAACTGGGGAAATGAGCCGGGACGAGGCATGTTCGCACTCACCTGCTCTATTCCGTTATCAGCTTTATCAAGCTGCAGGTACTCAAGATTGATCGAGACCGTATCGGATTCATCTATAGCCGGTGTGAACTGTACCTGCCCCCTCACAGACGGGCCGGAAAGGTGGAAGTTCCAGATCGACCCTGCCTGTTCACTGCGAATTCCGACCTCTTGCATCGTGTAACCGGATATATCCAGCAGTTCAGCGGTAAAATCCAGCTCTACCTTCTGCCTTCCCTGATCACGCTGTCGCATGTCACTGGCAAGTTGCAGCCATTCAGCCAGCGCAAACCGGGAAAGTTCACCTGAAACATGCAGTACCGGTCTGACCGGCAACACCGGCCTGTCCGTACCAAAGCGTATAGCTCCCTGTATCCCGCCCTGCGCCTTCTCACCAGCAGACTGGAAAAGCAACGCCTGGAATACATCCCCGTACCGGATAAAAATCGGTTCACCCGGTTTTTCGACATGTTTCAGCTCGATAACCAGCTGACGCACGCTATCGGCCGATTTGCCAATCGGATAGGGCAGATCTACCTTGAGCCCTTTCAGGGATGAATTCAGCCTTGCGCTCACCCTGGGAGGCTTGCCTCTACCCTCCGGATCACGGATCTGCAGCGTGATATCCCAGGAACTGTTACCGGAAAGCAGTTTCGTGGCGGGGTTGTCGGCACCGACCTTCCTGATCAGGTTTTTCAGACCTGAAATCCGTATGGCGGTTGATGAGATACCATCGACGGTATCCGGTGATACATTCACGATCACCGGGCTGTCAAGCAGGTATGCCTTGAGATTCTTTCCATTCAGATCGTGGTTTGTAAAAAACAGTTCTCCCCTGATTTTTTCCAGCGCAAGATCCTGCTGCAGGATACGCAGGTTATTACCGTTCAGCACCAGCTTTCCGCTGATACCGTATTTCCTTTCTTTTCCCCAGAGAGGCAAATCCAGCTGCAGTGCAAGAGTCGTCATACCATCGACCGAGACCCGCTTTACAAAGACATTGTAGCCTTGCCCCAGGGGACTGCTGCCCAGTTCCTGCAGCATTTCCTGCACCCGGCCGGTTACCGTGCCCTCAACGATCAGACGCGGCTGTTTCATGTTTTCAATGGAGGCCACCACCTTTTCCAGCTTCGCCCCCCTGATCATGCCAGCCTCGCCGGTGACCTTCATGGACAAACCCTCGAATTCCACATGCGCGCCCAGCCCCTTGATAGGTGACCAGCCCGCCTTGTAATCGAGAATGGCATCGCGGACATCCAGGCTGGCGATGAATCTTCCCTCATTATCATCAAACGGGAAGGCTGAGGGATTTCCATGAAACAGGATTCCTGCATTTACCCGACCGGAAATGAGCGCCTGATTCAGCCAGGCCACCCCCCTCCCGGGCATGACGAGCGTCGGCAGATAATGACTGACTCTGCCCACCCTCGCATGATCAACCCTGACCTGCATATCCAGATAGGGCTCTCCTGCGCCATCCGGCACATCAAGAATCAGACGACTGCGAGCCTCCAGGCCGTCGGCACGCAGACCGATCTCTGCTGCGCCTATGCGCAGGCTGTCGGCGAAT
>JARFQV010000200.1 GCA_029287615.1 Pseudomonadota bacterium | reverse complement strand
GCCTGCGAGGATGACTGTGCCGATAACCTGGCCTGAATCGGCACCCGTCCCGGATGAAAGCAAAAGCGGCAAAGAGCCTGCTGCGGTAGCAATGCCCGTCATGGTGCCGGCATTCCTGTACTCCTGCGCCTGGCCTTTGTAGTCGATAATGAACTTGCCTGGCAGAAGTTCGTCTACCAGGGCTTTCAGCTGGTTCAGGGCACCTCCGAGCGCCGGAACATTCTCATACCCGATGATACTCCCCTGGTTTACTGTCGCGGCACGAAGACTTATTCTGGGGAGCCAGGCCGCACAGGGTATGTCCGGAAGAGACGACGCTGTACAGCTGCATGATTCCGGAATCCGTTGAATCACTCGTCAGGAGCGTATGAAAACTCGCAAGTCAGTACCAGAAACGAAGGGGGGGAATTCACCGAATAAACCCGCAGACTATGTGGTATCCGGGCGGGGCGGCCGTAACCGGATCGAGGAGCTGGAAAAGGAAAATCAGCAACTGCGGGCCAGTAATCTGCAGCTGCAGAAATCCATTCAGGATTCCCGGGTTACCCGTGATTACTATGCTGATCTCTTTGAGCATCTGCCGGCGGGCTGTCTGATCTCGGGATCAGATGGCCGGTTGCTGGATGTCAACAGCACACTTCTCTCTCAGCTGTCGCTGAACAGGCAGTTTATCGTTGGTCATCCGGTAAATCGGCTCGTTAGTCCCGTTGATACAGACCGTTACAGTAAACACATCAAGGGAGCGCTCGATTCCGGGAGGAGCAGTACCTGCTATCTCAGTCTGATAGGTGGCGAGGGCAAGGCGTTTCCCGCACGGCTGGACAGCATTGTGGTCGAGGACTGCCACGGGCTTGCCGGCAGTGTGATGTCGCTGGTCAGCGGTGTGGGCGAGAGTCGCCAGACATGGGAAGTATTGCACACGCTGCATGAAATCACTGCTGCACAGGATATGAGTTTCGATGACAAGCTCAGGGCGCTGCTTGAATACGGATGCCGTCGCTTCAATGTGCCGATTGGTATCCTGTCACATATCCACGAAGACAGTTACGAGGTGATTCAGGTTGTGGCACCGGACGGGTCTATCCGGGCAGGTGATATCCTGAATCTCGGCAAGACCTATTGCCGCGAAACCCTGAAGGCGGACAGCGCCATCGGGTTCGAGCATGCCGGTGTATCAGAATGGCACACTCATCCCTGTTATGGAGAGACCAGGCTGGAGGCCTACCTGGGCATCCCGGTAACCGCGGGGGGAGAGGTGTACGGGACCCTGAGTTTTTCCAGTCCGCGGTCACTGGATGTGCCCTTCAGTAACACGGACAAGGGGGTCATACACCTGATGGCGCAGTGGGTCGGCAGCGAGATATCCCAGCAGCTCGCTGATAAGGAACTGCGCAGCAAGGAGCGGCAGCTGCGTCAGGTAATCGATCTTGTGCCCCACATGATATTTGCCAGGGACAGGAACGGGAATTTCCTGCTCGCGAACCGGGTGATGGCCGAGATGTATGGCACCACCGTGGATCAGTTGATGATCCAGGGACCTGGTGATGTTGCCGGGGACGAGGCACGGCTGGATTGCAAGCTCGTGGATGATGATGGGGTGGTCGAAAGCCAGTCGCCGACCTTCGTACCCGAAGAGGAGTTCAGGGACAGCGCAGGTGAGCTGCATGTGTTACAGACAACAAAAATTCCCTTTACGGAATCGGGCTCGAATATACCCGCGGTTCTGGGTATAGCGGTTGACATAACCGAGCAGAAGAGGGTGGCTCTGGCGCTCAAAAAGGAACGTGACAGGGCGCAGCAGTATCTGGATGTTGCCGGAGTGATCATCATAGTGATCAAAAGAGATCAGCGGGTGTCGCTCATCAATAAAACGGGTTGTGACGTGCTTGGTTACAATGAGCAGGAGATTCTGGGCAAGAACTGGTTCGATCACTTCATTCCGGAACGGATACGGGAAGATCTGCGGCAGGGTTTCATCGCCATGATTCACGACAATGTCGATACCATGCAACATTATGAAAATCCGGTACTGAGCAAGGGTGGAACGGAAAAAATCATAGCCTGGCACAATCAGAAACTGCGTGACGAAGAAGGCAAAGTCATATCTACCCTGAGTTCCGGAAATGATATTACCGAACGAAGAAAGATAGAAAACAGCAGGGCAACGTTTTTCTCGATTGCCAGCCATGAATTGCGTACACCATTAACCAATCTTGGACTCTCGCTGGATATGATCGTTCAAAATTCCCAGGCAGGATTGCCGGCGCACTTGCGGACCATGCTGGACATTGCCCGCCGCAGCAGCGACCGCCTCAAGCGACTGGTTGACGAGTTCATGGATATACAGAAACTGGAAACGGGTGGCATGGCATTCGAATTCGACGTGCTGGACCTGATGTCAATCATCGAGGAATCGATCATCGCGAGTTCGGCATTTGCCGAGCAATTCGGAGTACGTTACCTACTTGGACACTCACTGTCAGGTGTAATGGTAGAGGCGGACAGTGACCGAATTATGCAGGTGCTGACTAATCTCCTTTCCAATGCCGCCAAGTATTCGCATGCGGGTGATCTGGTCGAAATTTCCGTAGCCCGGCATGGGGAGATGGTGCGGATATCGGTCACGGATCATGGTCCAGGGGTGCCGGAGAGTTTTCGGGATGAAATTTTCAATCCCTTCACACAGGCAGAGCCATCCCTGGAAGACGAGCGACACAAGGACAGCGCAGGACTCGGTCTGAGTATTGCGAAGGCCATCGTGGAAAAACACGGTGGACGGATTGGTTTCGATAGTGTGCACAATACGGCAACCACCTTCTACTTTGATCTTCCCGAGTGGAAGATCCAGCCGGTAAACAAACAGGTTCACTCCGGATAGCAACCGGGCATGATGTAGTTTGGCAGTCGCTGGGCCATGGCGGGATTGAATTTCCCTGGTGGTGGAGATGCGTTTATTCAAGCAATACACATCCCTGTTCGTATTCTTTACCCTGATTCTGGTCGGGATCTCCCTGTATGGCTATGTGAATAAAAGCTATGAAAGGTACCTGAGCAGTCAACAGGCATTGCTTCAACAGTCAATCAGCGGGACTGCTCGCATTATTCGCCTTTACCTCGAGGAGGAGCGACGGCGGGTCAGGCTGTTTGCTGAAAAGGAGACCCCGCGGATCCGCTATCTGGCGCAACATCCCGAGGATGAAGACCGGCACGCAGCACTCAGGAGGCTCGTGCAATCGCATTTTCCCGAATACTTTGCCTTTACCATTGCCGATGCCGAGGGAAATGTGCGGCTGGATGATTTCGAGGGAAGGATCGGGGAGGTCTGTCAGGGTGATATCCAGAGATTTTCCAGTCCTGGCGAACAACAAACGGTGCATATCCATCCCAACCCGCTGGGTTACCATTTCGACATCATGACTGGCTGGCGGGCGGAGGATGGAAGCCGGGGCATATTTTTCATCAGCTTTTCTCCATCGCGGCTGGCAAAGATTCTTGCCAGCAGTCAGTTGCATGATCACCAGTTGCTACTCCTGAGCAGGGATGATCAGGACCTGATTGAGGTGGCGGCCGGTGGATCACGTATCGATTTGCAACGTGCTATGCGCCTGACCGCGGAGGAGAGCGGGAGGATTGAGCATAATGTAGAGGTGAAGGGCAGTCGCTGGACACTGGCTTATCTTCCCGACGCGGATGTGTTCAGTGATTACAAGGCCATGCTTGATCGCCAGGCCGCCACGGTCTTTCTGATCTTCGCGGTGTTCAGTGCTGTCATGTACTGGTTGATAAGGCGTGAAGAGGAATACCGGGCCGCAGCGGAACAGACCATTCTTGAATCCCGCGATGAACTGGAAACCCGTGTCGGTGATCGCACGAGGGAACTCTCCCGTATCAATTCGCAACTCGCGGCCGAGGTCCATGACCGCCAGCGTGCGGAAGAATTACTTCGCCTGACCCTGAAGAATGCACCGATCGGGATCGTAACAGCCGGCCTGGATGGCAAACTGCTCTCCGTCAATCCAGCCTTTTGCGCTACCCTGGGCTATACGGCGGAAGAACTGTTACAGATGACGATCGAGGAGATCAGCCATCCCGATGACTGGGAAGAGTCCAGGAAGCAGTTACAGGGACTTCTGCAGGGTGATAGTCAGCAAATAGATCTTGAAAAACGCTATATAAGGCGTGATGGAACGATTATTACCGGCCGGGTACGGGTAGGTCTCGTTCGTGACGCCAATGGGCGGCCCTTGCTGCTGGTGGGGGAAATGGAGGATATGACCGCGCGCGAACGAGCGGACATGCTGTTCCGGCTGGTTGTCGAATCAGCCCCCAATGCAATCGTCATGATCGACCAAAAGGGAAAGATCGTTCTGGTCAATTCCCAGACCGAGAAGTTTTTCGGCTACCGGCGACAGGAGTTGCTCGGGCAGGAGATCGAGATGCTCATACCCCCGCGCCTGCGCCAGATACATCCCCAGTACCGCAGAAGCTTCATGGTGGAAGACCGTGCCCGGGCCATGGGTTTCGGACGAAAGCTTTTCGGACTGAGGAAGGACGGCAGCGAGTTCCCCATCGAGATCGGTCTCAGTCCCATAAAGACCGGCCATGAAAACCTGGTGCTCAGCGCCATTGTTGATATATCCGAGAGGGTTCGCGTCGACCAGGAACTGCATCGCATGCGAACCTATCTCAAAAACATTATCGATTCGATGCCTTCCATTCTGGTGGGCATCGATGATGAGGGCAGGATCACTGAGTGGAATCAGCGCGCCGAACAGGACACCGGTGTTCCTACTACAAAGGCCATCGGGCGCTCCTGCATTGATCTGTTTCCGGAACTCGAATCCCAACTGGAAAATGTGCATGAAGCAATCCGAACGCATACACCGGTGCATACGAGGCGCCTGAAGGTCGAGAAGAAGGGGGAAACCCACTATTCGGATGTAGTAGTTTACCCCCTGCTTGCCAACGGCGCGGCAGGTGCGGTGATCCGGATGGACGATATCACCAACCGGGTACGAATCGAGCAGATGATGGTGCAAACCGAAAAAATGCTATCGGTTGGCGGGCTGGCCGCGGGAATGGCGCATGAGATCAACAATCCCCTGAGTGGTGTACTGCAAAGTTGCCAGAACATTCAGCGTCGTTTATCAGTCGATCTGCCAGCCAACGAGCGCGTGGCCGAATCCCTTGGTTTGAACCTCGACATGATTCGACGGTACCTGGAGAAACGCGAAATCCTGGATTTCATCAAGGCTATCCAGGATGCGGCTGCACGTGCCAGCCGGATCGTGGCCGACATGCTTGCCTTCAGCCGGACCACGACTACCGATTTTCAGCCCGCACGGGTCGAGGAGATGGTGGATACCGTGGTACGCCTCGCAGCCAGTGACTATGATCTGAAGAAGAAGTATGATTTCAAACAGATCGAGATTGTGCGTGAGTACGATCCGGAACTGGAATGGATAACCTGCGATCACACCGAGATAGAGCAGGTGCTACTGAATCTGGTCAAGAATGCCGCCCAGGCCATGGCATCCTGTAATACACTGCCACCGCAGCGCATTACCCTGCGTACCCGCCGCCAGGGTGACTATGCACAGATAGAGGTGGAGGACAACGGGCCGGGGATGGACGAGAAGACACGCCAGCGGGTTTTCGAACCCTTCTTCACGACCAAGGTGGTAGGAGTTGGAACCGGACTGGGTCTCTCCGTGTCTTATTTTATTGTCACTGAACAGCACAGGGGCACCATCGAGGTACGATCAGTGCCGGGTGAAGGTGCCTGTTTCATCCTGCGCTTGCCGATCCATGGAAGAGAATGGACTTGAATCCCCGCGTCCTCATCGTTGATGATGAACCCTGGATTGCCAGGGGATTACAGACCTTTCTGGAAGATGAGGGCATGCGGGTGAAAATATCAGCCTCCGCCGAGGAGGCAATGATTCGGGCCCGTGATGGCGAATCATTTGATGTATGCATCATGGATATGCGCTTGCCTGGCATGAATGGGGATCAAGCCATTCGGGTTCTGCACGAGCTGCAACCTGCCTTGCAGTTCCTGATACACACCGGATCCACCGATTTTATGATCTCTGACGACTTGCGGGCCATCGGTGTTGGCGATGGCCAGCTTTTCCGCAAGCCGTTGCTGGACATGTCGCGACTCTCGAGTACGGTAGCGTCCCTGTCCCGGCTGAGGCAGGGTGAGAGTGAGGACCGTGGACGTGACTGAAACCGCCAGGATCCTGACCATCGAGGATGAACCGCCGATTCGAAGCGGTATCGTGACCTATCTGGAAGACAGCGGCTTTACCATGCTGGAAGCGCATGATGGACCAACCGGCCTGGAGCTATTCCGCCGCGAACATCCGGATGTGGTGTTGTGTGACCTGCGCCTGCCCGGCATGGACGGACTGGAGGTTCTTTCCGCCATTACCAGCGAATCACCGGAGACACCGGTAATCGTGGTATCAGGCGTCAGTCTCCTAAGCTATGCGGTGCAGGCCCTGAAGAGGGGGGCGTGGGATTATGTGACGAAGCCGATTCACGATATGGCGGTGCTGGAGAGCGCCGTCCGGCGGGTACTGGAACATGCCGATCTGATACGCCAGAACCGGATGTACCGGGAAAATCTCGAGAAACTGAATCGGGAATTGTCCCGTACCCTCAAGCAGCTTCAGGAAGATGAGGAGGCAGGTCGCCGCATCCAGTCACAGCTCCTGCCAGGGGAAAAGCAGGTTTACGGCCGTTATGCATTCCGCAGCAAGCTATACCCATCCATGTACCTCAGCGGTGATTTCGTCGACTATTTCCGCATAGACGACCATCGAATCGGATTCTATATGGCGGACGTGTCCGGTCACGGGGCGGCTTCCGCCTTTGTGACCGTTATGCTCAATACCCTCGTTAACCAGTACCGTACCGCCCACCGGACAGGTACCGACGAAACAATCCTGTCACCCAGCGCAACCCTGTTGCGCCTGAACCGCGATGTCTGTGCGCAGAAGCTGGATAAATATCTCACCATGTTTTATTGCGTACTGGATTCCGGGGAGAACAGTCTGACTTACAGCAGTGCCGGACAGTTCCCTTACCCGCTCCTGCATGATGGCCATCAAACCAGGATGCTGGAATGCCGCGGCCGCCCCGTTGGCTTGTTCGGGAATGCAGAATTCCAGGAATGGAAGACATCCCTGCCGGAGGATTTTGTGCTGGTTCTGGCTTCCGATGGTGTCCTGGAACTGCTGTCGCCCGAGCAACTCATGAACCGGTGCAACACTCTCCTGCAAACCGGCGACAGCGTGGATGAATTCATCGAAGAACTCACGGCCGGCCTCGATGTCCTTGCGGATAAACACCTTCCCGATGATATCGCCTTTCTGGTCCTGAGCAGTCGGGTCGGAAATGGATAGCGGCAGGGTATTACACGCCTGCAGCGATGGTGTGCATGTACTGCGTTTTCTGGGTGATATCCGCTATACACTGAGTCCGTCGCTGGAAGACTATGTGCAGAATCTGTTCAGCGGGTCTACCCCTGCTGCAATGGTCATAGACCTTGTGGAAACCGAAAGTATTGACAGCACCAATCTTGGGCTGATGGCGCGCATGGCCATGCGAATGGAAGAACTCGGAGGATCAAGGATCACGATTGTCTCTGATCGCCCGGAAATCAATGTACTGCTTAACAGTATGGCCTTCGATGAGGTGTTCGATATCGTGCCACGTACTGCCATTGAGGCCGCGGAGGCAACGGAGATAGCGGTTGAGCCTGCCGACAAGGCTGGAACTGCCCGCACCGTACTGAATGCCCACCGGGCACTGATGGAACTCAGTGAGCACAACAGGGATTTGTTTCGGGATGTGGTCACCGAGATCGAGAAGAACGAAAGCCGCTGAATCGGAGCCAGTTACATACCAACCGTATGTTCTCATCCTGTTCCGGCAACAGGTGAAAGGATCCGTCTGTATCCCGGCTGTTTGCGAGTGCTAATGATCTACCCGGTTTTCGTGCCCATTTCCATCAACCCCGGCGGTGCGGGTTTCAATACTTTGCGACGGTCTCCTGACAGCTGCTGCGCCTGTTTATTCATGAGTTCCACGATTGCATAGACACCCACATGCCGGTTCGGGGACAGGTGATCGCCGAGCCTGAGGCGATCGAATACTTCATCGAGGTCGAGTCTCGCGATTTCCCCTGCAGTCCTCCCCGAGGCCAGCTTGATCAGCAGTGCGACTACCCCCTTGATGATCCCGGTATCGCAGTCACCGCCGAAACGGATGATCTCGGGACTCTCCTCATCGATGAAGGCGTATACCCATACCTTGCTCATACAGGCCTTGACCCGGTTGGCCTCGGTGCGCAGGTTTCCGGGTAACTCGGGTAGCGATTCACCCAGCTCGATCAGGTATGCATAGCGCTCATCCCAGTCGCCCAGGAAATCGAAGCTTTCCACCATCTCGTCGAGTTCAGTCATATCAGGTTCCCTGAATGCGATTGACTCACCGAAGCCGTCATTGCGCGTGCCAGACCGCAGCCCGAAACTGTCCGCATGTTTTCCGGCATGGTCTTTACAGGTCGGGCAGCGCCGCCGGTGAGTTGTATGTTCATGTCCATCTTTCGCCTGGCGCCAATCGGCTACAGGAGTCCCAGTTCCAGTTGCGTCTCTACACTCAGCCGGTCGCGGGTCCAGGGAGGGTCCCAGACCAGTTCCACCCGAACCTTGCTGATACCCGGTACCTGCAGCACGGCATCCTTTACCAGTCCGGGCATCGAGCCGGCCACCGGGCAACCGGGTGTGGTCAGCGTCATCCTGATATCAACAGACCCCGCGTCATCGATTCGCAGATCATAGATCAGGCCCAGATCGTAAATGTTTACCGGGAGTTCGGGGTCGTGGATTCCACGCAGGCTTTCGATCACCGCTTCCTCCCGGCTGATGCCTTCCGGCAGCGCCGTACTATCGTCCGGCAGGTTGCGGAAAGGGGGTTGAAGCTGCACGTATCTGGTAGCCATCATCGCCTCAGTCAGAACTCGCACCGGCGACCTCGGGAGCCAGGGCATTCAGCTCGTTTTCGATTGCCCTCCCGACTATGTCACTTACGGGCCTGATCCTGCACTGTTCCAGGATTTCACCGGCAAAGCCCATGCAGAGCATGCGTTGTGCATCCAGGGCGTCAATACCACGCGATCGGAGATAAAACAGTTGTATCGGCTCCAGCTGGCCGACTGTCGCCCCATGGCTGCATCGAACATCATCGGCATGGATTTCCAGCTGCGGTTTGGTATCTACCTCGGCTCGTCTGCTGAGCAGCAGATTGGCATTATTCAGATGTGCCTCGGTCTTCTGCGCTTCCTTCTCGACCACGATACTGCCGTCGAATACCGCCCGGCCCCTGCCGTGGAGGAGGCCCTTGAAACGGGTGTCGCTCCGGCAGCCGGGAACGGTATGCCGGATGTTCAGATGGTAATCAGTCAACTGATTGGATCCTGTGGTGTACAGGCCATCCAGCCGCGCATGGGCCCCCTCGCCCTGAAGGTCCAGATTCAGCTCGGTTCGTGCCCAGGCCCCGCCCAGGGAGAAGCCGCTGTATTCATAACGGCTGTCTGCAGCCTGTCTGGCAAAAATACCGTGCAGGAAACTGGCTGCGGGACTTTCCTCCTGTATGCGAAGATGTTCGAGCCTGGCTCCTTCCTGCACCAGGATCTCGCTCATGCCATTGTGGAAGTAATGCGAATTACCCAGGCAAACATGCCGTTCGATCAGGGTGGCCTCCGAACCTGCCTCGAGTACTACCAGGTTGCGAGGCTGGTAGAGGATGGCGTCATCCCTTCCCATGCTGATCTGCAGTACCTCGACCGGTCGTTCGAGCCGCTGGTTACGTGGCAGGTCAATGACCAGGCCGTCATGGATTGCGGCGCTGTTCATCGCACCGAAGGCATGACGGGATGCGCCACTGGCGTGACCAAGCCACCGGGCCGGCATGATCGGATTGCACCGGATCAGATCGCGCAGACTGCCGACGGTGATACCAGCGGGCAGACCGCTCAGGTCCGACAGCTGCGGGACGAAGCGGCCGTTCACAAACAAAATGCGGTGGGTCTGCAGATCCGGCAGCCACAGATGCCTGATATCCGATTCCTGCAGTGAAGCCATGGCCTCCGTGACGGGCATGAGTTCATAGCCCAGCAGTTTGTCAATGCTGGTATATCGCCATGATTCCTGCCGGCGTTGCGGTAAGCCGAGCCGGGTCAGATCCTCGAGGGCACTTCGCCTTTTTCCGGCAAGCCAGGGAAGTTCGGCGCCGGTGAGGCTCGGCTGGATACCGGTCAGCGAATCATGGTAGCGTTGCATGGCAATCTCCGGGGTATTCATGCCGCTGATTCCTCGTTCAGCCAGCCATAACCCTTCTCCTCGAGTTCCTGTGCGAGTGTTCCGTCACCAGAGCATGCGATGCGTCCGTTGGCCAGTACATGGACCCGATCCGGCTGGATATAGTCCAGCAATCGCTGGTAGTGGGTGACGATGATGATGGCTCGCCCCGGATTTCGCAGTGCATTTACACCATCCGCAACGATCCGCAAGGCATCGATATCCAGGCCGGAATCAGTTTCGTCCAGGATCGCGAGCTTCGGTTCAAGGAGCGCCATCTGCAGTATCTCGTTGCGCTTCTTTTCCCCTCCCGAAAAGCCGGCATTGACATTGCGTTTGAGGAAGCGGTCCTGCATACCAACCAGCGCAATCCTGTCCCTGGCCAGCTTCAGAAACGCAGGTGCATCGAGTGCTGCCTCCCCGCGTGCCGTGCGAACCGAGTTGAGTGATGCCTTGAGAAAGGCGGCGTTGTTTACCCCGGGAAGCTCCACCGGGTACTGCATTGCAAGAAAGACCCCGCGATGGGCGCGCTCCTCGGTTTCCAGACCCAGGAGGTCCTCTCCCTCGAACAGTACCTGACCATCGGTGACTGTGTATCCCTCTCGTCCCGCCAGGACATGGGCTAGGGTACTCTTGCCCGAACCGTTCGGACCCATGATTGCATGTACCTCGCCAGCCCGTATCTGAAGGTCGATCCCGTTCAGAATCGGTTTGTTGTCTACGCTTGCGTGCAGGTTTTCGATGTTCAGCATGCCTTCACTCCTGTTGAATTGATTAACCGACGGCGCCTTCCAGCGTTACATTGAGCAGTTTCTGTGCTTCCACGGCGAATTCCATGGGTAATTCGTTGAAAACCTCCTTGCAGAAACCGTTCACCAGCAGGGATACGGCATCCTCCTCGGATAATCCTCGCTGTCGACAGTAGAACAACTGGTCCTCGCCGATCCTGGAGGTCGTGGCTTCATGCTCGATCCTGGCAGTCGGGTTGCGTGATTCCATATAGGGAAAGGTGTGTGCGCCGCAGCGATCGCCGATCAACAGTGAATCGCACCGGGTGTGGTTGCGGGCATTCTCTGCCCCGGGTGTCATGCGTACCAGTCCTCGATAGGTATTCTGGGCCTCGCCTGCGGATATACCCTTTGAAACGATAGTGCTGCGGGTATTGCGTCCCATGTGTATCATCTTGGTGCCGGTATCCGCCTGCTGCTGTCCGCGGGTAACGGCAACGGAATGGAATTCACCAACCGAATCGTTTCCGCGCAGTATGCAACTCGGATATTTCCAGGTAATGGCTGATCCAGTCTCTACCTGAGTCCAGGAAATATGGGAACGGTCTCCACGGCAATCACCGCGCTTGGTGACGAAGTTATAAATACCTCCGCGCCCCCTGGCATCGCCCGGATACCAGTTTTGTACGGTCGAGTACTTGATGCTGGCGTCTTCCATTGCAATGAGTTCAACAACTGCAGCATGCAACTGGTTCTCATCCCGCATTGGTGCGGTACATCCCTCCAGATAACTAACCTGGCTGCCAGGGGCAGCCACAATCAGCGTGCGCTCGAATTGACCGGTACGTGCCTCGTTGATGCGGAAATAGGTCGATAGCTCCATCGGACAACGTACACCTGCCGGGATATACACGAAGGTTCCGTCACTGAAAACCGCGCTGTTCAGCGATGCGAAAAAGTTGTCGGTATGCGGTACCACTGAACCGAGATACTGCTGTATCAGATCAGGGTACTCCCGGATCGCCTCCGACATGGAACAGAAGATGACGCCCGCCTCTGTGAGTTGCCTGCGAAAGGTCGTGGCAACCGAGACGCTGTCAAATACCGCATCCACCGCCACACCGGCAAGTGCCTTCTGCTCCTCGAGCGGTATACCCAGCTTTTCATAGGTGTCCAGTATCTGCGGATCGACTTCATCCAGGCTTTTGGGTCCATCCTTTTTCCGCTTCGGTGCGGAGTAGTAGGAAATAGAATCGAAATCGATTTGTGGCTGGCGCAGATGGGCCCAGTCGGGTTGTGACATACCCAGCCAGTGGTGATATGCCCTGAGACGCCAGTCGAGCATCCATTCCGGCTCCTGTTTCCTGGCAGATATGGTACGTACCACCGAATCATTCAGGCCGGGTGGCAGGGTATCCGATTCGATATCGGTCACAAATCCGTGTTCGTATTCACCATTGACGAAACGATCCAGTATTTCGCTTGAAGCACTCATTAATCTCTCCAGCCGTGGTTGCTCACGGTTGATCCACATCGTTTATGTTTCCAGGAGTACACGGCCGGCGCAGTTGTATTGGTATGGACTACGGTCGGGATCCCGGTCAGTCCCAGATAGATCGCACTCGTTTTCAGGAAGGATGTACGGACAGCAGAAAGGTACTCCTCACTGTGCGGGCGGGTATGCCGACGAGCTGATCCTTTCATGTGGTTCTCCTTACGGTCTGCAGGTTAATACCTGACTAAAATGCTCAGTAATTGCCATTCTAAATAACCTAGTAAAATAGTCAAGTAATAACCCGCCAACAACAGGGATATTCTCTGGTTCCATTCCGCGCCCGGCAGGTGCTGGATTGCCTGCATTGAGCGGTACGATAAAGGTGGCTGGGGGAGGGAGTTGCCGGATCTGTATAATCGACGTTGCCAGTACCCGGGATCCTGTCTGGTGTGTACTGTAAATCGGCCACAGTGACGGGGGGAGTGAGCCGGTAATGACTTTTACGGATACAGGAGACTACCATTGGCATAAAATGGAAGCGATCATGGCCGGGGTTACTTGCAGGTGACGTCTTTCCGGTTCGACCTCCCGCCGGCGGGAGAGGTGGAAGGATGAGATCCCGATCGGTTTCCGGCTCCGAGTTGAATAAAACATGCACTGAAATCTGACCAGGTCCAGCCCAATGTTTACCCGTCTATTCGTTCCCAAGTGGAAGCATGCCGATCCCCGTGTCCGTTGCCAGGCAATCTCCTCCGACAGCGTCCCTCCGGAGGATGTTGCAACGGCAGCAAGTGAGGATTCAGACCCGCAGGTGCGCCGTTGCGCCGTGGAGCGACTCAACGATCCCGAATTACTTGCCCGGCTGCTCGACACGGAAACGGTGACAGATGTCAGGGACGCCGCTCTGCGTCGCCTGCGTGATTTGCTGGCCGGCCCGAAGGACAATCATCCTCCCCTGGATTTGAGGCTGAAGATCATGGGACATGCTGCATCTGACGATCTTTGTGCCTTTCTTGCCAGGAAGGCAGAGGCTGCGACGATTCGCATGGAGGTGCTGGAGCATATCAGCGACACTGATATGCTCATCGTGATAGCTGTCGAAGATCCGGTGTCCTCGGTCCGTCTTGCCGCGCTGGAAAGAATCAGTGACCCGCAGGGATGGGAAATCGTGGCTCACAATGCCCGAAAGAGAGACAAGCAGATCAGCCGTCTCGCCCGTGAGCGCCTGCGGGCCTACCACCAGGTCGAGGAAGACCGCGGGACCGCAGAGCGGTTGTGCCGGGAGATGGAGGACCTGCCAGTCAACGGACCCGTGGCTGGCAGGCGCGGGCGTTTTCAGCACCTTGTTGGTCAATGGGCCGGTCTTGCATCGGATATCCCGCGGCAAACCTCGGAGCGATTCGTACAAGCGAGGGAACTCGCCGCTGCCGAGATCGGGCGCCTGGAAAAAATCGTTTCTGAAAGGCGTGCGATTTGCGTGGACCTTGAGGATCTGCTGGGCCGGTTACGAACGGAAGGAGAGGGCGGGGCGGTTTCCTCGCAGGAACTGCAGCAAGACCTTGACGATACAGTCAGGCGCTGGCGGTCACTCGGGATGGCGTCGGTTGAGGGAGAACCACAGGAGCAGCGTTACCTGAAGCTGGTTCACCGGGTCCAACAGACCCTGGAGCGTCGCGAGCAGGACCGGTTACGCGCGGTACCGCTGGAGTCCCTGTTGGGCGAGGCCAGGGAGATGTTGAATGAACCGGTGGTGCCCGACGAGCGGCTGATAAGGCAGCTTCAGCAACGATGGGCAGGTCTCCAGCAACCTGAATCCGACCACCGGGGGGCACCGTTACAACAGGAGTTTGACAATATCCTGCCGCGGCTGCGAAAACGTGTGAAAGATCAGGAGTCACAGCGCAGGCAGGCACTGGAAAAGGCCGACGGCCTGCTCGCTGACATGGAAACGGCGCTCGATCAGGGTGAGCTGGGACGAGCCCTGTCTCTGCGTGATCGAATTCGTCATCTGATCAAGACTGCCAGGAGTCCCGCAGAGACTAAACGGGCCGCCGGCCTCCAAAGGCGGCTGCGTTCGATGCAACCAAGAGTCGATCATCTCAAGGACTGGCGGCACTGGGGCTCAGACCGTGCCCGGGAGCGGCTCTGCGCGGAGATCGAGGCACTGGCAGGGAGTGAACGCACCGCGGCGGATATCGCTGCCAGGGTACGCAATGCGCGGGAGGCATGGAAACGTATCGACCGTGCCGAAGGTCCTGCCGGGGAAGAGTCGTGGCAGCGTTTCGATCAGGCATGTACCCGGGCCTACGCGCCGTATCAGCACGAGCGGCAGGAACAGGCCGCACGACTCAGGGAGCACCTGCAACGGAAGCGGGAGCTGTGCGATGAACTGGAGGCATTTATGCGGGATACAGACTGGAATCATGTGGACTGGCAAGAGGCAGACCAGCGTGTCCACAGGGCCCGCAAGCGGTGGAGGCGAATCGGACCAGTCTCTCGAAAGGCGCGCAAGGCAATCGAGCAAGCCTACCGGGAGGTGCTGGAGCGTCTGGAATCGCATCTCGAAGTCAAGAGGGAAAGTGAGCTGCGCCGCCGCCGGGCCCTGATCACCCGCGTGGAAGAACTGGTCGATTTCAAGGACCCACGGGCAGCCAGTCGCGAGGTAAGGCAGATCCAGGCCGGCTGGAGGCCAGTCGTTCAGGCCGCGCCATCGGTCGAACAGGCGCTGTGGAAGCAGTTTCGTGCCGCCTGTGATGCCGTCTTCGGACGGATCAGCCAGGAGCAGGAGGCAGCGACTGCTGAACTTGAAAACCACCTGGCTCAAAAAAAAGCGCTTTGCGACAAGCTGGAGAGCCTGCTGGGAAATCCGGACCTGGACGCTGCGGCACTCACAGCTGCCTTTGCCGAAGCGGGTCGTGAATGGGGCAGGATCGGGATCGTCCCGCGCAAGGACGAGCGTGCCATGGAAGCCCGTTTCGAGGCGATCAACAAACGTTTTGGGGAACGCAGGCGCCAGCAGGAGAGGCTCGCCGCGGAGGCGGAACTGCATGTGGTGGAACAGCGTTCACGGCTGTGCGAAAACCTGGAGCACGAAGCGCTGGAGATGGTACTCACGGAAGAGGCACGCCAGTCATTGCTGGAGAGTACGCAGGTGGCCTGGCAGGCTCTTGGGCCATTGACGTTGCCCCAGGAGGCACTGTTACTGGAACGCTTCGAACTCGCCGCCCGGGTTCTCGGTGGAGATGACAGCGCCCGCAAGGCATTGTTCGATACCCTGACAGCAAACCTGAAACAACGCCGGCAACTCTGCTTGCAGCTGGAAATCGCTGCGGAAATCGAATCCCCCCCCGAATATGCCGATGCGAAAATGCAGCTCCAGGTCTCCAGGCTTTCAGATGCCCTGCATCACCGGCAGGCCTCATCCCGCACTGCAAAGGAGGCGCTTCGCGATCTTCTGATCGCATGGTACCAGACCGGCCCGGTTCCGGGCGATGCGCAGGGCGAACTCGAAGCCCGCTTTGAGAGGGTGATGGCGGCCCTGAAGGTAAATCACAGGGACTGAAATGCAGGGGCTAGCCAGGAGGAACTCAGATCTTCAGTACGATCTTGCCCTGGACATGCCCGTCTTCGACAAGCTCGTGCGCCCTGGCGGTGTCCTCCAGTGGCAGTACCAGCGACACATGGGGACGCAGTTTACGCTCTGCAACCAGCTCCGCGCAGCGCGCTAGTATATCGACCTGATGCTGGCGTGCCCGGGGCAGGTCCTGCAGCATTGGCGTCAACATGAGTGTGAAGTGGATACCGAGATTCCGGTTGCGCGCGGTTCTCCAGTCTATGTCATTACCCGGGTCGAGTAGCGTGACGATCTGTCCATAGACGCAGGCGGCATCGAGGCTCTTGCGGAAGGTTTCACCACCGAGGCTGTCAAGGACGACGTCGATGCCTTGTCCACCGGTCCATTCCATCACGTCTTCCACGAAGTCACGGTCCCGATAGGGGATGACGTGATCTGCGCCGAGTTGCCTGACGAAGTCGGCCTTTTCCGGGTTGCTCACCGTCGTAGCAACCCGGGCACCGGCGGTCTTGGCCAACTGGATGGCGACATGTCCGACGCCCCCGGCACCGGCATGAACCAGGACCGTTTGGCCTTCGATCAGCCTGGCACGGTCGAAGAGGGCCTCCCAGGCAGTGATCAGGACCAGTGGCAGCGCCGCCGCCTCTTCAAAGTCCAGTTGCGCGGGTTTGGCTGCCGCCTCGGATTCGTCCAGTACCGTGTAGCCGGCATAGTTGCCCTGGGCGCCGCCCAGGCCACCATGGCAGAACCAGACGGCGTCACCAGGCCGGAAGCGCCCGGCATCCCGGCCGGTCCCGGTGACAATGCCAGCGCCGTCACAGCCAAGGATCGCGGGGAGGGCATCCGGATAGAAGACACCACGCTCGCGCAGCTTGGTATCGACGGGATTGACTCCCGCTGCCTTGAGCTGCACCTTGATCTGGGTAGGGGTGAGGATTTCGGGTTCCGGTATCTCGACGCTCCGCAATGCTGTGGAGGCGGGACCCGCCTTGATCATGTGTATGGCTTTCATGCGTGTTATGGATATTTCCTCAATGGTATGCCGACTGTACAGTGAATGAGACGAGGACCCGCACTATCATAATGACCCGCAACGCCCCTTTCCAGTGACGCCGGTAGCACGCCATGCTGGTCTGCCAGTTTCGCCTTATCGAAAAGGGATGCCTCGTACTGGACCTCGCCATCTTCCGGTAATCAGCCCGGAACCGGCCGGACAGACCCGCATCCAGTGCCTCTTTTTTCAGCCCGGGTACCGGCGATGATTCGATTTCACGCAAAAGCATGTACCACGGGACAATATACGATTTTTCACTGAACCAGTAGCATCCATAAAGAGGGAACTGTTGAAATGCCCCTGTCAGTAAAACGGCAGTAGATGCTTGCCGTGAGCCGGGACGCAGTCATTTGTTGAGGCGGCCGGTTGAACACAGGATTGAACATCAAGCGGCAGAGACTGGCCTGTGACGGGGTCACCAGATGGTATTCGTTGATGAACAGACCGACAAAATATCATAACCATTACCTGCCTAAGAGCCGTACCGGCAATACCGGACAGATAGTCCCGAAGCATCGCTCACAGTTGGAGGCCCGGCCGGATGAGGGGAATCAACGGGATCTCGATATCCTTCGCGGGTATGCTACGCCGCAGAGGACTTCTCTGCTAGATACGAATCGAATACTCGCGGCTATCAATCATGCGGGAGAGCTGCTCTCCGGACTCCCGGAGGCCGGGCCCCTGCTTTTGCCGGATACGGTACGGAGAATGATTGGGTTCGCGGCCTGGTTGCATGCCCTGCATCCTGGCGGCAGGGAATATTTCAGCTGCAAGATAATCTGCAAGGTCTGGTATCGGGAAGAATTTGAAAGATCCGGAATCACCCTGGCGGCGGCGGTCGATGTTTGCTGCGACTCGATACTGGAGAGAAAGCGCATCTTCAACATCGATTACGTACCGGACGGTGATACCGTCCGGCAATGGTTACGGGAATCCGGCGTTCCCTGATAAATCCTGCCGTCCCGCCAGGGGCAGCAGGTTCCCGAACTCCGATACCGGGATCACTGCCTGCAACCAGCCTCCGCTGATTCAAGGATTCCCCTGATTTCCTGCGCAATCACCCGGTTGATCATTCCGTAACCCGGTCTTTCCAGGTGGCAACAATCGTCTACATAGAGAGCTTCCCGGTGGCCCCTGAAGAGTTGCGTCAGGTCATGGAACCGGATGCCCTCATCCTTCAACTGTCTGCCAGCTTCTATCAGAGCCGGGTATCCATTTTCAACACTCTTTCGATAGGGGTGGTCAGCGTGCAACGCCAGTTTTCGCTCTGCCTCGTGCATGGGTTTGCTGTCAGGAACATACTGGTTGGGCTGCAGAAAATGCAGATACAGGCCGTCATTGGCAGCGACGAGCCTCCCCATTTGTATCGATGCATCCTTCCATACCGTGGCCAACCCGGAATAAAGCGCTTCGTCATCGGCATAGTGAAAATCGGGTCCTGATACGGTATCGCCGGTATTTTCGGCGGGTTCATATTCAAGCGCGTCGATCTGGAGATTGGCGATTCTGCCGGATAATAACCGGTCATATGCCCACCATATGACATTCGCAGTGATACTGAAACGCAGTGGATTCAGGAATAGTGCAGCCCACTCGCTGCGTTTTTCTGTGAGCTGATCACGTCTTGCCGTGAATGTCAGCATAGCGGGATCGAACTTTTCCACCCTTCCAAACCAGTTCCTCGGGTAAAAAGGGAAAACCTGTTTTGCTATGTTCTCTGTGGCTGGCAGGACGACTTCATTGAAGCCGTCGATATTGATGACCACGTCAAAATGGGCACCCAGTGAAAGGAAGTAGGCCAGGGTGAGCAGCTGTTGCGGTTGTTTGTAACCGCCCATCGCCAGCGTCAACACCTCGATGGTTTTACCGGCGAAACAGGGAGACAGTCGCAGTTCGTCGATCAGGATGTCTTCTGCCTTGAGTGAGAGGCCCTGCGCAAACGAGCCGCCGAAGATACCGACGATCACCCTGTTTGCCTGCCTGGAGTATATGGCTACATCCGGGTCGGGAAAACCGAACTCGTACGCATAGAGATCCACGGCATCGCAGTCTTCACCACCTTTTGGCACTTCCTGCACGGCGCGAACAAAACCAAGGTAAGGATGAAGCACCTCTGTGTAACAAGGATTCTCAAGTGCACCCGGTTCACCGGAAAGGGAGACCGGCTTTTCCCTGGCGATCACCTGGCGCTGTTCCCGAAGCTCAGAGAATGAGAGTGGTTTATCCTGCCTCAGGTAATACAGTGCGTAGGTCGTGGACTCCAGTACAAGATAGATAAAGAGGGCTATGACGAAATAATAAATGAACCGCCTGTTGTTCATCAGGATTGGAAGCCCGGTTTTCAGAAGCCGTTTTATACCGGTGGATCGATAGCGGGGGATCGATGGTGTCAGGCATGATTGCCTGTCTGATTCCGGCAGTCAGGTGTGCGCATGCGCACGGTACCCGATCCCCGTTTATTGACCATGGCGGAGATATCCGTGTGCATTATTGCCCCGACAGCGGGGGGGATTTCAGGTCCACGGTGTTTGAATGCGGCTTCTTGAGACCGGCGTCCATCTTGCTCAGGTACTGGCTGCGCTGGGCCTGCTGGCTCTCCAGAAAGGGGCGCAGCTGGAACAGGCGCAGCTTGCCATCCAGAAAGCCAAACTCGATATCAGCCGGTGCGGGGTTGCCCTGTGCGTCGATGATCGGCGGGAAGCGCCCGGGCAGGTCATTGCTCAATTCGATAAGCTGGCGGATCTCGTCATCGGTCAATACCCGGTCGGAGGTGCTGACCGGCATATTGCGTACCCCCCCACCGGAGTCTATGTCCGTGCGCAGGGGTGCGGTGGCCTGGGCAAGCAGTCGAACCTCCCCGGTCTTCACATCGATACGCAGCGACTCCGCGGCTTCCCCGTCCACAGCCCCGCCAACCCCTTCCTGGACGGCGACCGAGAGCCAGTTCCGATCTCCCGTATCGATGTCCTGTGTGACCAGTACGCCTGATTTTTCAGATGGCACACTCTGCAGCAGCAGTACTGCCGGGTAAACGTTCTCCGGGTCGTCCATGTGTGACTGGCGCCAGGCAAAGGCACGCTTGCTGAACGGGGAGGCCCACACGCGCGGTATGCCCTCTGCCACCTTGTCGAATCCCACCACATTGGGCAGGGTCAGATTCAGGCCCGCTCCGGTAAAGCCCGGCAGGTCCTCCACATTGGTATCACTGCGGATAAATACCCCGTAGCTGCCGTCCTTTCCGAAGACCTCGGTCATTCTGCTCCGCAGGCGCTGGCGAAAATCATCACCCGGATCTGCATTCATAACCCAGTCCTGCAGGCTGGCACGGAATGACTCGGTTTCCTCCGCACGCTGTTTCGAACCTTCCGGCAGCTTGCCGAGACGGTCGTATTCAGCCGTCATCCATTCAAATACCGTTCCTTTCTCCCCTGGCATGGGCTGGTCCAGCATCTGGCGGAAGATACCGAAGGGGATGGCCACGCCTTGCGTCACTGACTGGGGATAATGGTGGTGGAGTTCTCCCAATTTGGCCGCCTTCGGACCGACCACCCGGCCGGAGTCGCTGGCGCGCAGTTCATCCAGGCTCAGTATACGGGTCTCTTCCAGATTCAGTTTCTCCAGATCCGGGCGAATCAGCGCCTGTTGATCTGCATCGCCACCATCATCAAAGACCTTGTCCAGCTGGCCATGGTCCTCCTCCAGTTCGATAATTCCCCCGGGACTGACCGCCAGGATAACCGTTTTGCCAGTCTGTTTCCGGACGGTTTCGATGAGGTGTTCATCCACGGCCACATTGGGGATGCCGAGATTTCGGGCCAGCAGCTGGACATGGGAGAGGGGATTACCTTCGCCGGCGGTCAGTATGCCCGCAACCGGGGGTAGCTCGGCGGTGGTGTGTGGCAGCAGGTATATACCCTCCGCGTCGTATTCCTCACCCTCTCCGGGGGGTTCCCGCAGCACACCGCGTGCCAGTCCCGGATTGAGGGCCCGCAGCCCGCTGCCAAGATCTTCACCGAACAGGCTGTGACGGACGCCAAACAGGCGGTTGGCATCGACGAGCAGTACATCCAGTACCCGGGAGTAGAACAGCAGGGGGCTGCCCCGCAACTGGTCCTGGGGGAAAAGGTCGACTTCCGGCTCAATCGCACGCCAGTGGTCCAGGGTCTCGCCGAAATAGAACATCAACCAGCGGCTGCCCCAGGCCGGTACATGGGCCAGGTAATCCAGTTCCCGCTTGTAGTCGCCGGCCTTGATCTGCCTGCCATGCAATGGTTCGAGCGACTTCAGCGTTGCCTCCAGCTGACGTGCAGAGATCAGGCCCACTCCGTAGAGGGCCTGCAACCCGTAGCCCATCCATTCCACGTCCGCTGCCCTGGTTTGCCGGTTCACCTTTTCTATCAGCTCGGTCGAGGCGCGATAGTTGGCCAGTTCTACCTCCAGGCTGAGCTGCAGTGCGGCAAAGCGGGTATCGACATCCTTCAGGGCCGGCATCCGGTCTCTGAGCTTGGCGAGTATCTGTGCACTGGTTCCGTAGCGGACCAGCGGATCCGGGTCGGCGAGCTGTTGCAACGATGTTTCCAGGAAACCGGCCAGTACCTCGTCCGCCGGGAGCCTCTTCTGCAACTCCCGGGCCGTCTCATTCAGGCGATCTGCCTGGTAGATGGCGTCGATGGCATCGGCCAGGGCGATAAAGCGTTCTTCCAGCTTTTTGTCCTGTACACTCGCCGAGTACTCCCGCACCCTTGCCGCATCCTCTGCATCCGGCCGGTTGTGGATCTTGTTCTTGAGCGGCATGAAGCCGGAGTCCAGATCGGCAAGTGCCGATGAGTCCTGGCGCACACCGGCGATGGAGGCGCTGTCTGCCTTCCAGGGTAATAGCCGGGCCCCGGCGCGCAGCGGGAGGAATCGGTGTTCTACCCAGTCATCGTCGGCGAGAAGGGCGTGCAGCAGTTCCCGCGCTCCCTGCGCCTCGTCCTCAACCTGGTATGCACCCCGGTAATAGCGGGCCTTGCGCAGGATCCAGCCGTCGTCCTGTCGAATCAGGAACTGTTCCAGTAGCAGTTGATTGTAGAGTTGAGGGAAATCCGCCTGTTGTACCAGTGCCCCGGCATCCACTCCTGCGAGAAAATTTGCAATCAGGTAGCCGTGATCCCGCAGTTGTTTCGTTTTGTCGCTCCACTCGCCATGCTGGATACCCCCGCCGCGTTCTGCACAGGCAAAGGCCTTGGGCGGCAGGACCGCGCCATCATTGCAGTACCAGCGGATGCGGGTGAAGGGTCCGCGTGGCGCCGTCTTCATTTCAACGATATATTCCCTTGCCTGATCCGGGGCAAGTGCTGAAGTATCAGGTGAATGAATGGTGACGAGCAATGCCAGCAGGGCAGTCAAAACGGGTATTTTAGGATACATGGAAGGGATTCCTGCGATTCTCTGGTTGAGCGTTCCGGAAACTCGTTTCAGTTGTTCCGTTTCCGATTTCCCACAGGAAGGAAGGGTGAAGCGTCGTGCCGGAAAAGTCAATCGGGATAGTGCCCCGGGCCTAGCTGTGCAGTCCCTGATTTCCGGTCCCCGCGCACGGGGCGAGGTAATCTCCCGAATTCGACACGAAAACAGGACATTGTTCGGGATCCGGACGGGATAACACGGTCGCTCGCGGTGCGAGTGGTGTTGACAGGCAATCGCGACGGGATCCGCTGCCTGCTGCTTGATAAGGTAATTCTCGCAACGGCCTGGAGTGGCAGGGTGGCGTGTCATACGAATGTCAATTGAATGGAAAGTCACTTACAATGCCTGTTGATTCCGGTGGATCCCAATCCTGAAAAAGTCCTGAAAATCCAGATCGCAGATGGAAAAGAACCGATCCGATACCACCACGGTAACCATTGCCGCCATTCTCACCGCGACCGTGATGATCGCCCATCACGTGGCCGGGAAGGCCACGCGGGATGCCCTGTTTCTCACCCTGTTCAACGTTGAACTGCTGCCGCGAATGATGATGGTCAGTGCCTTTCTTTCGGTGGTGGCGGTATTGTCCATGTCGCGATTGATGACTCGCCTGGGTCCGGCATGGCTGGTGCCGCGTATTTTTATGACGAGCGGTATCCTGTTCAGCATCGAATGGCTGCTCATGGATTATCTGCCCAGTGCCATTGCCATCGTTTTGTATCTGCATGTCACGGTTCTGGGAGCCATTCTGATCAGTGGATTCTGGTCGGTGATCAATGAGCGTTTCGATCCCTACACGGCGAAACGAAAGATCGCGCGTCTCGCAGCCGCAGCCACCCTCGGCGGGTTGCTGGGGGGGCTGGCGGCGAAGACGGTTGCCGGTGCGAGCGATTTGCATGCCGTCCTGATGATGCTGGGAATCATGCACCTGTTCTGTGCCCTGACGCTGGCGGTTGTGACCCGGGGTGAGCAACGGCATGCACAGCAGGGCAAGGCAGTGGGTTTCATCCTGGCGCCACTCAAGAACAATACGCTCATCCGGCGCATGGCTATCGTGGTGGTATTGATCGCGATTATCGTGGCCCTGCTCGACTACCTGATGAAGTCCATGGCCGCGAGCACCCTGTCGGATGACCAGCTGATCAATTTTTTCTCCTATTTTTACATGGCGGTGGGCCTCGGCGGATTTTTACTGCAGGGTCTGGTCGGGGACAAGGCCTTGCGCAGATTCGGTATCGGCGGGACCATGGCCGTTCTCCCGCTGGTGGTTATGGCCGGTGGTTTGTTTGCCATCGCAATCAGACAACTGATTACCGTGGCCCTGCTGCGCGGTGGTACCAGTCTGTTGGTTAACTCGTTTTTCCGCGCGGGCTCCGAGGCGGTTTATACACCGGTTCCGGCAGCGGAAAAGCGCACCAGCAAGATCCTGATCGATGTCGGGGTGGAACGCACCGGCGAGATGATCGGCAGCCTGCTCGTCATGGTGATTCTGCTGGTGCCCGTCGCAACCGGAAATATCCTGCTGATCACCAGCATCCTGCTGGCGGCCCTTACCCTGTTCGTCATCTACATGCTGCACCAGGGTTATGTGCAGCAACTGGCGGAAAATCTGCGCAACGGGACATTGCAGGCCGATGATATCAAGGTGATGGATGCCACCACCCGGCATACGATTGCCCTGACACAGACAGCGCTGGAGCGGGATACCCTGCTCAGGGAGATCAGTCTGTCGCGCCAGGGGGAACAGCCGGCAGCGAACCCCGGTCAGCCGGTACCACCGGCCGAGAGCGGCGATCCGACGGTCCAGGCCATTGTGGATTTGCGCAGCCAGGATCCCTCACGTATCAGCAGGGTATTGATCGGTCAGGCCCTGACCCCTGCGCTGCTGCCCCACGTCATCCCGTTGCTCGCCGAGCAACGCGTGTTGCGTGATGTGTTCCGTTCCATTCGACCCCAGGTGTCCACGGCAACCGGGCAGCTGGTGGATGCCCTGCTGGATCATCGTCAAAATGCGGTGATCCGGCGCCGTCTTCCCCTGGTCCTGAGTCAGGCCGATAATCAGCGTGCAGTCGATGGACTGCTGGAGGGGCTTGCCGATACGGACCGGGATGTACGCTATCGCTGCGGGCAGGCACTGCGGAAGATCAGCGAGAATCACCCGCAGCTGCGTATTCCCAAGGAAATCCTGATGAAGATCGTGGAACGGGAAGTCGGTGCCATGGGTCAGCACGAGCCGGATCGCGAAACCAGCGGGACAGATACCGGGCGGACGGGTGGCCATGACCCGCTCTCTCATGTGTTCAATCTGCTGGGACTGGTCTATGGTCCGGATGTATTCGAGCTTTGCTACCAGGCGCTTGGCAGCGGGAACCGTGCCTTGAGCGGAACGGCGCTCGAATACCTGGACAACCTGTTGCCACCGGCGCTTCGTACCGCCCTGTGGCCTCATATCGCATCGGGACAGGCGGCGCCGAAGTCCAACCGTCCCATCCAGGAGATGGCGACGGAACTGAGGAAGGCGGCGCCCACCCTGCGGACGCGGCAGCACGAGGCACAGGATTCCGATATCTTCCTGGCCGGTAACAGAAAGGAATGAGCGCCTGTGATACAACACGGGACAGGTATTCTTCGTGTTACCGGTCGTGAAAGGGAATAGGCTGAACCACGGTAACCAATCCGTTCCAGGCAGGAGAGATCTGTCAATATGACCCGAAACCACAATACAGCATCATGAAAAACCCGGCCACGACCTATGGCATTGATACCGGTGTCGGTCAGCAACAGCGCAGTCTGCTGCGGAATCTTGCCCTGCTGACCCTGCTCATTATCGGTCTTGGCATGTCCATCATGCTGTACTTCGATGCACGCATAGTTGACACGCTTTCCCGCAAACTGATTGACAAAAGCAGTTTTGCCACCGAGCAGCAGCTGAGCCACTTCTTCCGACCGCTGGAAAAGAGCCTGCTGATGACCAGTCGCCGCCTGCACTCCCTGGATGCCGGCGAACGTGATATCGAGGAGATCCTGGTAAGACGCCTGTCCCCGTTCATGGATCAGTACCCTCAGGTAACCGGTTTTACCATGAGTGATCTTGAGGGGAACAATCACTTCAGGCTGACCCGGGATAATGGAGAATACCTGACACGCCTGGTCGAGGAAGGCGATAACCGGAATGCGCAATGGAAACGCTGGAAAAAAGGAAAACTGATCGAGAGCTGGACGCGGCACACGGACTTCGATCCAATCCATCGGCCCTGGTTTACCGGTGCCCTGGAGTCTGCTCCCGGGGTGGTGCACTGGACCGAACCCTATACCTTTTACACGAATAAAAAACCCGGGATAACGGTATCCGTCAAGGGGGAACACCCGGAGAGCGGTGATATTACGGTCTTCTCCTACGATGTCCTGCTAGCCGATATTTCCCGCTATACTATGGATCTGCGTCCAAGCGAGAATGGCATGGCACTGGTCGTATCCGACGACAAACGCCTGGTCGGCCTGCCACCGGATGAACGGTTTCAGGATGAACGAGCCATCAACAGTGGCCTCCTGGCACCGGTTGCCGATCTCAATCACCCGGTCCTGGATGATGGCTTCGCCGAATGGGAGAAGCTCGAGCGGACTACCAATATCTTTCCCTTTACCAGCAACCACGAAGGCTGGTGGGCCGGTTTCAAGTCCTATGATATCGGCGCTGATCAGCGGGTCTGGGAAGCGGTACTTGTACCCGAGGCCGATTTTCTTTCCGGTATCAACCGAACACGCAATCTCGCGGTTGCCGGTGTCATGGGGCTGGGAATACTGATAGCTGCCATGATGATTCTGGGTGCGGTACGTTCCATGCGCCGTAACCTGCGCAATGCCGTCTCGCAGATCGAACGCACACTCGGTCAGTACAAGCTGGTCTACAAGATTGGTGATGGCGGAAATGGCGCAGTATACCGTGCCCGGCACGCCCTTCTGCGCCGACCCACTGCCGTCAAGCTGATGCATCCGGAATATGCACGCAGCGAGACTGCCAAGGCCCGGTTCGAGCATGAGGTCCAGATCATGAGTGGGCTGGCGAATCCGAACACGGTTGCGGTCTACGACTACGGACAGAGCCCGGATGGAACCCTGTATTATGTCATGGAATATCTCACCGGCATCAATCTGGAAAGCCTGGTTCAGGTCAATGGCCCCCAGCCAGCGGCAAGGATTATCCATATCCTGCAACAGGTGTGCTTCTCCCTGAACGAGGCGCATGAAAAGAACCTGATACACAGGGATATCAAGCCATCCAATATCATGCTGTGTGAAAGGGGCGGGATGTACGATGTGATCAAGGTGCTGGACTTCGGGCTGGTCAAGGAACTCAGCGAGAAAGATCCCGCCCTTACCCAGGTCAATACCCTGGTTGGCACACCTTTGTACATGGCCCCGGAGATTATCAGCACGCCGGGTCTGGCGAGTCCGCAAAGTGACCTCTATGCACTCGGCGCCGTCGGCTATTTCCTGCTGACGGGACATAACGTGTTCGATGGCGACAGTGCGGTCCAGATCTGTGCCAGTCATCTGCATGATGCGCCGGTCCCGCCGTCGCAACGTACCCGCCAGCCCGTACCCGAGGATCTGGAGAGGATCATCCTGCAGTGTCTGGACAAGGATCCAGGGCGGAGGCCCGCCAGTGCCGGCGAACTGGTGGAACTGATGTCACAGTGTCGCGACAATGGCCTTTGGACGAGGGAAGATGCACGTGCCTGGTGGGTTGCCAACGAGGTCTCGCTGCCGCTGGATGATGAGCAACAGACTCACCAGCCGCTGTCCAATACGCAGTTACTGGTGGATGTGGATGAGCGGTTGGTACCAGGTACATACGGGCAACCCCCGGCGAAATAAATGAAGCGGTAGCCATGTGCGACTGTCTGACCCTATCAAGGGTGAGAAACCGATGGCCCGGGATGATCGGACCGGGTATTTACAATCTTCCCGCTGGTTCCGGGTATGTTCTGCATCGGCGTATATAACCAGCTGTCTGCTGGCCGGCTGAACGCTGGAACGGCATCGCTTCAGGCAGCAAGCCGCTCGATATAATTCGGTACGGGAGAGATGGAATGAAAGGATGGATCGTCTTCTTGATCGCCGGGATTTGCCTGCTGATCGGCGGTATGATCGGTGGTGTTCTGGCGCTTGGATATGGCAGCGGGCTCGGCGCAGCCACCGGCCTGGTCGTGGGTTCACAGGCCGGTGTGTGCATGGCCGTTACCAGCGCGAGGGATGCAGGCATGTTGTCCCCGGATCAGGCCGATGCATTGATCGCCGATGCGGTGCGAAAGATTCGTGAGGGAACCAGTCTGGCAGAGGAAGAGGATATGAAGTGGATGAGCAGTGAAAGCGACTGTGCCGGGATGATGGAAAGAATCAATGAAGGCGAACGGTAATGGAGAGGCCTCTTGGCATTACCATACTTGCCGTCCTGCAGCTGGTCTTTGGCGTATTGCTGCTGGCGGCGGGGCTGGGATCGGTATTGTTCCCTTCCGGGGTGCTCGAGTCGGTTTCTCAATACCCTGAACTCAGCCTGGACCAGGATATCGTCTCGATCATCGGTGGCGTTGCGATTGTGGCCGGCCTGCTTTGCATCGTGCTTGCCTATGGTTTGTTCCGGCTTAAGAAATGGGCATGGATAACCATGCTTGTCCTGTTGATCATCAATATTATCGGTGACCTGGGTTCACTGATCAGCGAACAGGCGAAGAATTGGCAGGTCCTTGCGCACCTGCTGGTCGCCCTGGTGATTGTCTACTACCTGTTCAGGCCCGAGGTCAAGCGTGTTTTTGGCAGAGGCTGAGTGAATGCTTTTCTTACTCTACGGGAGCACTCTCCCTATGGGGATTTATGGAATGGGCGCCGGCGTTTATAATCCTCAGCTGGATTCCGCTACCGGGTCGGCCGTGTTCGGGCTGGATATATACAAAGTGTCAGATCGGAGTAGTCTATGAGAAGATCAAGGGAAAGGCTGGCAGGTGCCTGTTTGGCCGGTATTTTGCTCTCTGCGGGCGGCTGTACCACACTGGGTCCTGACTTCCAGACTCCCGAGGCGGCGATTGCAGAAGAATGGAAGGCACAAGACGCGGCCAGGATCCAGAAGGATGCCGAATTCAACCATGACTGGTGGACGGCGCTCAATGATCCCGTACTGGATGATCTGGTCGACATAGCCTACCAGCAGAATCTGCCGTTGCAGATCTCGGGATTGCGAATACTGCAGGCCAGGGCCCAGCTTGGCATCGCTATCGGCCAGCAGTTCCCGCAGTTCCAGCAGGCAGCCGGTGCGCTGACAAGGGATAAGCTCAGCGAGAACCAGCCCAACTTCAATCCGGCTCTGGATGACAAGTACTGGCAGGTGAACGCCGGTTTTGATGCCTCCTGGGAACTGGATTTCTGGGGCCGGTTCCGGCGCGGCGTGGAATCCGCCAGCGCCAACCTGGGTTCGCAGATCGCAAGCTATGATGACGCACTGGTCTCGGTGACCGCCGAGGTCGCCCGGATCTATGTGGTGATCCGAACCCTCGAAGAGCGGGTGGCGATTGCGCGTGATAATGCAAAGACCCAGGAGCGCAGCTACCAGATTGCCGATGTAAAGTTTCGCAATGGCGCAGTCAGTGAACTGGATCCCTCCCAGGCCCTGACCCTGCTGCGCAGTACCGAGGCGCAGATCCCTGAACTTGAAACCCAGCTGCACCAGGCCATGAATGCCTTGAGCATTCTGCTGGGCATGCCGCCGGGGGACTTGTCCAGCCTGCTGCAGGGGGAAAAGGGCATTCCCAGTCCGCCGGCCGAGATCGCCGTGGGAATACCGGCCGACCTGTTGCGTCGCCGACCGGATATCAGGCAGGCTGAACTGCAGGCGGCTTCCCAGAGTGCAGCCGTGGGTGTTGCGGTGACGGAACTGTATCCACGGTTCAGCCTGGTCGGTTCCATCGGTTTTCTGAGCAGTGACACGAACGAGAGCGATCTGGATGACCTGTTCGAGTCGGACAGCTTCGGCTACAGTGTCGGCCCTTCCTTTGCCTGGCCGATTCTGAATTACGGGCGGCTGAAAAACAATGTCCGCGTCCAGGATGCAAGGCTCGAAGAGGCACTGGTCAACTACCAGAATACCGTTCTCGAGGCGCTCCGCGAGGTGGAAGACGGACTGGCCGGATTCACCGGTACCAATGCACAGGCCGTTCTGCTTGTCGATAGCGTCAAGGCCGCCGAACGTTCTGTGCACCTGGCCCTGATCCAGTACCGGGACGGTGCGGTTGATTATCAGCGGGTGCTCGATACCCAGCAGTCCCTGCTGTCTGCCCAGGACCGCTATACCAATGTCCGTGGTGAAATCGTGCTGAATCTGGTGGCAACCTACAAGGCACTGGGTGGTGGCTGGCAGATACGTGCCGGCAACGACATCCTTCCCCAGGAACGCCAGGAGCAGATGCGGGACCGCACCGACTGGGGTGGATTGATCCCCGAGACGGTACCGGACGACCTGCCGGGACCACCGCCAACCGGCAAGGCGCAACCAATGTTCAACAGGCCTGACTGGTAGGCACCTGCCAAAGTGGCAGTGAAACCGTGGCGTGAAACCGCATGCAGCTTTTCATGGATGAGCCACGTCCCGGGTTTCACGATCACCGCGGTTTGAGGACCGGGAAATAGATCATGCCTCATATCGTTCACGCCGGCCGGCAATTATGCCGCACCGTCTGGAAAAAGACCTCCCGCAAGGGAGCCCGTATGCTGATGTTTTTCTCCACCGAAGAGCGCAAGATGGAGGTCGAGCGCTGGCTGCGCGGCATGGAGGATGTCCGCAAGCTGAACCTTACGGATATTGTCATCGTTTCCTTCGGGAAAAGCGGCCGCACCTGGCTACGGGTCATGCTGTCGCGAGTGTACCAGTTGATGCATGGCCTGCCGGAGCGCTATCTCATGGGCTTCGATAATTACCATCACATGAACCGTTCGGTTCCCCGTATTTTTTTCACCCATGACAATTACATCAAGGACTATACCGGTCACCGTGATTCAAAGGTCGACTTTTACGACAAAAAGGTTGCGCTGCTGGCCCGGGATCCGCGTGATGTGGCTGTATCCCAGTTCTTTCAGTGGCAATACCGGATGAAGCCCAACAAGAAGCTCCTGAACCGGTATCCGGAGGAGGGCAGGGATGTGTCGGTATTCGATTTCGTGATGGATCCCGATGCCGGCTTGCCGAAGATTATTGCCTTCATGAACCTCTGGGCCCGTGAGGCGCCGAAGCTGAAGGGTTTCATGCTGGTGCGCTATGAAGACTTGCGTTCCAACCCCGCCGGCACCATGGAGGCATTGCTCGAGTTTCTGGATACACCGGCCACGAAAGACCAGATTGCCGAGGCGGTTGAATTCGGATCCTATGAGAACATGAAAAAGATGGAGCAAAAGCAGGTGTTCTGGTTAAGTGGTGGTCGGATGGTTCCCAAGGACCGGGACAATCCGAATACCTACAAGGTACGCCGCGCCAAGGTGGGTGGGTATCGGGATTACTTCGATGACAGTCAGGTGGAGCAGATCGATGCCCTGGTCGATAACACGCTCTCACCCTACTTCGGCTATGGCTCTGCAAGCGGGGATGCTGATTGATTTGTGGCTCTTCCCCGAATCGGCTGGGTAAACCAAAGTCATAGTGTCTCTCGCAGAGGCGCAAAGTGCGCCAGGGATGAATGATATCAGCCTGCTAACCAATCGCTTAGGCACGCAATACACAAGCACCTCTTTGCGTGCCTGGCGACTTGGCGAGAGCCATATTTTGCCACACTTATAAGCAAGACCCACCCAATTTGGCGAAGACCCTGATTAGTAAGAGCGGGGTAGGTAGCATATGAAAGCTATCACTGCGCGAGTAACTTGTCACCGGGCACACAAGCAGAGCCCGCAGGTGGGAATAGATCAGGCGCACGCAGGAGGATCGCGTTACGGCGTTGCCCCCGCAATCCGGATTGATCGACTGACGGTTAAAGGATCCTGGTCTCTGTGACTCAGGCAGCCAGCGGTGAAGTATGCGCTACGAGTTCCAGTGCATCGTGCCGCAGGTGGTTCTTTTTCATTTCGTCGCGCAATAGATCCTCGCTGATGATTCCCTTGTCCAGGCACTCGCGTACCAGGCCAAAGAAGAAACGCTCCTGATTGGGGTCGGGGTGTGGCTTGTAGTTGCCGGTAAACCCATAGTCACCGAACAGGGCGCGGCGTGCGCGGCGGATCCAGTGTTTTGGCGGAAACAACTGGAAGGCATCGGCGGGACGGAAATCCACCGGCAGCCCTGTCTTCCAGGGTTGTGTCTTGCGCTTTGTGTTGTGCAGCATTTTGGTATTTTCATCGAGATGGTCGAAGTCGTTCCACGCGAGTTCGAACAGACCGATCTTGTCCCGGTCTTCGTACTTCAGGCATACCCAGCCCATGTAATCCCGCTTGAATTCAAACATCTCGTTAAACTGTTCTTCATACCGCCAGTGCTTGAGCTGTGCGCAGTCCAGCAACATGACACTGGTTGCGAGGCAACCCTTTTTGCCCTTGGTACCCGATTTCGGCCTGCACAGGATTGCATTGCCTTCCATGTCCCTGCTGAGCAGGTCCCAGGCATCGGCGACAGCGAACACGTCGGGGTCGATAACCAGGGCACGCCCTTCGTAGTTCATCAACTGCGGTGGCGCAAAACGAAGCGGGGTAAATGATTGCAGATCATCCCGTACCCATTTGCGCTTGCCACCGTCACGCAGGTAGATATCACCCACCCGCTTGTTGAGGTAGGGATAATCGTCATAGTGCATAATATGGATATCGAATTTGTCTGAGTGCGCTGAATTGCGTTCCAGCGCATATCTCGCCACCAGTGCGCCGAGCCACTGTTTGTCGTTGGCCTGGATATATACGCTATATTTCATGTTGCCTGTTCCTCGTCATGATGATCGGGATATCTGCAGATCACGGCCACCGTTGAATTCAGCCATACCGGAAATATAATGTCCAATTCTATCACGAAATTACGGGAAATGAGGAGCGGGCAGATCTGGAATCAGTCCAGGACCGGATGCCGTGGAATCCGCCAATCACGAGGCCCCGCTAATCTATGAATATGATAATGCGGTTATACGAATCCGATAATGCGATCAAGTGATGTGCCCAACCGCTTCATTTCATGAACGATCAGGGTGCTGTCAGGGTATCTGTACAGCAACCGGGACAGGCTGAGCCGGAGAGGAGGGATGTCAGACCTGTTTCTTGTCAAGTCCAAGCGCTTGCGCAAGCGTATCGGGCGATCTCCCGTGATGCACGGGATCTCGCAAGCGATAGAGGCGGTGTTCTATGGCCTGATTTTGCTGTTGAGTGCCGTTTTGCCCACATCATGGGCATCCGCAGCCGGTAATCGTGTCATGCGTCTCGCAGGTCCCCGCCTCGACAAGACAGCGGTTATCAAATACAACCTTGGCCTTGCCTTCCCGGAAAAGTCACCGGAGGAGATCCGCAGCATTATTGTGGATATATGGGGCAACATCGGTTCGGTTCTGGCGGAATATCCGCATCTCCGCGCGATCAGCAGGAACAGGGAAGGCAAAAGGATAGAGACTGATATCCAATGCAATCTGGATGCATACCGGAATGGAACACGGTCCGCGATCTTCGTTGGGGCCCACCTCGCCAACTGGGAGATACAGGCCGGCGTGGCCAGTCAGATGGGCGTACCCATATCGGTGGTCTATACACCGATAAAAAACCGCTGGATCGACCGTCTGTTATATCGTCAGCGACGTGCCATGAAATGTAGTCTGATCAGCCGGGAGGAGGGTATGCGGCCGCTGTTACGGGAACTCTCCGCAGGACGTTCTCTGGGGTTGCTCGTCGATCAGCGATTTGATAACGGTGAACCGGTGCCCTTTTTCGGACTGGAGATGCAGGCAACCACCAATCCCGCAAAACTGGCGCTGCGATTCGGATATGATCTGGTTCCGGCACGAATCGAGCGGCTCTCGGGGGGCCGCTTTCGCTTCACACTGTATGAGCCGTTGAAACCGGATGAATCGCTGACAGATGTTAATGACAGGGCACTGCAGATGACGCGGGATCTCAATACACTCTTCGAATCCTGGATACGGGAGAGACCGGGTCAATGGGTATGCACCAAGCGCCGCTGGCCAAAGTATATTCCCAGAGAAGACTGGAAATAGAGTCAGGGCCTGTTAACACGATGCAGATGCCCAGCGTTGCCCCTCCAATGAGACCAGACCAGGCGCGCAGAGCGTGGTTTGTTGATTCCAGATGAGCGATGCGCAACGCCGTATGGTCTCATTTGAGAGGCAAGCCGTCGGGACGGGGCCATTTTCCCCCATGACCGCATTGCAGGTACGCTTACGTATAACAGGTATCACGATACTCAGTGCGCCTTGTCCTGCGAAAAAATGCCCGCCTTCGATGGAGATCCGCATCGTGGTGAGAAAAGCGGGCTAGCACCGGATGAACCTTACTGCGCAAGGTAGAGGGATTACCCCGGAAATTAGCTGGATTACGTTGTGAACAAGCAGATGATGCATGTTACTGGGAAGGCTGGAAAGTCAGGGGCCAGGGACGCCATACCCCGGCACATGGGCAATGTGATCGGGTTCGGGCAGGAAGATCGCTCTTTTGCGGCCGGTTCGGCAGGCAAGATCGACTTTCCACCGGGGTTTTTCGTTATCGGTGCACCTCGTTGTGGTACCACGGCACTGTGCAAGATGCTCGCCCGCCATCCCGGGATCAGCTTTTCCAAACCCAAGGAACCACATTATTTCCTGGAACTGCCGGGGGCATTGAGCGATGAACAGGTACGCAGCAGGTACCTGGGGCTTTACCACAGGGGACTCTCCGTTGAGCATGAGGCAATCGGTGACGGTTCAATATCCTACCTCTACTTCCCGGAAGCGATCCGGCAGATCCTGCGGTTTGATCCCCGGGCGCGATTCATCGTATCGGTCAGGAACCCGGTTGATTTACTGGTTTCCTACCATAACCGCCTGCTGTACCAACTCGATGAAAATGAGCGGGACTTCGCGCGTGCCTGGTCGCTTCAGGGCCGCCGGGCTGCAGGGCTGGATATTCCGAAGCGGTGTCGGGAACCGCTGATGCTGCAATACGGAGAGATCGGTCAGTTGGGTAAGCGACTGGAGCATCTGTTCGGGATTGTCGGGCGTGAGCGTTGCCTGGTGATCGTATTCGACGATCTGATTCGGGATCCGAGGGCGGCCTACACCCGCATTCTCGGTTTCATCGGTCTGGATGATGATGGACAGGAAACATTCAGACAGCGGCGCGAGACCCGGGATTACCGGTATGCCTGGCTGCAGCAGTTCGTCATGAACCCCCCATCCTGGCTCATGCGGAATATCGATTTCAGTAATACCAGGCTGCTTGAACAGCTGAAGAAAATCCGTAAAAGAGTCAAGAAATTCAACACCAGACCACCCGCGCAACGTGCGGAATTGTCTGATGAGATGCTCGGGATACTGAGAGAATATTTCGCAGACGATGTTCACAAGCTGTCCGGACTGCTGGGCAGGGACCTCGCTCACTGGCTGAATCCGGGGAGCTGAATACACGGGTTCCCGGGTAAAGAGGGATCCAGAAGGAATCGGAACGGTTGTGGTTGCTGGATCGATTGTCAATCGGTCATTATTAGGTATAATAAAAACAGTAAGATATAAATACTATTTAAAGTATAGTAGTAAAATAATGAATTGCACTTGTGTGATGATTCAGGCAGAATTTTGGCTTCTCTGGCGGCAGTAATGCGTAACACCATACATCCCGACCCTCATGTTCAGCGTACCTGACGGCGTAAAAAAATTCTCGATCCTGGCGCCGACCGCTGCCTTGCCCCGGCCATGGCGGGTGGCCGCGCGCAAGAGTATGTTATCCAAGCTGGAACTCGCGATCGCGGGTCGCGCACGGATGCTGATCATCGGTCATCCCAAAAGTGGCAATACCTGGCTCAAGGTCATGATCGCCAGGCTCTACCAGGTGCGTCATGGTCTGGATGCCTCTTCACTGATCGGTTCGGATGAACTCGCACTCAAGAATCCGGCGATTCCCCGCCTGGCTGCCACGAATGCCTATTACAGCTACGAGGGCAGTGTCGGCAAGGTTCTGGCTGCCGGTGCACCCGATAACCCGCTGCGCAACAAGCCGATCATCCTGCTGGCCCGTAATCCCCTCGACATTTCGGTCTCCTGGTTCTTTCAGTTCACGAAGCGCCAGTCCGCGCACAAGCAGGAATTGATCAATCATTTCATTGAACACCCGATCGACCGTCATGCGATCTCGATGTGGGAGTTCGTCCGGCACAGCGATATAGGCTTGCCTTTTCTGATTGATTATCTGAATACCTGGGAAAAAAACCTGAAGCAGCTGGAGCATTCCAGAATCATTCGTTATGAGGACCTGCGCAGTGAGACCAACCGGACCCTGAAAATCGTGACCGAAGTGATGGGGGAATCCTTCACAGACGAGGAGATACAGGAGGCAGTCGACTTCGGTTCATTCGATAATCTGCGCAAGCTCGAGAGCAAGGGATTTTTCAGACGGGGTGGAATGAACCTGCGCAATCCGGATGATCCCAATACCTTCAAGGTACGGCGGGGCAAGGTCGGGGGATACCGGGATTACTTCACACCTGAACAGGTAGCCGAGATCGAGGCTCTGCTTGTCGAGCGGTTGTCGCCAACCTTCGGCTATGTCCCGACGGATCAGAAACCGCAGGACACTCTTGCTGTCTGAATAGCGTGAACACAACCCAGCCTTCATCACCCCTGGTCTGGGTCGTGCTCAGCGACAAGAAGGGTGACAACGCACAGGTAGAGATTATCGAGAAGGCGCTGCCCTGGAACTGTGTTCGCAAGCATGTCGCGATGCGTGAACCATTCGTCTTTGGCAAGCCCAGGGTCGGGGCAACCCTCTACCATGTCGATCTTACGAAATCAGATGAGCTGAGCCCGCCATGGCCTGATCTGATCCTCACCATTGGCCGTCGTACCGCCAATGTTGCCTTGTGGGTACGGGAACAGTCGGGCGGACACACCCGGATCGTATTGGTCGGAAAGCCCTCCGGGATGCCTTATCCCTTCGATCTGGTGATCCACAGTGCGGAGATCCAGTTGCCACCCCTGAAGAATGTACAGGCGATTTCACTACCACTTCTACGGGTTGACGAGGAGGCGGTTGCCACGGCAGCCGGATTCTGGGAAACCCGGCTGGCGGATTTGCCCCGGCCACTGATCGCCTTTCTGGTGGGCGGACCGACCGGGCCCTACGTGTTCGACGGGCATGCCGTAGACCGGCTGCTTGGAGAGATCGACAGGGTTGTGTCCGAGTCTGGCGGTACGCCCTACATCACCACCAGCAGGCGAACGCCCCCCGCTGTAGTGGAGACAATTCGGGGAAGACTGCCGTCCGCCGCCCGGTTGTTCGAGTGGTCCGCCGATTCCGGGCAGAATCCATACCTGGGATTGTTGGGGCTGGCTGACGGGTTTGTGGTTACCGGTGACAGTATTTCCATGATGGTGGAGGTGGCCCGTCTGCGCAAGCCCCTGGCCATCTTTCCACTCTCGGTGGGACGGCTGGGGGCAGTGGACCAGTGGCGACGTTCTGCCGCCAGCTGGTTGTTCCGCCCCCCGGATCCGGCCGGTTATTCCCCGCGTAGCGGGTTGGCGAGGCTGTTGTATCGCCTGCGAATCATCACCCACACACGGGATTTCACGGCCTTTCACGACAGGCTGGTCAATGAGGGTCTGGCAAGCTATGCCGGTGATGCGCTCAGGCCGCCGTCAGGTGATGTGCCCGATGATCTGTCGATTGTGGTCAGGCGAATAACGGGATTGATCCAGGGCTAGCCATTTGCGGCCGTGTCCTGTGCTCCCTGTTTTGCGTAGCCGAACAGGGGGGACAGCCTGTCCATGACCGCGTCGATCTCGGCGACTTCCCGGTCATCAAAGTAATCACGGTATCCGCCCACCTTTGCACGCCGTACCTTGTAGGAGTCCGGGTTGTTTCGATCGCCCGGTACGACACGCTTGCCGCTGAACCAGAATGCCTTTTTTGTCTCCAGCTTTTTCATATTGTCATAGGCGGCGAACTCGACGGCCTCCCGGACTTCCTCCTCCGTGCAGGGAGTGCCCGTGAAGGCAAGGATTTCCGCCAGCACCTTTTCGGGCTCGGCACGCATATCCTCGTAACGCACCAGGATAAGGTCCTCGAGATTGTCCATATCCCGGGCCCAGCCATTGAAATATTCCACAATATGGGGTGCGCCTACATCCGGATTCATGACGAAATCGAACAGGGAGATGTCTTCCTCATGAGCAGGGTAGTTATTGAGTTTTTTCTTGCCCGGTTTCATACGGAATTTCCACTGAAAGAATTGTGAAACGGCAACGTCTCTCGGGTCACGAATCAGCAGCACGATTTTCTTTCCGTAAAAATCGACCTTGGTGTCCCGGTGCCCGGTGTAGTCCTTCAGGTAGTTTCCATGCGTGAAGAAAACGCTGGGGATGCCCGGATTCATCTCCTTCAGATTGTCGAAATCAAGCAGGTGATGACTGGCGATACCAAACTTGAGCTGGTAGGCGCGTGAGAGCATCACACGCAGCCAGGTCCGTCCGCTCTTGCCCCAGGAGGCAAGCACCCAGTCGGCCTTCTTCAGCTTGCGGTCTTCTTCATAGCCTCTCAGCCAGCGCTCGATGGCGATCCTTTTCCTTTCCGGGAGGAAAAACACCAGCAACATCACCGTGTAGAGTATCAGATTGTTGAAAAGAGACCGCATGGCCAGCCACCCGCCGGGTTCAGTATGAAATCCTTATACATAATACCCCATTCGGTGCTTGTGTGATGATACCCCCGTCCCAGCGCATTCCGGATGCCCGATGTGCCAGGTGGCTGGGAGACCGCAGGGGGAAGGCATGCTACCCGCGCGTCCGTCCATTCCAGGCGCCCTGTTTCGGTGCTCGCTTCACCCGACTGAATTTGCTAGGATTCTTTTACTGTTGATGTTGAATATCGATATGTTTCAACACCACCAATTCGGGAGCCGGAAATGTCTTTCCTTGATTTTGCAGCGCTGGATGCCGCGACGCTGCATCGCGAGCCGTTCGACTATATAGTCGTTCCCTGGTTTCTCAAACCCGAGGCGCTGGATGCCGTCATCAGTGATTATCCCTCCATTCGGGTGCCGGGCAATCTGGATCTGGACGGTCTGGAATACGGACAGGCCTTCCAGACCCTCTTGGACGAACTGGACAGTGCGGAGTTCGCCGAACATATCGGCAGGAAATTCGGAATCGATCTGCGTGCCTGTCCAAAGACGGTTACGGTGCGCAATTACTGTGAACCCAGCGATGGTAACATCCATACCGATCACTGGAGCAAGGTAATCACCGTTCTGGTCTACCCGAACCGGGAATGGACGCATGAAGAAGCCTGTTTGCGCCTGATGCGCTCGAAGAGCGATATCGAGGATTATGCCGTCGAAGTGAAGCCTGAATACGGGACGCTGCTTGCATTTCGGCGTACCGGCCATTCCTATCACGGACACAGAAGATTCGAGGGAGAGCGGCGCATGATCCAGGTCAACTGGTTGCGTTCCAGCAAGATCGCCCGGGCCGTTCAGCAACTCGATCGCTTTTCGACACGAATGATGAAGCGTGTACAGCGCCTTGCGGGTATCTAGCCCGGATTTCTCGCCATGATGACGAGTCCTCGCTTGCTCTTTGAATCCACAAGCCATTTTCCTCCGGCCGCTTACGGCATGGCCCAGGCCAGTGTCTCGACCGGTTCCCGGTCTCACCTTCTCCTGCCACTAGCGGCACTCGTACTTCCCTGTACATCGTCGGAAATACAGTGCGTATTCCGCTTCTTCGGAAAATGGCTTGTGAATCCAAATCCCTGCGCGATCACCTCGCCCCGCGGTGAGAAATCCGGGCTAGCTGTAGGTACCCGATGACACTGAACCAGCCTGTCTCCCGGCCATAACAAGCCGGTTATGTCCTTTCACTTCAACCAGCTGCGGTTTCGCCACCAGATCCTGCTGATCATGGGCGGCATTATAGCCATCGGTATCGGGATTTCCGCGGCAATTGCACTGCCGGCCGTGCTTCAGACACAGCGTGAGCTGACCTATGACCGGCTGACGATTGCCGCCCAGCTCAAGGCGCAGTGGATCACGGTAGAGATCGACAGGATCAAGAACGGCCTGCGCGGACTGGCCACCTCCATGACCGTCATACAGGGCACGGAAGCACTCTCGGATGCAATCACGTCTCTCGGTGACCGGATCCGGGAGGGGGAGAGCCAGGAGCGCCTGCGGGCAGGGAGCGGGAATCAGATCGACCAGTCTTCCGCCCTGCTGCGCTATGACGAGACGCATGAGTACCTGGATGGCACCTTTCAGACCATGCAGGAAATTCTGGATTACGCGGATGTGATGATAGTGCGTGCCGGTGACGGGCTGGTCATGTACAGTCTGCAAATGGAGCCGGATCTGTTTACCAGTCTCGTCAATGGCCCCCATGCAGACAGCAATGACGGCCGGTGTTACCGCAGGGTAATGGAAAAGGACTGGCCCGATATCGAGGGGGCGATCGTGATCGAGGACTTCGCACGTGATGATGCCTGGACGGATATGCCAACGGCCTGTATGGCGACTGCCATACTGGAGAATGACCAGGTAACCGGTGTGCTGATCATGCGCATCTCCGTCGATGGCCTGAATCAGCTGATGAGCATGCGTCCCGGTCTGGGCAACACTGGCGAGACCTATATTGCCGGACCCGATTTACTGATGCGCACAGATTCACGATTCGAATCATCATCCACCATATTGACACGGCGGGTAGACACCGAGGGTTCGAGAAGGGCGCTGGACGGCGAGACTGGCAAGGGGATGATCGTCGATTACAGGGGGGAGCCGGTATTTTCCGTCTGGCAACCGGTCCACTTCGGTGATATCAGATGGGCACTGCTCTCGGAGATCGATGAAGCCGAGGTTTATGCCGGCGTTCGAAGGACCATTTTCCTGCAGGGTGTCTGGTGGTTCCTGCTGCTTCTCCTGCTCTCGGCGGTCGCCTATGCATTTGCGCGGCGTATCGAACGCCCGATTGTTGCACTGGTCAACAGGGCGCATGAGTTGTCCGATGGTGATTATGAAGGCCGCGTGGAGGTGGTCGGTGGCGGCCTGGAATTCACGGAACTGGTCCATTCCTTCAACCACATGGCCGGCCAGATCAAGGAACGGAGCGAGGCACTGATTGAGGCCCGCAGGGATGCGGAGGAGGCCACCCAGGCACGGTCCATGTTTCTTGCCAATATGTCACACGAGATCCGCACACCGATGAACGGCATCATCGGCTTTACCACGCTGGCGCTGCAGACCGATCTGACAACAAGACAGCGTGACTACCTGGGAAAGATCGATACCTCCGCGAAGGCGTTGTTGGGCCTGATCAACGACATCCTCGATTTTTCCAAGATCGAGGCGGGAAAACTGGATATCGATGTAACCGGCTTCCAGCTGCAGGAAGTGCTGGAGGATATCGCCGATCTCTTTGCGGAACAGGCGGCCCGCAAGGAGATTGAACTGGTTATCGCAAGACATGAGGGAGTACCGAGCGCGCTTGTGGGAGATCCCTTGCGACTCAGACAGGTACTGGTCAATCTTACCGGCAATGCGGTGAAGTTTACGGAACAGGGCGAGATTGATATCGGCGTCCGCTGTATGGAGGAGAGGAACGGATCCGTCCGCCTTCGCTTCAATGTGACTGACACCGGCATCGGTATTCCCAGGGACAAGGTAGAGGATCTGTTTTCTGCCTTTACCCAGGCGGATGGCTCCACAACGCGGAAATACGGAGGCACAGGTCTGGGCCTGAGTATCAGCTGGCAGCTTGTGCATCTCATGGGGGGGGAGATTCATGTGGAAAGCACACCGGACGTTGGATCCACGTTCTGGTTTGAACTCCCTTTCAGGCGATCCAGCGACAGGGCGGAACCGGAATACCGCTTGAGTGTGGATTTGCGCGGACTCAAGTCCCTGGTTGTCGATGATAACGCCAGCAGCCGCGAGGTGCTGGTGGAGATGATGCGGGCATTCGGTTTTGAAGTTGAAGCAGTGCCCTCCGGAGAAAAGGCCCTGGAATACCTGCAAAGGGCCGTGAGCACGGTAAAGCCTTTCCAGCTATTGGTAATCGACTGGAGAATGCCCGGAATGGATGGTCTGGAAACCGCCCGCAGGATTCGTACCGATCACGCGCTTGCGGATTTGCCGATCGTTATGGTGACGGCCTTTGGTCGCGAGCACGAGCGTGAAATCGGGCACCAGATTGGCATCCATGCCTTTCTGACCAAACCGGTTCAGCAATCGATTCTGTTCAATACCTTCATGGAGGTGTTTGGCAGGCGTGTGGATGGAGAACGGCGCGAAGAGCCGATGGTCACGGCAGAACAGTTCCAGACCGGTGATCTGAGCGGTGCCAGGGTTTTGCTGGCCGAAGATAATGTCATAAACCAGCAACTGGCCGAAAGCATCCTCTCCCAGGCTGGAATACAAATCGACATCGTCGATAACGGGGTGGATGCCGTAGAGGCCGCAAGGAAGGGCTATGATCTGATACTGATGGACATGCAGATGCCGAAGATGGATGGCTATGTAGCAACACAAAGGATTCGTGAGGATAGCCGGTTTGATTACCTGCCTGTCATTGCGATGACTGCCCATGCCATGGAGGGTGACCGGGAAAAGTGCCTGGAGGCAGGGATGAATGATTACATCAGCAAGCCTGTCGATCCCGATCAGCTGTTTTCGATCCTGGGGAAATGGATCAAACGGACCCGAAAGCGGGCTTCCCGGACGAGTGATGAAACGGACAAGCGGGCAGGGACGGTAGCGGGGGTTGCCAATCAGGTGGATGAGCGGGTCCTGCCATCCGCACTGCCCGGACTCGATCTGGAAGAGGGCATGCACCGGATCGGCAACAATCAGACCCTCTATATCAGCCTGTTGCAGGGCTTTCAGGATCAGTTTGCGGACATCGCCAGCGCGATAGTGGCTGCATGGAAGATCGGGGATTTCAAGTCCGTGCATGGCCTGGTTCATAACCTCAAGGGCGTGGCTGGTAACCTTTCGATAACGGTGGTAAAGGACGTAGCGACTGAAATTGACGAGCTGATCAAGTCCGCCGGTGATAACAGGCCGGTGCCGGAACCCGGGGCATTGCTGGAAAAGCTGGATGAGTCACTGAAACAGGCATTCGATTCCATCCAGTTACTGGGTTCCAGTGTCTCCCCCGTCGCAGCCTCTCCCGCTTGTGATGTCAGCCTGTCACCGCAACTGGCTGCGCAGACCGTGGCCAGGATTCGTGATGCCCTGACAATAGGGGACGTGATGTCTCTGCAGGAGGTAGCCGGGTCACTGCCGGATGGTTCCCGCCATTCGGTGGAAATCGCGCGCCTGGCAGAATCATTCGATCTCGATGGCCTGGAAAAACTCGCGGATGAGCTGGAGAAAACAATCCCTTGACTCTCCGTATTCTGAAATACCTGTCACTGGGCCTGCTTGGCCTCACCGTCCTGCTGGCGCTCGTGGTTGCGGTCATTATCCTGTCATTCGATGATCAGGATTACCAGAGAGTGCTGGTCGAGGCAGTAGACCTGTTTAGCGATCAAACCCTGGAGATCAATGGTTCCTTTCATGTCGAGCCGTCCCTGTCACCCTCCGTGTCCCTTCGCGATCTGGTGCTGGACTCGAGTGACGGCAGTCACAGCATCCGGATTGACAAACTGGTCTTGAAACTGAAACTGAGGCCCTTGCTGATGCGCCGGCTGGTTATCAGTCAACTCAGTGTGGATGGTATGGAAATCGGTTTTGTGCAGGATGCCTGGAAGCGTGACAAAAGGGCGGAGTCTGATGCGGACATCCTGATTCCCGTTATCAAACGTGCCGACCTGCACAATGTTACGCTGAACTATCAGCAGAGCCGGGATGATGTGGCCATTCAGTATATCCTGGACGAGCTGACGATCCGGGATGTTTATACCGGCGGTCCTGTGAGTATCCTCGGCAGGGGTATTTTCGATGGTATGGCACATGAGCTGGAGGGAAAACTGGGTGGTTTCAGGGAGTTTTATAACGACAGCCGTCCCTGGCCCGTCTCCGTCATGTTGAGTAGCAAGGACCTGGTGCTGGCGGTCAACGGTGATATCAGGGATCCATCGACCGGGCAGGGGCTGAATCTTGCCTTCACCGGCGATGTGAATGATCTTGCGGCGATACTGAAACGTTTTGGAATGGAGGCCCCTCAACTGGGAAAGCTGAGGGGCGCGGGGACGATCTACGGGGATATCAATGCACCCGGTTTGCGCGACCTGAAACTCGCTTTATCCAGGGAGCAGGATGTAACGGTCAGCGCGGAGGGGGTAATTACGGATCTGTGGACCGGCAATGGAATGGAGATCCGGGTATCCGGTGTCATCGATGATCCGGAAGTCATCGCCTGGAAGATTCCGGAGGAATGGCCGAAATATGACTGGATGCAGATCGCGGGAACGGTGCGTGGTGATGGAGGAGAATACCGTATCGAGGATCTCGAACTACAGGGCTCCACTCAGGATGGTCTCGAAGAATCGTACCGGGGCAAGATCGGCCTGGACCCGGAGGCCAGTAACCCGCTCACCAGTATCGACATCATCATTCAGGTGACAGCCCCCGACACGGCCGCCGCCAGGCTAACCCTCGGTGGTGATCTGCCGGAGATGGGTGCGGTAAAGGCCCAGGCGCGCATTATCGGTGCCGATGGCAGTCAGTCCGTGGAGGATATGGATATCCGCTTTGGCAGTCGTAATGCGCTCTGGGTGACGCTTACCGGACGGATAGAAAACTCCTCGTTTGATCAAGATACCCCCGATAGCGGATTGGACTTCGATATCACGATCGAGTCGAAGAAGACGAGCCAGGTTGCAGCGCCGCTGGGTCTGTCCCTGCCCGAGATCGGTCCCGTATCCGCAAAGCTGCACTTCAGCGGCGAGATGGCCAAATCCCGACTGGACAAACTGAAGCTGCAGGCCGGGCTCCCGGACAGGCTCACGATCAGTGCCAGCGGGAGCGCTGATCTCGGGGCACTGGATGCGGAAAAGATAGAAGAATTGATCGAATCGGTGAAGATCGATGCCAGTGTTGCCTCGCAGACAACCCGTGAGGTGGGACTTCTGCTGGAGCGGGAACTGCCGGAGCTGGGTTCCGTCCATACTGATTTCAGCTTGTCCGGGAAATTGAATGCCCTGCGTGTGAGCAAGGGAAACCTGAAGCTGGGAAGCCCCGGTTTACTGGAGATCTCCGCTACGGGGAGAGTCGACCGGTTTTCCATCGATAATCCGCAATCCTTTCAGGGGCTCAACCTGGATATGCGCCTGGAAGGCCCGCGTACCTCGGATCTGACGCCACTGGCTGGAAGACCGATACCCGATCTCGGCCCACTGAAAGGAAGCTTTACCGTCAAGGGAAGCCAGAAGGCGCTAACGATCGGGAATATCGATCTATCAGCCGGTAGGGCCCCGGTACTTTTGATGACTGCCGAGGGGGGGATCGAAGAACTCAGGCTACAGGATTCCCCGGCTTTCAACAAGATTAACATACGCTTGAAGATGCAGGCAGACAGTCTGCGGCGTGTCCCGGCATTTGCAGACACCCGATGGTCGAATCTGGGGCCACTGTCATCAAACGGCCGGTTCACCGGCCGTCATGACAAGATCCGGTATACCGGCAGCGTGGCCAGTGGCAAGACCAGCTCCATGATGGATCTGTTTCTGGGGCTGGATGGAAATCGGCCAACGATCAGTGGCAGGATTACGGTACCGGTTCTGCACCCGGAGGATATCGGGATTGATCTGGAACGGGATGACCAACCGAAAAAAGGCAGTGACAGGGACGAGCCCCTGTTCGGACGGGAGCCCCTGGACCTGGATTTCCTGGAGACCGTGGAACTGGCCCTGCGCCTCGATGTTGATGAAGTCAAGGGCACTCATTACATGGTCAGTCAAATGCATGCCCTGATTGGCCTGAATGATGGCCATTTGAAGGTCAAGCCGCTCAAGCTTCTGTATGACAAGTCAACCTTGTCTGTGGAGGCGGAGATCGAGAAGAGAACCCCACCCCGAATGCGGCTGGAAATTATTGGCGACGACCTGCCGGCCATGGCTGCCTGGCGACACATCAACCCGAAGGTACCGCTCAAGGGCGATTTCTCCCTGGCGATTGATCTCACCAGCGAGGGGCACTCAGCACATGAGATGGCATCCAGTCTCAATGGTGAATTCGGGATCATGCTGGAAAACGCTGAAATTGCCCGTAGCGACCTGGACCTGCTGACGCTGGATATTCTGGGCTGGGCCTACCGTACGAGGGTCAGGGAAAGGACCGGGCATATCGATTGTTTGGTTGCCAGTTTCAACCTTAACGATGGCCTGGCAACCAGCGAGACGGTATTTCTGGACGGGCCCACCATGATCCTGAATGGCAAGGGTGACATCAATCTGAGAGACGAAACCATTGATCTGGTGCTGTTGCCCAAGCAGAAAAAGAAGATGTTCTCCACCACATCGCCCATCGTCATCAAGGGGCCGCTGACCGATCCGGCTATCCGGGCCGTACCCTCGGCATCGGCCGCCCTGGATTATGGAGGAATCGTCTTTGCTCCCTACATCTTTATTCCCAAGATTGCCCTGGAGCGCCTCTGGAAGGTACATTCAATCGATAAGGCGGAAGGGCGCAAAGAAAAGAGCACGGGTTGCGGTAAGGCACGCAGCAAATTTGTATCCAGCCACTGAAGCGGGAATGCGCCGGAGTGACACTCACTGGCGGTTGCCGAGGACGATGGATTGCAGTGTACCATCAGCAAAGGTCAGTATTCTCAGCAGGGCCCCGGCTCCCTGATTGTACGTCCAGCGGTTACCTTCCCGGTAGCTCGGTTCCCCGCAGTGTTCGATGACCTGGTATTCGGTATCACCGATATTGACCAGATGGTTACCGCATTTCAGTGCATCGGTCGTCGTGTCGCCTGTCTCGCCGGCAGTTGCGGAATTCGTGCAGGTGAAGAGAATTGCCAGTGACAGCCCTGAAACGAATGACTTCATGTCTATCTCCGGATGCCTGGTACCTGTAAATCTATAGTATCTGTAATAATAGGAAAGCGCCAATTTGCGGGTCGGCGTGTCCGCTATAGTACAATCCACAATCTGGCCGCAGCGGGGCTGGAAGCGGAATCGATCCCGGATGATCCATTCCCGTCATATCCTGTGCTGAAATCTTGATACAGATGAATTACCGAATACTCATATTACTGTTACTGACACATTGTGTGGTTTTTTCATCTGCTTTTGGTGAGAACGTTGATACCCCCTCCGGTGAAACGGACAGGCTGAGCATTGAAAATATCGAGGCGAGGATAACCGAACTCGAGAAGGTATCCAGCGGTGACGAGGCCACCGGCAAGGTCCTCGGGTATTACTGGACGACGCTGAATCGCCTGAAGTCTGCCAAGAAGGATGCCGCCACCGCTGAATCCTACAAGGCGGTCATCGAGACGGGGCCCGGCAGGGCCGCGCAACTGGAACAGGAACTGGCCAGGATTCTGGAGGAAACCAGACAACCACTCGCGCACCTCGATTCAGAAACATACAGCCTGGATGAACTGGATCAGCAGCTTGTCCAGCGTAGAGCCAGGGTATCCGACCTGCGAGACAGTTTGTCGAAGTTTGACGCCAGGCTCGCTGCCGAGAAGGAACGGCCCGGAAATCTGCGAGAGGAACTGAGTGGCAGCAAGCAGAAACTGGAGCAGGCGCGGAAAGATCTGTCAGCGGCCTCCGGGGGAGGGGGCGATGGCGATCTTGCGAAGGCGCGGCTGACCTCGCTCAAGGCCGCTGTTCAGGAATTATCGACCCGGATCAAGATGCTGCAACTGGAAAGACTGAGTCGTTCCGTGCGGCTTGACCTCCTGGTTGCGGAACGCGAACTCGCCCAGCAACAGCTTCTGGACGCGGAGGCGGTGGTTTCGGCACTGCGAGAGCTGATCATTAACCGCCGCAAGGCCGAGGTACAGCAGGCGAGGGAGCTTGCCAATGAGGCGCAGCGGGAATCGGTAGGAAAGCACGCAGTCATCCAGCGTGCGGCACGGGTGAATGCCGAGTTCAGTCAGGTCCTGACAGATCTGAACCAGGAAACCGATCAGGCGATCAATCGCAGGGATACCGTAAAGGCGCAGTTCAGTGCGCTCGACAAGAATTACTCACGCATCACGACCCAGCTGCGGATCGCAGGACTCAATGAGGCGCTGGGTGAAATCCTGCTGGCAGAAAGCCGCAGCCTGCCCGATACCAAACAGATCGGTTATCGGGTAAAGCAGCGGCTCCGCAATGCATCCGACGCACGATTGCAGCATTTTCAGGTCGAGGACAGCCTGCAGGATCTGGACGATCTGGATGCGCGGGCCGACGCACTGATTGTCGGCGCCATGCAGGATGAACCCGATCGCCCCCCTGGATTCTGGGTACCCATCCACCAGGAGTTACGCACCTTGCTGGAGGGCCGGCGAGACCTTCTCAGAACACTGGATGACGCCTATTACCGGTATCTGAAGGCACTCGGTGATCTGGAACTGGAACAGAAACAGTTGTTGGAAAAGACCCGGCAATACTCCGGTTTACTCAACGAAAATCTTTTCCTGATACCCAGCGGTCCGCCAGTGGGATTGAGCTGGTTGCAACGGATTGTAACCTCCATTCGCTGGTTGCTTTCGGTGGATGCGTGGGAGGGGGTAATGTCGGAGCTGGTTGCCAGTATCCGGTTTCATCCGGTACTGACGCTGCTGGTCACCCTGTTTGCGGGGACAATGCTGTGGATGCGGCCCCGGATGTACGCCAGGCTGACTGCCATGGCGAAAGACGTCGGCCGGGTAACCCGGGACCGGTTCGTGCTGACAATGGAGGCATTGTTTATCACGTTTGCGCTTGCCCTTCCTGTGCCGCTGGTCCTGTACTACACGGGACGGCTGCTGGCTACCGACCTTGGTGGCGGATTTTCGGATGCAGCGGGCTTTGGCCTTCAGGCTGCTTCCCATACGCTATTTGTACTGTGGTTTATCAGATGCCTGTTTGTAAAATCAGGGCTGGCAGAAAGCCACTTTCACTGGCGTCACATCACGTACCGCGTCCTGCGCCGCAATCTGGGATGGTTTGTTCCGGTTGCCGTGCTGACTGTCTTCATGATTTCCATGACCCATTGGCAGGCGGATGAGGTTTATCGCAATGCACTCGGTCGTCTTGCCTTTGTGGTACTGGGCATGGCAATCACCATACTGGTCTGGAGGCTTCTGAGCGCCCGCCAGCGGGCACTGGAGGAACTGGATACGCAACACGCTGCTGGCTGGCGATGGCATACCCGCAGACTGGTTAGCCTGGCCGTTGTCACTGTGCCCCTCCTGCTTGTTGTTCTGTCACTGGTTGGATATTACTTTACCGCTATCCAGTTGCTCCTGTTACTGACCTATTCCCTGGAGATCATTCTCGTTGCGGTGCTGGCTTATAATCTGCTGGCGCGCTGGCTGCTCATTGTCGAGCGCAGGCTTGCCTTTTCCCGGGCCCAGACGAGGAAGCTGGAGGAAATCGATGCCATGGCAGACAAGGCCGCCGCCGGGGCAGCGGGTGAGGCGAGCCTTGAACTGCGCGATATTGAAGAGATCGATGTCCGTGAAATCAACCTTCAGACCCGTGAGCTGCTGCGACTGGCGGTTGGTATCTTTATCCTGTTCGGCTTGTGGTGGACCTGGGTTGAGATTACTCCTGCATTCGGGTTTCTCGACAAACTCGCCATCTGGTCCCGTACGATCAGCGGACCGGACGGGGAACAGCTCGTTACCATCACCCTCAGTGATATTGGCATTATTGTGTTCCTGATCCTCATTATCGTCATCGGGGCACGCAACCTGCCCGGCCTGCTCGAGGTCACCATTCTACAGCCGTTCTCACTGGAGGCCGGTAACCGCTATGCAATCATCAGCATTGCCCGTTACGTCTTGTACGCGACCGGTTTTTTCATAATTATGCATCTTCTGGGAATGCGCTGGTCGGACATACAGTGGCTGGTGGCTGCTATGGGAGTCGGTCTTGGTTTCGGGCTGAAGGAGATATTCGCCAACTTTTTCTCCGGTTTGATCATCCTGTTCGAACGCCCGATCCGGGTGGGTGATACCGTTACTGCCGGAGAAGTGAGTGGTATCGTATCCCGGATACGGATTCGCGCCACAACCATTCTGGACTGGGATAACAAGGAGCTGGTGATACCCAATCAGGCACTGGTTGTGGAGCCGGTTATCAACTGGACTCTTTCCGAAACGGCGACCCGCATTGTGCTCCCGATCGGGATCGCCTACGGGTCGGATACAAAAAAGGCGCATGACATACTGATGAAAGTGGTTACCTCCCATCCCCTGGTGCTCAAGGAACCCCGGCCCAGGGTCTTTTTTCTGGGATTTGGCGACAGCTCACTGGATTTCGAGGTGCGTGCATTTGTCGAGGACCGCCTGCACCGCATGCCGTTGACACATGACCTGAACATGGCAATGGAAGCGGCCCTGCGTGAGAACGACATCGAGATTCCCTTCCCGCAACGGGATCTTCACCTGCGCTCGATCGACACGGATGTGCGCATGATGGGGAGTGGCGACGAGGTGCAGTAGTCCGGATTTCCACCCAGGCGATGCTATCGAGCCTTGCATAGTGTGCCCGTTCCCGGGCAGGCTCCCGGTTCACAGCCAAACATGGCCTCAACACGGGGCAGTAAACGAGGGATATTATGGCTATCAGCGTTTTCGATCTTTTCAAGATCGGTATCGGACCATCCAGCTCGCACACCGTCGGGCCGATGCGGGCCGCCGGCTTGTTCGTGGGAGACCTGGACGCGCGTGGATTGCTCGCCGCGGTATCCCGGGTGCAGGTCCAGATGTTCGGGTCACTGGGCGCCACAGGCAAGGGACATGGCACGGACAAGGCGCTCATACTGGGCCTGGAAGGCGAAACGCCGGAAAACGTGGATACCAGCCTCATACCAGCCTGTCTCGAAAAGCGTCACCTGCAACTGCCCGGCGGCCCCGAAATCCCGTTTGATCCTGTCCGTGATCTGAAATTCCATCGCAGCAAGACGCTGCCATATCATCCCAACGGGCTGCGCTTCAGTGCCAGTGATGCGGAAGGCCATACGCTGCACGAACGTACCTATTATTCAGTCGGCGGCGGCTTCGTCGTCAATGAGGATGCCGCCGGTGCCGATCGTATTGTAGAGGACCGTACCCGACTGTCCTTTCCATTCGATACGGCCAAGCAGCTGCTGGAATATTGCGCCGAGCACAGCCTCTCCATCAGTCAGGTGATGCTGCGCAACGAGATGAGCTGGCGCAGCGAGGCAGATATCCGCACCGGGCTGCTGGAGATCTGGGGGGTGATGAAGGCATGCGTCGAACGCGGTTGTCGCACGGAAGGCGTATTGCCGGGCGGACTGAAGGTCAAGCGTCGAGCCGCGCGACTCTATCTTCAACTCACCAACGACAGCCAGCTACAGAATGTTCCCCTCGGCACCATGGACTGGGTAAACCTGTTTGCGCTGGCGGTGAACGAGGAAAATGCGGACGGTGGTCGGGTGGTGACGGCGCCCACTAACGGCGCTGCGGGGATCATACCCGCGGTACTGCACTATTACTGGAAGTTCTCGCAGGGATGCACAGATGACGGTGTGGTGCGCTTTCTGCTGACAGCCGGTGCAGTCGGCATTCTCTACAAGGAAAATGCCTCTATTTCCGGTGCCGAGGTTGGCTGTCAGGGCGAGGTGGGATCGGCCTGTTCGATGGCGGCCGCGGGGCTCACCGAGGTCCTGGGTGGTACGCCCGAACAGGTAGAAAATGCAGCGGAGATTGCCATGGAACACAACCTGGGACTTACCTGTGATCCGATTGGTGGTCTGGTGCAGGTACCGTGCATCGAGCGCAATGCGATGGGGGCGGTCAAGGCCATCAATGCCTCGCGCATGGCGCTGCGCGGTGATGGCCGCCATTTCGTTTCCCTGGACAAGGTGATCCGGACCATGCGCGAGACCGGCGCCGATATGAAAACCAAGTACAAGGAAACGGCGCGCGGTGGCCTGGCAGTCAACGTGATCGAATGCTGATTATTCCGGGATCCGCACCTCGCCCCCTGCGGTATAGGTTTCGTTCACATGTTCCGCAAAGCCGGCGCCCGCCTCGGCGTAGATATTATAGGCGGCATGGGCCCCGGCCTCTTTCAGTGCGATGCGCTCGTCCGGGAATTTCGCGGTAGCCGTAATGATGCCGTCAAATCCCTTCTCGACCATCGCTTCCACGATATACAGATTTTCACGATGATTGGGCAGCGCAAGCATCACCAGTTTGATATGATGAGTTACATCGGTTGCCATTTCCCAGAAGTCAGGGTCGGTGGGATCGCCTTTTTTGACCGTGCGCCCGGCTGACTGGTGTTCGAGTACCACATCGTTATCTGCATCTATCCCCAGAACGACGTCGCCGTGTCTTTCCCGCATCAGGTCATAGGCGCCGGTACCCACACGGCCCATACCGAAGATCACGATCTCTGCATTACCCGGGTCTATCGGCCTGTCATCCGGCAGGCGAATGCCGGTTTCATAGCGTTTCAGTCTGTTGTCAAGGCGCGCATAGATGCTGTGTGCGGCACTGTTCAGCGGAGAGGCGATGACGAAGGTAATCGACAGTGAGAGGGCGATTGCGACCAGCCATTCCGGGCTTACCCAGCCATTGTCCAGGCCGATCGCCCCCACAATGAGGCCGAATTCGCTGTAATTGGCCAGGCTCAGTGAGGTCAGAAGGGAGGTGCGGGCACGCAACTGGAAGTGGGTCAGCAGCAGGAAGAACAGCACTACCTTGATGCTGACCGCGAGTGAGAGCAGAAGGGCGACTTCGAGTGCCGCCAGACTGGGTGTGCCTGCAAATCCGATAGACAGAAAGAAACCGACCAGGAACAGATCCTTGAATCCCAGCAGTGATCTTGCCAGTTCAGGTGATTTCGGGTGTCCAGCGAGCAGGATGCCCATGATCAGGGCTCCCAGGTCACCCTTGAGATAGACGACTTCAAAGGCCAGACCGCCGCCGAAAGCCAGCAGGAGGCCATACAGGATCAGCAACTCTCCATGTCCGCAACGGCCCAGGATTGCCATCAGCACAGGCCGCAGGGGCAACAGTGCAAGCAGCGCGATGGCCCAGGGTGAGGGCACCTTCGCCATCGAGATGGCGATAAACACCACGGCGGCGATATCCTGCATGATCAGGATCCCGATCGCAATCCGTCCGTGCAGTGTGCTGGATTCCCCCTTTTCCTCAAGTACCTTGACCGCAAAAACCGTACTGGAAAAGCTCAATGCGAAGGCGATGAGCAAAGATAGCTGAAAATCAAGTCCACTGAACAGTGACAGGCCGGTGGTGCTCAGTCCGAAGATCCCGAGGCTGTAGATGAGCACGGTGATGAACATGTGTGTGGAGGCTACGGCCCAGACCTGGGGGCGAAGCAGTGTCTGAATCTTCAGTTTCAGCCCAATGCTGAATAACAGCAGGGTAACGCCAAGCTCGGAGACCGTCTCCAGCAAGTCACCACCCTGCATTCCCATTGCCTTGAGTACGAATCCTGCGATCAGGAATCCGACCAGGGGCGGCAGCTTGCATTGTCTTGCGGCGAAACCGAATACAAAGGCTATGCCAATCCAGACTAGATCCATGGTTTATCGGGAGTTGTGTACGATGAGCAGGTCGCCGGATTATAATTTGTTGCATGCCGAAGGGGCAAAGAAGTTTCTGTCCGGGCCTCCTGTTCGATTGCTGCCTGTAACCGGGAACGAACCTGCTGGCAGGCAGGGGAGATCTGCTATTATTTACCAGCAAGGGGTGCGACTGTCTGCGTGTGGCCCCGCGGCTGATGAACCAAACCGTTAACAGAAGGTAACCGAGATGATGCGAATATTCCTGTTTCTGGCGACCAATGCGGCAGTTCTGGTGCTGATCAGCGTGGTTTTCCAATTATTCGGTATTGATGGCATTCTCCAGGAGAACGGTGTTGACCTGAATCTCAATGCGTTGCTGGTCATGTCAGCGGTAATCGGTTTTGGCGGTTCTTTCATATCCCTTGCCATGTCGAAATTCATGGCAAAGAAATCGATGGGGGTGCAGATTATCGAAAGACCCTCGAACAGGACGGAACAATGGCTGGTGGATACCGTCAGCCGGCAGGCCAGGCAGGCAGGTATCGGGATGCCGGAGGTTGGTATTTTCAATTCCCCGGATCCGAATGCCTTTGCCACCGGTATGAACAGGAACAGTGCGCTGGTGGCCGTCAGTTCCGGACTACTGCAACGAATGAACAGCGACCAGGTCGAGGCGGTCCTGGGGCACGAGATCAGCCACGTCAGTAACGGAGACATGGTGACCATGGGTCTGCTGCAGGGGGTTGTCAATACCTTTGTGATCTTCCTGTCGCGGGTGATCGGTCACGTGGTGGACAGGGTGGTGTTCAAGACGGAGCGGGGTTACGGACCCGCCTATTTCATCACCTCCATTGTTGCCCAGATCTTTCTGTCGATTCTGGCATCGGCCATCGTCATGTGGTTCTCCCGCTGGCGCGAGTATCATGCCGATGCGGGTGGCGCGTCCCTCGCGGGACGTCAGAAGATGATCGACGCCCTGCGTGGCCTGCAAAAGGTCCAGGAGCCTCATGCCTTGCCCGACCAGTTTGCCGCATTCGGCATTCATGGTGGGATCACCGAGGGCCTGAAACAGCTGTTCATGAGTCACCCACCCCTGGAGGCGCGAATAGCAGCCCTGGAAGC
>JARFQV010000195.1 GCA_029287615.1 Pseudomonadota bacterium | reverse complement strand
TGCCGGTCTGGCGAGGAACCTGGGTGTGGGGCTCGGTGATACTGTCGCGCTGCTGGCAACAACAGCCGATGGTGGGCTGAATGGTGTCGAGCTTGTTGTTCAGGGACTTTTCCAGAGTGCCTCGAAAGAGTTTGATGATGCCGCGTTGCGCATTCCTATCGATACCGCGAGAAATCTTCTGCGCGTTTCAGGTGCGCACAGCTGGGTCATGTTGTTAAATGACACGGAAAATACCGATGCAGTGCTGGAACGATTGCAGGCGCGATACCCTGTTTCGGAAGCGCGGCTGGAGTTCACTCCCTGGTATGCACTGGCCGATTTCTACAACAAGACACAGGCACTGTTCTCCAGGCAAATGAATGTGGTGAAGCTCATCATTGCGTTCATTATCGTGCTGAGCATATCCAACAGCATGGTGATGAGTGTCATCGAGCGTACGGGGGAGATCGGTACCCTGATGGCTGTCGGAATAAGGCGGGCCGGCATACTGCGCATGTTTATCGGCGAAGGCTTGCTGCTGGGGGTCATTGGCGGACTGGCGGGTGTGGCAATCGGCGTGGCGCTTGCAAAAATCATTTCCTGGATTGGCATACCCATGCCGCCGCCCCCCGGAATGGATGTCGGTTTCACTGGCAGGATACAGACATCCTGGAGTCTTGCGTCAGGCGCACTGGCGCTCGCCGTGGGTACCACCCTGGCTGGCAGTATTTACCCGGCATGGAAGGCATCGCGTCTGAAAGTCGTCGATGCCCTGCGCCACAATCGCTGAAGCCTGCCCATGTCTCACCGTCCTTCACCAGGCGCAGCTACCAAATGCAGGCTAAAGGTCCGGGTGTTTTTTTCGAGGCCGGCCTGTAGCGGGTGCTCTTGATGTTTCGACTGGCATTTCGCAGCATTTTTCGCCACAAGGTCCGGACCGGCCTGACACTCTCCGCGATCATCTTTGGCGTGGCGGGACTGATACTCAGTGGCGGGTTTGTCGAGGATATTTTTATCCAGCTGCGCGAGACAACGATTCACTCGCAACTCGGCCATATACAGTTGTATCGTGCGGGGTACACTGAAGAGGGACGTCGCGATCCCTATCGATACCTTATTGACAGGCCGGGAGAAATAGCCGGATCCCTGGCTGATATTACGCAGGTGGCGGACATACTCCAGCGGGTGAAATTCTCCGGGCTGGCGAACAACGGGCGTGCCGATTTACCGATCATTGGTGAGGGTGTTCAGCCGGCAAAAGAGATGCGCCTTGGTACCTCGTTCTCCATCATCTCGGGACGCCAGATCACAGAGGAGGATGCCTATGGAATCCTCCTCGGAGCCGGGGTTTCAAGGGCGTTGCAGCTCAATCCGGGTGATTATGTTACCTTGCTTGTTACCACTGCTGATGGCGCATTGAACAGCCTCGAGTTCGAGGTCATTGGCGTCTTCCGGACATTTTCACGCGACTACGATAACAGGGCTGTTCGAATACCACTGGAGGTTGCGCAAGACCTGGTTGGCACCGTGGGCGCCCATGCCCTGGTTCTCTCGCTGAACCGGACAGAGGACACGGATCGGGTGGCTGGCATGCTCCGGGGGAAGTTGCCCCTGCAGGAGCTTGAAATAAAAACCTGGTATGAACTCGCTGACTTCTATACCAAGACAGTCGCGCTTTACAAGACCCAGTTTGGTGTGCTTCAGCTGATTATCCTGTTAATGGTGCTGCTCAGTGTGGCAAACAGCGTCAACATGGCCGTATCCGAGCGCGCGGGGGAGTTTGGTACGCTGATGGCGCTTGGTGATACACGCCTTGACATCTTCCTGCAGGTAATAAAGGAAAACTTCCTGCTCGGTGTCCTGGGCGCCGGTCTGGGCATCGGGCTGGCTGCGGCCATTGCATGGGCCGTATCCGGGGTTGGCATTGATATGCCGCCACCACCAAATTCCGATGTCGGTTATACGGCCCACATTAGACTTGTGCCGGAGGTGATCGCAACAGCCTATGCGGTTGGCGCAATGGCGACCGTGATCGCTTCCCTGTTGCCGGCCTGGCGTGTCTCCGGGCTGCCTGTTGCCGAGGCCTTGCGGCAGAATATATAGAACGTCCCGGGCTGACTATTTCGACAGCTTCTTGAGATAGTTTTTTGTGAAAATTTTGTCCGACAGCTTGCGTAATTTCATGTTGCTGTAGTCCATTACGGATCGATGCTCCTGCTTGAGGGCATCCGTCATGACGAGTCGGGTTGGGCGGATTTCCTTGCCGATCTTTTCATAATCCTGGTAGTTGCAGGTTTTGATCAGGCGATTGGACAGGGAGTAGAGTTCTGCCCTGAGTGGCCGGTAATTCTCCCTGTTTACCCAGTAGAGCACGCGGTGGTAGGTTACACCCCTGCGCGCGGCCTTGAGATCAAGTACGTAGTACTGTTCATTGTCGATTTCCTCAATGCGCAACACGGTTGCGTTGTAGTCGCCAGCGAAATTCGCCCGCGCAAGGTCACCGTTCGCAACTTCACCGGTAAGCTTTTGTGCCAGAGGCAGTCGTACCGGTTGCGACAGGCTGGGCAGGAAGGCCCAGAGGTCCTGGTCTCGCATCAGGAGGATGTTGCCCTTGTCAATGGCAGGTGCGGTGGTCATCAGCAGGGTCCGCTCATTTCCCTTGGACAGGACCCGGTATTCCTTGACTTTAGGGTCCTGGTTTGGCTGGGTGCTCGTGATCTTGACGTCGATCTGAAAGCCCTCAGCGGGGAAGCGGATGCGGTCGGCCTTTTCGACAATTTCGTCGGGGGTGATTGCCGTGTCAGTTGCCGCATGTGCCAGTGTGTGCAATATGGCAATCAGCAGGCTGCCGGCCAGCAGCAGGACAGCGAGGATTATCCGGCGATATGCTGCAGATGTGTGTTTGCTTGTGTATGTCATGGATTAAATATCCCGGCTGATATCAATCAGCCAATGTTTGTCTATCGGACAGGTGCTCAATAGCCTGAGTTGGTGGTGTTTTGGTCGGTTTTCATATCGCTGGAACGGATATTTTTACTTGCCGCGGCCTGTCTCGAAGGCCTGGCAAGCTCGCGCATGTGGACAGTGATGTGCTGTCCGAATGACGCTGTATGATCATTCCCGAGTCTGTAAATTGTTCAGGTATTCGCTTACTATAAATTCCCCGAATCATACCGCAATGCTCGGATCCCGGTTTTGGCGATGTTTCAAACAGTGAGCCCGCTCACATCGGAAACACAGAATGCCTGTTGATAGACAAGCTGTTATCAAGGTCGAGAATGTCTCAAAGGAGTATGCCTTTGGCAAGCAGACCTTGCTGGCTCTGAAGGACATTGATCTAACTGTCTTCAGGGGCGAGTTTCTTGCACTGGCCGGCCCTTCAGGCAGTGGCAAATCCACCCTGCTGAACCTGATTGGCTGCATCGATACGCCATCCAGCGGCTCGATTTCCATTGATGGCGACAAAATAGCGGACAAGACACCGAACCAGTTGGCAGATCTGCGTGCCAGCAAGATCGGCTTTGTCTTCCAGACATTCAACCTGCTGCCGGTTTTAACCGCTTTCGAGAATGTCGAATACCCGCTGCTGCGTTTCAGAGTCAACCGGGCCAGGCGTCGTGAGCGTGTCAACAGATACCTGAGGCTGGTGGGGGTCGATAAATTTGCCAAGCAAAGGCCTAATCAGCTGAGTGGGGGGCAGCGTCAAAGAGTCGCCATCGCAAGGGCGCTGATTACCGGGCCCAGGATTATCCTTGCCGACGAACCAACCGCCAATCTTGATCACAGGACCGGCGACAGCATTCTCAAGCTCATGAAACAGCTCAACACCGAAACTGATACAACCTTTGTTTTCTCGACTCACGATCCCAGGGTGATGGAGATGGCAGGCAGAATCATAAAACTGCATGACGGAGGAATTATCCATTCAGACGAAAAAGCCGCCTGAGCCGTACAAGCCCGGGAACCCTGTCTGAAAAACCGGCCTCGCCTGAGTAGAGAGGTCACCAACGCCGTGGTCTGAAGCCTGTCAATATCGCTGATAACCGCGTACATGTTGTGTCTCCACGCCTTTGGGAAATGGATAACGGCCGCGCGGCTGACTGGTTTCCCACTACGTCCCTTCCTCCTGCATGTGACACATGTCACAGATCCAGGGGTTTGTGACGTGCAGTATTTTCAGATAGTCAGGACAATGATTTATGCCTTTAAAACATACAGTAATGCAGTTATCCGTGGGTAGATTCCGGTGCCGGCCCCGGTCTCGCGGTTTTTTGCCAGGGGATTGCACTCAATACACGAGCAGGCCTGCCGATAGTCAGCTTGGGTCATAATAACCGGGGCGCAAAGTATGCAACTGGGGAAGATGTTGTGAATCAGCCGATTTATGCCGTCTGGCCGCTGGTCGTTTACACGCTATAAAAATATGAATGATTTATGTGAATTGTTCCTGCATTACTTCGATATCGTCACGGATGATGAACCCGGCGTGGTGGATGAGGCTGCCAGACTTCGTTACCAGGTTTATTGCATTGAGAATCCCTTCGAGGATGCATCCCGTTTTGATGATGGCAGGGAAGTGGATGAATATGACCGACGTTCGGTGCACAGCATAGTCCGGCACAAAGAACTCGGTATTACGGCAGCCTCGGTAAGGCTGGTCCTGTCGGACCGGGATGCGCCCGAGGCGTCTTTCCCGATAGAGCAGAACTGCGCGGCATCGCTGCAATCCTGTCCTTCTCATCTGCGGGGTGTCCCGCGCAGTTCAATTGCGGAAATATCGCGTTTTGCCGTTTCCAAGCATTTCAAGCGCAGGATGGGGGAGGCCGGCCACCCGGCAGGCGTGGGGCCTGATCCGGAACGGTATGTGAAGCCGGATATGCACAAGCGCCGGGTCATCCCTCACCTGATACTCGGTTTATTTGCCGCAATCGTGAAAATGAGCGCTGAGCAGGGGGTTACACACTGGTATGCCGTGATGGATATTTCCCTGTTACGGTTGCTGACCCGGTTCGGTATCAATTTCAGGCCACTGGGCGACCAGGTGGATTACCATGGTCTGCGCCAGCCCTGTTTTGGCTGCGTGGACGATGTCCTGGCCGGGATATGGGAAAAGCGTCCGGATATCTGGCGGTTGATTACCGATAACGGGGTGACATGGCCAGCCCCGGCAAAACACCTCGTGAGTGCCGGCGGGACCTGATAGCAGCCCGTGTAGCGGGTGATTCGGTCGGCTATCGTCAGGCCAAATTACAATTCAGTATAGTCATACAACTGCGGTAGTTGCTGCCGGATAAGCAGTCATTTATCCAGGCAAGCGGCCGCATATCCCCAATCTCGCCATTCGTTTCCAGTCTCTGCGTATCGCACTTCTGTCCACTTTC
>JARFQV010000185.1 GCA_029287615.1 Pseudomonadota bacterium | reverse complement strand
CAGTCATCGGGTCGGGTGAGGGTAATTTGCATGCAGCACCGGTCAGCTTGCGACAATCCAATCCAAACGCCTACACGGTACCACAAGGATACCCGGAGGTAATTGATTTTCTTTGTTTTCCTTGGGGGCTCCGGGGGCGGGCGGCGGATTGTTGCGAGGGTCGCTCCGAGTGCCCGGCAACAGGCAATTTCCCGTTGATTTACCGCTACTTTTTGCCGCTTCCGGGCGGTTGCCACCTTGACCTGATGGCGCAAAACACAGATCATACCGGGCTTGCATTTTTGCCGGTCGCCGGTTCTGTGGCGCTGGCGCGGCCTCGGCACAAGCTGGCGTCGCGCAGCGGATGCTGCCGGAGCGTGCTGGATAGCCGGCACATTTTCAGTTTCAAATCATTGAGGGGGCCTGGTTCGGGTCCCCGCAACAGCAAGGAGCCTCATGAACGTTGCCGACAAGAAACGGCTGCTGCGCGAAATGTTGTTTGCGCGGCGCTTTGAGGAGCGCTGCTACGAAGCGTACGTGGAACGAAAAATCGGTGGTTTTCTGCACCTCTACCCGGGCGAGGAAGCCTGCGCGCATGGCGTCCTGGAAGCGGCCCGGCCCGGTCATGACTATGTGATCACCGGCTATCGCGATCACATACACGCCATCAAGTGCGGCGCCGACCCGAAAAAGGTCATGGCGGAACTGTACGGCAGGGAAACCGGTTCTTCGCGCGGGCGCGGCGGTTCCATGCATATCTTCGATGTGGCGAACCGCTTTATGGGCGGCTATGCCCTGGTTGGCGGTCCCTTCCCGCTGGCCGCCGGGATTGGCAAGGCCATCCAGATGAAGGGTGGCGACGAGATCTCGATCTGTTTCCTCGGGGATGCCGCCAATAACCAGGGTACCTTCCACGAATCCCTGAACATGGCAAAGCTCTGGAACCTGCCGGTACTCTATGTTTGCGAAAATAACCTGTATGGCATCGGTACACGCATCGACCGCTCCACTGCTGTGGTGGATCAGTACAAGCGTGTCTCGGGCTATAATATCCCGTCGGCCCAGGAAGACGGTCAGGATGTGGAGAAGGTATACAAGGCGGCCCGCAAGGCCATCGACCATGTCCGTTCCGGCAAGGGCCCCTATTTCCTGGAGTTGCTGACCTACCGCTACCGCGGTCACTCCATGTCCGATTCCAATGCCTACCGGGCCAAGGCGGAGGAACGTATGTGGAGCAAGCGTGATCCGCTGATTATCCTGAGGGACCGCCTGATCGAGGACGGCAAGTTTACCAAGGAGGAGTTCAAGGCAATCGACTCGGACATCCTCGATGAGATCGAGGACGAGGTCATCGCCTTTGCGGAGCAGTCTCCCGATCCCGTGGTCGCGGATCTCCGGAAATATGTGCTCGCGGAAGACGATCCCTATGTAAACGGGGGGGCGCACTAGATGGCGGAAATCATGTTCTGGGAGGCCGTCCGGCGCGCCCAAGACGAGGAACTGGCCAGGGACCCGATGGTCCTCGTAATGGGAGAAGACGTCGGCGTGGCCGGCGGCACCTACAAGGCCACCCTGGGTCTGTATGACAAATATGGTCCGGATCGGGTGATCGATACCCCGATCTCGGAGAACGGTTTCACCGGCCTGGCCATCGGGGCCTCCTTCCTGGGCGCACGCCCGGTGGTGGAGATCATGTCCGTCAACTTTGCCTGGCTGGCGATGGATCAGATTATCAACACGGCGGCCAAGGTTCGCTATATGTCGGGGGGGCAGCTCGAGGCCCCGGTCGTGATTCGTTCACCTGGCGGTACCGCCCATCAGCTTGGGGCCCAGCACTCCGCGCGGATGGAAAAGGTGTTCATGGGGATCGCGGGTCTGCGCGTGGTTACCCCCTCGAATCCCCGCCAGGCCTACGGCCTGTTGAAATCGGCCATCCGCTGCAATGATCCCGTTTTCATCAATGAACATGAACTGATGTATAACCTCAAGGGAGAGGTTCCGGATGATGAGTACTATCATCCACTGGTTGGCTCCGAGATTGCCCGTCCGGGCAGGGATGTAACCCTGTTCGGTTACAATATCTCCGTACACTGGTGCCTGAAAGCGGCCGAGATCCTGTCCCGGCAGTACAGTATAGAGGCGGAGGTGGTGGATCTGTTCGCCCTGAAGCCCGTTGACCGTGATGGTATACGGGAATCAGTGACCCGGACCCATCGTGCGGTGATCGTCGAAGAGGCGGAGCCTGCCGTCGGGGTGGGTGCGGAGGTGATGGCCATTATCAACGAGGAATGCTTCTTCGAACTGGATGCGGCTCCCGTGCGTGTCTCCGCCGTGGATATACCCATCCCCTACAACCATACCCTCGAAAAAGCAGCGATCCCCGAGGTCGATGATGTCGTTGCCGCCGTGAAGAAGATGTTCGGGGTATAAGCTCCGTATCGTGATCCCGGGGCTAACGGACTTCGGTTATCACCACCAGGAGGGAGACTGCCGGTGCACACGGGACAGGTCATCTTTCGGTACGAATGATTCGTAAATCCTGAATACTACAAGGCTGCCATGTCAGAACCCTATGCAATAAAGATGCCCCAGCTCTCGGATACCATGACCGAGGGTGTGATCGTCAGCTGGGAAAAGAGCATTGGTGACCCGGTAAAGCGTGGCGATGTGGTCGCCACCGTGGAGACCGACAAGGCGGTGATGGATGTCGAGGTCTTCCGCGATGGTTACCTGTCCGGCCCGCTTGCTCCCGTGGACAGTGTGGTACCGGTCATCGGTGTCATGGGGTACCTGGTCGTATCTCCGGACGAGGTCGTCGATGAAGAGGCCCCGGTAGCTGCGCCGGCGCAGGCCCCGGAGGCGCGGGCGGCGGAGGGCACCGCGGTACCGGCCGCCGCCCCGCACAGGCCGGCCTCGACCGCCGCCGGTGCAGGGCCGGCGCCGCGTCCCCAGGGTACGCAGGCCTCGCCCCTGGCGCGCCGGCTTGCCGGTCAGATGAACGTGGATATCGATCGCATCGCCGGTAGCGGCCCGGGTGGCGTCATCACTGCCGCGGACCTGCAGAAGGCGCCGGCACCCTATGAGGTCCCTGTTCCGGGTAATGGCCGGCCGATGAAATCGATGGAGAAGGCCATCGCGCAGGCCATGACCGCATCGCTTGCCATGCCGACCTTCCGTGTGACCTCGCATATTCATCTCGAGACCCTGCTCGGCGCCGCGAAACAACATGGTGTATCGGCCACCGTGGCCATTGCGCGGGCCTGCGCCCTGGCCATGGCGGGGCATCCGAAGATGAACTGGTGCTACCAGCCGGATGAAAGGCTGATCGAGCGTAACAATGTCGATATCGGCATGGCGGTCGCTGCTGACGACGGCGGACTGGTGGTGCCGGTGCTGCGTAACTGCGAGACACGTGATCTTCAGGACCTGAACGAGGACTGGAAAGACCTGGTGGCGCGGTCCCGTACCCGTCGCCTCAATCCGGACGAGTTTACGGGGTCGACCTTTCAGATATCCAACATGGGTATGTATGGCGTGAGCAGTTTCGACGCCATTGCCACACCCGGGCTGGCGACGATACTGGCGATTGCCGCCAACACCGCACAGGGGAGCGCCTTCACGATCAGTGCCGATCATCGCGTGGTCAACGGCGCCGATGTGGCCAAATATCTGCATACCCTGAAGGGGTTGATCGAACAGCCCTTCGACTGGATGGGACCGGGGGGGCCGGCCATACCCGAGGGTGAGTGGGACTATGATGTGCTGGTCATCGGTGGCGGTCCCGGAGGCGAGGATTGTGCGCGGGACCTGGCCGGACACGGTATCAAGGTTGCCATGGTCAATGACTCTCCCTTTCCTGGCGGGGAATGTCTGTGGCGAGGCTGTATCCCCTCCAAGGCCTGGCGTGCGGCAGCGGACAGGATCCGTGATCGTGCAGAGGACGGACATCTCGGCATCACGGGCACCAACCAGGCGAAACTGGACTGGGATGCACTGGAGGCCACTCGCAGGAAGGTCCTGGAGACCCGTGGTGACATGGCGCTCAAGACGGACAAGGGGGTTCGGATCAGATATCAGCAGGGATTTGCCTCCTTCGTCGATGACCATCACGCGGCGATTCACACGGGGGGTAACCACGAGGATCCACACGTTCGTGCCGAGGCGGTTATTGGCCAGAGTGAACCGATCAGCTTTGGATGTGCGGTTATCGCCACCGGTGCCCCGCCGTTCATACCACCCATCCCGGGCGCCCGGGAGGGACTGGAGAGTGGCGGTGTACTGACCTCGGATACTGTCTGGTCCTTACCCGCTCCTCCGGAGCGGCTGGTGGTGATCGGGGCCGGAGCGATCGGTGTCGAGATGGCGCAGATCTTCCAGGATTTCGGAACCCGGGTCGTGTTGCTCGAGGCCCAGCCCCGCATTCTTGCCGAAGTTGAGCCGGAGGTTGCAAAGAGCCTGGCCGGAATTCTCGCGGAAGATCCGCGCCTCGATGTCCATACCGGTGCGGCGGTGCAGTCAATCTCCGGGACCCCGGGCGCGATGAAACTGGACTATACCGATGCGGATGGCCGGAAGGAGACCCTGAACTCCGATTATGTGATCATGGCCACGGGTAAGCGGCCACAACTCGAGGGGCTGTCCCTGGACAAGGCCGGTGTCGCCAGTGAGGGCAGTATCGTACAGACGGACCTTCGTTGCCGTACCACGGTACCGCATATCTTCGCGGTGGGTGACGTGATCGGCGGACTGATGCTGGCGCATACCGCTGCACAACAGGGACGGGTGGCGGCGGCCACCATCCTGGGCGAGGACATGATGTATGACCAGGGCAAGGATTGCGGTGTGATCTTTACCCGGCCGCAGGCAGCCTTCGTCGGTCTTTCTGCGGAACAGGCCAGGGAGGAAGGCCTGGACCCTGCCGAGGTCAAGGTGCCGATCAGCATCGATGCCAAGGCCATGATCAATAATGAACGGCATGGGATGATCAAACTGGTGGCGGACAAGAAATCACATCGCATCGTCGGTGTGCACCTGCTGGCAGACCATGCCGATACCCTCATTGGTGAGGCCGTGATGATCGTATCCGGTAACATGACGCTGGAGCAACTTGGACAGGCGATTCACCCGCACCCGACACAGACCGAGCTTTTCGGTGATCTTGCGCGGCGGCTGCTTTCCCGCTTGCGGCGCAGCAGCAAGCAGAAGGCAAAGGTACAATCAAAATGACAGAAGTGAAAAAGGTGGTACTGGCGTACTCGGGGGGGCTGGATACCTCGGTAATCCTCAAGTGGCTGGAGGAAACCTATCATTGCGAGGTCGTTACATTCACGGCCGATATCGGACAGGGAGAGGAGATTGCCCCTGCGCGTGACAAGGCCCAGGCGATGGGAGTCAAGGATATCTTCATCGAGGTCCTGCGTGAGGAGTTCGCTCGCGACTATGTATACCCCATGTTCCGGGCCAATACCCTGTATGAGGGCGAATACCTCCTCGGTACCTCCATCGCCCGCCCGCTTATTGCAAAACGGCTGGTGGAGATCGCCAACGAGACCGGTGCCGATGCCATCGCCCACGGCGCAACCGGGAAGGGCAACGATCAGGTGCGCTTTGAACTGGGGGCCTATGCCCTCAAACCGGATGTCAGGATTATCTCGCCCTGGCGCGAGTGGGATCTGACATCACGGGAAAAGCTGATAGCCTATGCAGAAAGCCACGGGATTCCGGTCGAACACAAGAAAGGCGGCAAGTCACCCTATTCGATGGATGCCAATCTGCTGCATATTTCCTACGAGGGCGGTGTCCTGGAAGATCCCTGGGCGGAGCCCGAGGAGGACATGTGGTTGTGGACGGTCTCACCCGAAAAGGCGCCGGATGTGCCAACCTACATCGAGCTTGGATTCGAGAGAGGAGATGTTGTTTCACTGGATGGCAAGTCCATGAGTCCGGGGCTGATCATGGAAACCCTGAACCGGCTGGCCGGTACAAACGGCATCGGTCGCACGGACATCGTAGAGAACCGGTATGTCGGCATGAAGTCGCGCGGTTGCTACGAAACACCGGCGGGTACCGTGTTGCTCAAGGCGCACCGTGCCATCGAGTCCATCACGCTCGACCGGGAGGTCGCGCATCTCAAGGACGAGTTAATGCCGCGCTATGCCTCCCTGGTCTACAACGGTTACTGGTGGAGTCCCGAACGCAGGATGTTGCAGGAAATGATCGATGCCTCGCAGGAAACCGTCAACGGTTCGGTTCGCCTCAAGCTCTACAAGGGGAATGTGATCGTGGTGGGACGCGCCTCCGATACCAACAGCCTGTTCGACGAGCGTATCGCCACCTTCGAGGAGGACGAAGGTGCCTATAACCAGCAGGATGCAGAGGGCTTTATCAAGCTGAATGCCCTGCGTATGCGCATAGCCGCGGGAAAAAACAGAAAATCTTCGTGAGGTAAGGGGATGAGGCTGTTACACACCATGCTGCGTGTCGGCGACCTGGAGCGGTCGATCGGTTTCTACACCGGGGTACTGGGTATGAAGCTGCTGCGCCAGAAGGAATACCCGGACGGCCAGTTTACCCTGGCATTTGTCGGTTATGGCGACGAAAGCGACAGCACGGTCATCGAACTGACCTACAACTGGGATACCGACCATTATGATCTGGGTGAGGGCTATGGCCACATCGCCATCGAGGTCGATGACGTGTATCGGGCGGTTGATGAACTGCGCAAGCGGGGCGGCAAGGTCATACGAGAGGCGGGTCCGATGAATGCGGGCACCACGATCATCGCCTTCATCGAGGATCCGGATGGTTACCCGGTAGAGCTGATCGGCAAGAAGAGCTGACCGTCCTCAGTGTCGCGCGTCAACCGCCGCACGAGGTATGAACGATACGATGTTATGAGGAATACACCGGGTTGAGTGCCGGCAGTCCCGGGTTTCTGTTCTTTCGGGGACGCGGAGGATTGCGGTACCCGAAGCGGCGCAGTTCGTGGTTGAAGTCATGTTTCCATACGCCGGGTTCCAGGGAATCATCACCACCATAAAGCGAGGCATCCAGCTGGCTGAGCAGGGTGTGTATGCGAGTAGTATCGGCCTGCGGGTACGCCACCTCCAGCGCATGCGCCAGGTCGGTCATGGTTGTCTGCGGGGGGAGGTGGAGCAGCTGCCGGGCATAGGTCTGCAGATCGCGCTCGAACTCATGCGCGTTGCGGGCTGTCTGCAGGCGTTTCTGCAACCGCAGGGTTTCGAGCCAAGCCATGCGGGGAACGGGGACATGGGTTACAAGCCAGGATACCCACCGTTCAATACCCGCTAACGGTCGCGACTCGCGATACCTCTGCCCTAACCGTTCCCTGATTTGCCGGTGGTGCAGACTTCCGGCAATACGCCGCAGCTTCTCGGTCCCCCGTTCCGGAAACAGTCGGGTGCGAATCCGATGCAAACGTGCGCGCAGTCCGGACCGGTACCGTCCGCCGGTTGTGGCGCTGGCATCCTGATCCCCTTGCTGGCCACGCAGCCACCAGCCCGCTGAAAAACACAGCATGCCGGTGAGCAAGCTCGAGAGTATCACTGGCAGAATCACTGTGGAGGTATCCTGCACAGGGGCGGACGCAGGGCTCGCGCTGCCCGGGGGGGTGCCGACTTCCAGCGCCAGACCCTGCCATTCAGCCTGCGCCGGTCTGTCCCTGCCGACATCCCACCAGGGGATCGTGATCGGTCCTACCGTGAGGGATCCGGCCCGTAGCGGGACAAGCGTCAGGGTCTCGATTCGCTGTCCCAGAAGAACCTGACCCTTCGGGCCCGGTCGTCTGGAGGTCCGGGTTTGCCCCGGATAGATCCTGAAATCCGGGTCCTGTAGCAGTGCCGACAGCTCGGGCAGTCGATCGCCGCTGCTCCCCAGCGCCGTCTGTACAATGCTGAGTTCGAAAGGCTGACCCACACGAATAGGCTGTCGCGGATCGTACTGGACGGTTACACGCAAATCATGCAGTGGTAACCAGCTGCCCCCGTCGATGGACGCCGGACGGATCTCGAGGTGGTCCGGTTCGGTGTGAACCCTGAGGATTTCCGGCGTTGTCCTGACACCCTGATTCCCGTTCCGGCCCGGGGGAGCCGACTCGACCTCGACAGAGATGGCCGGAATTGCGGTCCAACCCGGTGATACCGGGGTCAGCGCATAGATAAAATCGGTGATCATTTTCCCGCGCCCGATCATCCGGGTGGTTTCAGGGGGTTCCGCAAGCCTCTCCAGACTGAAGTTCTCACTATGTATGGGTTCGACATGAATCTTCCGCACCCCGTTGTCATGATGAACCCGAACCGTAAGAATCACCATCTCATTGATATACGGACTGGAGTTGCTGATCAGGGTCTCTGTCCGGAGAGGATTGATCTCGTCCCCTGCTGTGGCCGGAACGGACACGGACCACACCAGTAGCAGGAAAAGGTAACTGTGCAATCGCTTCATGGGTTTGCAGAGTCAATGCGCAGGCATGCGGCGCAGCCTGGCATCAATTGTGCCGGATCGCCGTTTCCTGGGGTACTATTGGAAAAATGTCTTGCCTGTATCACTGCAATCGGCATACGAATACGGGTGTCCCGGATCCGGTACTGTAGTAATTAGAATATTTAATATATTAACGAATACTCATATATAAGACAAGCGTAATCACCGGTTGCCGGCCGGGGCAAGCATTGCCCGGCGTATTCCGTTGGTAGGTGATTACACTGGGGGGAGATCTGATGGATTCTGAAAAAGGTAACACCATGAAACGGACAGGCGCGCTACTGCTTTTGCTGCTTTGCATTTTCGCGGCACCGGTTTTATGTGCGGCCACCGTCGAGGAACTCAGGAAGGACGCCGGGCAGGGGGATGTTGAAAGCCAGTACCGGCTCGGTCAGCGCTACGAGGCCGGCAAGGGTGTGAAACGGGACTTCGCCAAGGCCGCGGAGTGGTATGGCAAGGCTGCCCGGCAGGGTAATGCCAGGGCCCAGACCAATCTGGGTAATCTGTACCGGGCCGGGCGCGGTGTCAGCCGGGATTATGACAAGGCCCTCGAATGGTACCGCAAGGCTGCCGGGCAGGGAGATACCAAGGCGCAGATCAATATCGGCATGATGTATGCCAGCGGTATGGGCGTGGAGAAGGACGAGGCCGAGGGTCTGGAATGGTTGCAGCGTGCTGCCGCCGGGGGGGACACCCAGGCAATGGTTCAATTGGGTACGCTGTACCAGACCGGCAAGGGTGTCGAGAAGGATTACGTAACCTCGACGGAATGGTTCCGGCTGGGTGCGGCCAAGGGTGATTCGATCGCCCAGCACAACCTGGGGCTGAGTTATTACCGGGGCAGAGGGGTAAAGCAGGACTATGCCCAGTCGGTCAAATGGCACAGCAAGTCAGCAAAAAGGGGATATCCACCCGCCGAGTACAGCATGGCCTTGCGCTATGCCGAAGGCAAAGGTGTGAAGCAGGATTATGCAGAGGCAGCCAGCTGGTACCGGAAGGCCGCCGGTCACGGTCATCCGAGTGCGATGAGCAACCTCGGTATCCTGTACCGTAAAGGCCAGGGTGTTGACCAGGACTATGACGAGGCATTGAAACTGTTTCGAAAGGCCGCCGAAGGCGGTCATCCGCCGGCGCAATACCAACTGGGGAAAATGTATCTCGAGGGGCGGGGTGTTGCGCGGGATCCCGATGCCGCCAGGAAATGGTTCGGCAAGGCCGCAGATGCCGGACACAAGGGTGCCAGGAAGAGTCTGCAGTCTCTGGAAGAGGGGGAGTGAGCCATCCTCCCCGTTCGCTGGTGGGTGGTCTCCCCCGGGGTCTGACTGATACTGATGTTTCTGCGGGAACAGGAAGCGGAATTCCCTGTACCTATTGCCCGTGCGGGTAGGCCATCTGCATCGGCTGAACGATAGTGTCGAATTCTTCCTCTGACAGGAAGCCCAGGGCAACGCATGCCTCCCTGAGGGTAGTGCCCTCCTTTTCCGCCTTGTGGGCGATCCTGGCGGCCTTGTCATAGCCGATCACCGGGCTCAGGGCGGTTACATTCATCAGCGAGCGTTCACTGTTCTTGCGCAGGTTCTCCTCATTTGGTTCGAGTCCAACGACCAGGAAGCGGCAGAAGTCACGGCAGGCATCCGAGAGGATCCGGATCGAGTGCAGGAGGTTGTGGATCAGCAGGGGCTTGTAGACATTGAGCTGGAAGTTGCCCTGAGATCCGGCGAAGCCGATGGCGGCGTCATTTCCGATTACCTGTACGCAGACCATGGTCATGGCCTCGCACTGCGTCGGGTTGACCTTGCCAGGCATGATAGAAGAGCCGGGTTCGTTGGCGGGCAGGTGCAACTCACCGAGACCGCATCGGGGGCCCGATGCCGCCCAGCGGATGTCATTGGCGATCTTCAGCAGGGTGGTGGCGAGGGTGCGCAGGGCGCCCGAGGCCATCACGATGGCGTTGTGCGCCGCCAGTACCTTGAACTTGTTGGGGGCCGGTATAAACGGCAGAGCGGTCTCCAGGGCGATCTCCTCGACGCATACCTTGTCGAAGTCATGCGGCGTATTGAGCCCGGTCCCGACGGCAGTGCCGCCAATGGCCAGTTCGTAGAGTTCCCGCAGCACCGACTCCTGGCAATCCTGGTCGGTATCGAGCTGGGCAACGTAGGCGGAGAATTCCTGGCCCAGTGTCAGGGGTACCGCATCCTGCAGATGCGTCCGCCCTACCTTGACGATACCCGAGAACTCCTCCGCCTTTTGAGCGAGCGCATCGCTCAGGGTCGCCACGGAGGGGATCAGGCGATCGCGAATCATGCGAACGGCGGCGATATGCATGGCAGTCGGAAAGGTATCGTTGGAAGACTGGGACATGTTGACGTGGTCGTTGGGGTGTACGGGTTCCTTGCTTCCCCGTTTGCCACCGGCCAGCTCGTTGGCCCGGTTCGCGATCACTTCGTTGACATTCATGTTGGTCTGGGTCCCGCTGCCCGTCTGCCAGACCCGCAGGGGGAAGTGGTCGTCGAGTTCACCCATGAGCACGCCTTCAGCGGCCCGCACAATCAGTTCGGTGCGCCGCTCGTCCAGTACACCGAGGCGGCGATTTGCAATGGCGGCCGCCTTCTTCAGCAGGCCAAAGGCGTGAATGACCTCTACCGGTATCCGGTCTTCTCCAATGGAGAAATGGGTGAGAGAGCGTTGCGTCTGGGCGCCCCAGTAGCGATCGGCGGGGACCTCGATCTCACCCATGCTGTCGGTTTCTACTCGGAGCTCTTTGTTCATGTCCTTGCTCATTTGATTATGCTTCCGTCAGTAGTTGCATTCATGGTGTCTTTTTGCAACAGATGCGGGTTGATGAGTACATATGACTTCGGCCTGTTAGTCAAATGCTGGAGACACCCAGATCCTCACCGCCGACAACTTGCCGTCATACCGATGGCCCTCTCCCGGGATTACGAGCGGACTACGCCATTTTTATGGCGTTCTGGTGCGCTTGTCTCCCCGGATAGGGTGAATGCGAGTCTGCGGTTCTTTCTGTCGCCTGCGCCAGCAGGGTTCAATCCCTGCCAGTCTGTATCAGCGTGCGAACAGGGCCGCCATTTGTACTCCTTCCGACTTGCCGGGCAGGCTGCGCTTCATTGTGCTGCGGCAGTATCGATCAGGACATCGGCGCCGTGCAGACCGTGAATGCGGCTGACTGGCAGGGCATCACCCTGTTTCCAGGCCTGCACGGCCTTGCGTTTTCCTGCCCCGGTTACCAGAACCAGTATTTCACGGCTGTCATTCAGTGCCCTCTCGCCAAGGCTGACCCGCTCCGGTGGTGGTTTCGGTGCCTGGTGCACGGGATGGACGAGTTCAGCCGGCGGATGTGATTGTCCTGGAAACAGACTGGCGGTGTGACCGTCTTCGCCGATGCCCAGCAGGACCAGATCGAATGGCAGGGCCGTGGCAATCGTGTCCCGGTAAGACTGGGCAGCCTGCCTTGCTCCACATTCGGCAGGGATCGGGTGATGCCGCTCAGGCGGCAGGGGCACATGATCCAGCCAGGCTTCCCGGGCCATAACGCTGTTGCGCTCTTCATGGTCGGCGGGAAGACAGCGCTCATCGCCGTAATAGATCTCCCAGCATCGCCAGTCGGTGTCAGCATCCGCGAGCAGGCGATAGGCCTTCTCGGGTGTCCTCCCGCCTGCGAGAACGATGCGGAACTGTCCACTTCGCGCGATGGCATCGGTTGCGGACTGGAGAATCCGGTTCGCCGCGGCCGTTGCGACGGCATCAGCATCCGGATGGGTATGCCAGCGGGTTGGTTTGGATGAATCGGTCATGCCCTAGGCCACGGGGTGAATCGGGGATGCGTTACCGGTCTGACGGATCCGGCGTGGATGCGCAAGTACATCCATGAGCATACACGGTTTGCAGGACGATGCGGGACTGCGCCAGCAAGGACTATACATATCTGCTGTCATCACCTTTCCGGGAAGGGTGGTCCGCTTGCCTTGTTTTACACCCGTTCTCGAGTTGACGGGTGGTGCATAAATGCCCTTACTATTATAGACACAGTTACTCGATCAGTGTTCAGAGGACGGTTCTGTATCAAAATGGGTTCAGCAGCTGCAATCCGGATACCTTCACAACGTATCCGGTATTTTCTCGCAAGGGTGAGGGTGGGCTATGCTTGCTATAGGAATTGCCGGTCTATTCCCGGGTGTGATCCCACGACAAACAAAAAGGAGTACAGCACATGAAGGCATCCGACCTGTTTGTGAGATGTCTGGAGGTTGAAGGAATCGAGTACGTCTTTGGCGTGCCCGGGGAGGAAAACGCTGATTTCATGATCTCGCTGGAGAACTCGGACAAAATCCGTTTTATCCTGACCCGGCATGAACAGGGCGCTGCCTTCATGGCAGAGATCTATGGTCGGTTGACCGGCAATCCGGCCGGTTGTCTCGGAACCCTGGGACCCGGCGCAACCAATCTGATCACCGGTGTCGCTGATGCCAATATGGACCGGGCGCCGATGCTGGTGCTTACCGGGCAGGGTGCATCGACCCGCCTGCACAAGGAATCACACCAGATCATGGATGTGGTATCCATGTTCGAGCCCGTGACCAAGTGGGCAATGACCGTACTTCATCAGGACAATATCCCCGAGATCGTCCGCAAGGCGGTGCGGCTTGCCCGATCCGAAAAACCGGGTGCCTGTCATATCGAATTACCCGAGGATATCGCGGAACGGGAAACAGTGGCGAGGCCGCTCGATCCACGCCGTTTCCGGCGGCCGGTAGCCGATGACAAGATCGTGGATCAGGCCTTCGGTCTGCTGAGGAGTGCCAGACGCCCTGTCATTATCGCCGGAAATGGCTGTATCCGCAGACGTGCCAGCAAGCAGCTGAGGATCCTTTGCGAGAAGACCGGTATCGGTGTGATCAGTACCTTCATGGCCAAGGGATGTGTTGACATGGATGCCGACTATTGTCTCTATACCATCGGGCTGCAGGCCAAGGATGTGGTTGCCTGCGGTCTGGATGCCGCCGACCTGGTGATTACCCTGGGTTACGACATGGTGGAATACCCTCCCAGTCTGTGGAACCCGGGTGATGACAAGGAAATCATCCATGCCGATTTTCTGCCCGCGGAAATCGATGCCCGGTATCACCCGGGTACCGAACTGATCGGTGATCTGGCCCATACCCTGTGGATGCTGAATGAACGCGTGGATGCGGCTGGAGGATTATCCTTCGACACCACCCAGCAGGCGGCAGTGCGTCGTGGCATGATGGATGAATTCGCCGAGCACAGGGATGATGATACGGAGGGTCTGATACGGCCGCAGAAAGTGCTTTGGGATGTTCGCCAGGTGATGGGCAGGCATGACATCCTGCTATCCGATGTCGGAGCGCACAAGATGTGGATCGCACGGTACTACCAGTGCCACGAACCGAATACCTGTCTGATTCCCAATGGATTCTGTGCCATGGGATTCGCCCTGCCTGGGGCGATCGCGGCCAGCCTTGTCCATCCGGAGCTGCGTATCATGGCGATTTGCGGTGATGGTGGATTTCTGAATAATGTCCAGGAGATGGAGACGGCGCGTCGTATGAACAGCAATATCGTCGTCATGGTCTGGGAGGATCATGCCTACGGCCTGATTGCGTGGAAACAGCACAACCAGTTCGGCCGGCATACCGACTTGTCGTTCGGCAATCCGGACTGGCTGCAACTCAGCGAGGCGTTTGGCTGGCAGGGGCACCGGGTTGAAAACAGCCGGGATCTGGCCGGTGTACTCGAAGAGGCCTTCCGGGAAGAGGGGCCAAGCCTGGTTGTGGTCCCGATTGATTACCGGGAGAATCTCCTGTTGACGGAACGTCTGGGGAATCTGGTCTGTCCGATCTGAAAAGAGGTGCCGGGTGTAGACCGGGTAGTTTCAATTCGTCTTCACTGATGATACATGCATTCCGGCAATGAAATACGGAGGCCTGATATGAGGTGGGAACGCGGGCGCAGGAGCAGTAATGTCGAGGACCGGCGCGGGATGCGTATGTCCCGTACTGCAAAGGGTGGCGGTCTGGGTGTCATCGTGCTTGCCCTCGCCGCCCTGTATTTTGGCGTCGATCCAGGCATCATACTGAATATGGGGGGAGTACCGCAGGGCGATGTGGTTCCCGGACAGTCAGGTCAGACCCGTTCACCCGAGAGTGATCGAATGGCCGATTTCACCTCGGTTGTACTGGCGGATACCGAGGACACCTGGAATGAACTGTTCCGTCAGATGAACCGGACCTATACCGAGCCGGTACTGGTCCTCTATACCGATGCGGTGAACTCGGCCTGCGGTTTTGCACAGGCGGCATCCGGTCCCTTCTACTGTCCGGCGGATCACAAGCTATACATTGACCTGGGTTTCTTCCGGCAACTTGAGCAAAGCTACCAGGCGCCCGGAGATTTCGCCCAGGCATATGTCATTGCGCACGAGGTAGGGCATCACGTGCAGTCACTGCTCGGTATCTCCTCGAAGGTTCAGTCATTGCGCTCGCGCCTCGGCAAGGCGGAGGGGAACAAGCTGTCGGTTATGCTGGAATTGCAGGCTGACTGCTTTGCCGGTGTATGGGCCAATCATGCCGACAGGACCAGGCATATACTGGAGAAAGGCGACATAGGAGAGGCCCTTGCTGCAGCCAGCGGGGTCGGTGACGACCGGCTTCAGAAACAGGCCAGGGGGTATGTGGTACCCGAATCGTTTACCCACGGCAGTTCGAAGCAACGGATGTACTGGTTTGGCCGTGGTATCAAGCATGGTGATATCGAATACTGCAATACCTTTGAGGAAGTCGGATTCTAGTCGGGTTCTGATATGGTTCGTATCACCGCTGCATTGCTGATCGCACTGGGTTTATCCGCTGCCGGCTGGTTTACCGGGCAGGGATTTGTTCAGGGGCGGATGGCTGAACGGTATGTAACCGTCAAGGGTGTATCCGAACGTAATGTCAGTGCCGATATCGCCCTGTGGCCGATCCGGTTCGTGGCCACCAGTGATGACCTGGGGATCGCGCGAAACGAGATCACCCAGGGCAGGGAAAAAATTCTGGGCTTCCTGCAACAGCAGGGGATAGACGCCGCTGCGGTGCAGGTGCGCCGGCTCGAGGTCAACGATCTGCTGGCCAACGCCTATCGAAGTGGGCCGGCCCAGAGTCGTTACATCATCACCCAGACGCTGATGGTCCGGACCGGCGATCCGGAGTTGGTCATGCATGCCAGCCAGCGTGTGGGGGAACTGGTGGATGCCGGCGTAGTGCTGACATCGAACGCCGGGCCGGACAGTGGCCCAACCTACTTGTACACACGCCTGAACGACATCAAGCCGCAAATGATCGCGGAGTCAACCGCCAGTGCCAGGCAGTCGGCCGAACAGTTCGCCAGCGACTCAGGGACTCGTCTAGGCGGCATTCGCCGGGCCAATCAGGGCGTCTTTGTAATCCTCCCTCGAGACCGGGCCCCGGGCATACGGGAGGGCAGCCAGCCCGCCAAGACGGTACGCGTGGTATCGACAATCGACTACTTTCTGGAAGACTGAGTATAAAAAGGGGACAGATTTATTTTTAGGTGAGAAAAATAAATCTGTCCCCTTTTCTGCGTGCGGGGGAAATACGATTCAGTTCATTCCCGTCAAACTACAATAACCCGGAATGAACTATAATGATCGGCCGGTAACGAAACCGCTGTGTCTATCTCTACGGTGTCATGTACTTGTTCAGCAAGGGAAAGAAATTGAAAACAGTTCTGCCAGAGAGGAGGGTTCATTCCGGTACCTGCCCAGATCCGGATTCAGGGCTAATCTACCGTCTGCTCTTTTTGTCTGTTTGCCTGCTGTTTACGGCCTGTGCAACCACGGTTCCTCACCAGGAACATCAGCGCACGCCTTCCATGGCCCTGATCGATCCGGAGTCGACCGAACTGGGCAGATACTTCCAGACCGAGATGGCCGCATACCCGGGCGATTCCGGGATCATGATGATTACCACCGGCGAGTGGGGCTTTCGCGCACGCAGCGGTCTCGCCAACCAGGCCGAGAAGACCATTGACGTCCAGTACTATATCTGGGAAGTCGATACCGCGGGGGTCATACTTGCGGAACGGATCATGCGTGCGGCCGACCGTGGTGTGCGGGTGCGCATGCTGCTGGATCATGTCACCACCAAGGAGACGGATTTCAAATTCGCACGGATGGACAAACATCCCAATATCGAGATCCGGGTATTCAATCCATTCGCGAAGCGCAGTTTCCGTGGCCTGGAGTTTATATTCAGCCTCGAGCGGCTCAATCACCGCATGCACAACAAGGCCTTCATCGTCGACAACGCGATTGCCATCGTGGGCGGGCGGAATATCGGGGATAACTATTTCGGAATTGATACGGCGGCCAATTTCCGGGACCTGGACCTGGCGGTTGTCGGTCCCGTGGTACAGGAGGTATCCGGGAGCTTCGATCAGTACTGGAACAGTGAATTCGCCGTTCCCGTCAGCGCGATCATAGATGAGGACTCATCCCAAGTGTCTTTCCGTGAAAGGAAGGAGAGACTGTATCGCTGGGTCGGGGAGGTCGAGGACTTTCCCTATCCCATCGATACCACGAACGAGGTAGTGATGGCGAAACTGGATGAATTGCGCGAGGATTTCATCTGGGCGCCTGCACGCGCGTTGTACGATGCCCCGGACAAGCTTGAAACAAAGGAAGAGGATGTGGCGGATCATCTGATCCTGCTGGGTAAGGACAAGGATCACGAGGTGCTGATCGAGGCAGCCTATGTGGTACCCGGGCCGGAAGGCGTGGAAAGAACCCGCCTGAACCATGAGAGGGGGATCACGCAGCGATTGCTGACCAATTCACTGGCTACCAATGATGTGGCTGCTGCACACGCGGGCTATGCAAAGTATCGCCGGGACCTGATCCGGAACGGAATGGAACTCTACGAACTCAGGCCGGATGCTGACTCCGTCCAGGAAAACTGGTCCTTGCTGGCCGGCACGTCCAAAGCCAGTCTGCATACCAAGGCCTTTGTGGTGGACAGGGAACTCGTCGCGATCGGTTCATTCAATGTGGATCCCCGTTCCATCGCGCTCAATACGGAGATTGTCATCCTGGTGAAGAGTCCGGAACTGGCGGCGCAGGTACGGGAGTACATGGATATGGGAATACGGCCCGCTAACAGTTACCGGGTGATCCTGGAGCCCGATGAAAGTACAGGACGTGAACGGCTGGTCTGGATTACCGAGGAGGACGGCAAGGAGGTCCGGTATTATTCAGACCCGGAGTCGGGCCTCTGGCAGCGTTTCAGTGCCTGGTTCATCGGGCTGCTCCCCATCGAAAAACATCTGTAAGAATCAATCCGGGCTAGC
>JARFQV010000166.1 GCA_029287615.1 Pseudomonadota bacterium | reverse complement strand
GGATACACGCCGCGATAGAGCGTCACTTTTCTGCGCGTCTCGATCTTGCGCGTCAGTGCATAGATTGGAATACCTGAGCTGATCCGCGACATCCACAACGGAGTGGCACCGGATTCCGTGAGAGCGGCGATTGCCTTTACTCCCAGGTGATTAGCTGTGTACATCGCCGCCTTTGCTATCGCTTCGTCGACCCGATTGAAACGGGTCAGTGTACGCCTTTCCACAGCCATTTCACCACGCTGTTTCTCGGCACCCGCACAAATTCGGTCCATCGCGGAAATCACTTCAGCCGGATATTCACCAGCGGCGGTCTCGGCCGACAGCATAACCGCATCGGTACCATCAATCACCGCATTGGCAACATCAAAAACCTCGGCCCTGGTCGGAATCGGATCATGAATCATCGACTGCATCATCTGTGTTGCAGTAATTACAACACGGTCCATACCACGAGCTACCTGAATGATCCGTTTCTGAACAGCCGGTAGCTCCGCGTCACCGATCTCAACCCCAAGATCCCCCCTGGCGATCATAACCACGTCTGTCGCCGAGACGATCTCCTCCAGTGCTTCCAGCGCCTCTGCCCTTTCTATCTTGGCAACGATTCCGCCATGGCCACCCGCCTCTCTTAGCAGATCCCTTGCAAAATTGATGTCATCGGCGCTTCTTGGAAAGGATACCGCCACATAATCTGCATCAATCCGGGCGGCTACCCTGATATCCTCGCGGTCCTTGTCGGTAATTGCCCGAGCAGACAAGCCACCACCTTTGCGGTTGATACCCTTGCTGTTGGACAGGGTTCCGCCGACCACGACGCGGCATTCAACTTCCCTCCCACGGACATCTTCGACCCACAAGACAATCCGGCCATCATCCAGGAGCAGGGTATCTCCACGATTGATGTCCTCGTGCAGGTCCTTGTAGGTTACACCGACCCGTTCCTGATTACCCTCATCTTTGCCCAGACTGGAATCGAGTATAAAGTGTGCCTCCTTGGCCAGAATAATACTGCCATTCTGAAATCTTTCGATACGAATTTTCGGACCCTGCAAATCCGCACAGACACCCACCTGCCTGCCATGTGCCCGCGCACGGTTACGGACATTCTCGGCCCGCCTTATATGCTCTTCCGCATTCCCGTGAGAAAAATTGAGCCGAACCACATCCATGCCGGCCTGGATCATGTCATCCATGACCTCGGGGTCATCTGTTGCGGGCCCTAGTGTTGCAACAATCTTGGTTCTTCTTGGCATGGATGATTCAAACCGGAATTATTATCGATCTGCCTGAATACCGATGGTACAAGAATATATTTCTTGCAGAAACCGGATACCAGCAACACGATGCAGCAGCATCATCTTATCCATTCCAACTGAACTGAATCGGGCATGGAAATTGATATCCAGCAAGACATCAACAAGGAGCCACCGGGCGGGTTTGGATTCGCTATGCTCCCCGCTCTTCCAGAATGGCTACTGCAGGCAACTTTTTCCCCTCGAGGAACTCCAGAAACGCGCCTCCCCCCGTGGATATGTACGATACCTTTTCCCCGATACCGTATTTGTCAACCGCTGCAAGTGTGTCACCACCACCAGCGATGGAAAAGGCGCTCGATTCGGCTATGGCCATTCCCATGACCCGGGTACCTTCACCAAACTGGTCAAATTCGAAAACACCGACAGGTCCATTCCAGACAATGGTACCGGCTTTTTCCATCATTTCCGCAAATCTTGCGGCTGTCTCCGGACCGATATCGAAAATCATGTCATCATCCGCCACATCCGTGACTTTCTTGACCTCCGCTTCGGCATTCTCAGAGAACTCCTTGCCGACCACCACATCGGTTGGAACCGGTATTTCGCCCCCCTTCTCCCTGGCCGCTTCCATCAGGCGCTTTGCTTCGGGAATGAGATCTTTTTCACACAGGGATTTGCCAACCGGAAAGCCGCTGGCTGCAATGAAGGTATTGGCGATACCACCGCCCGGGATCAACTGATCCACTACACCGGACAGGGAATCCAGCACAGTCAGTTTGGTAGATACCTTTGAACCACCCACGATCGCCACCATCGGTCTTTGCGGATTGTCCAGCGCCTTGCCCAGGGCTTCCAGTTCTGCCGCCAGCAGCGGGCCCGCACAGGCAACCGGGGCGTACTTGGCAACGCCGTAGGTTGAGGCCTGCGCCCGGTGCGCTGTCCCGAAGGCATCCATGACAAAGATATCGCACAGTGCAGCCATCTTCCGGGAAAGATCCTCATCACAGGACTTTTCCCCGGCATTGAAACGTACGTTTTCACACAGAACGACATCCCCGTCTTTCATCGGACCGACACCGTTCAACCAATCCTTGACCATTTCCACGTCACGCCCCAGCAGGGCAGCCATGTGCTCGCCGACCGGGATCATGGAGTACTGTTCGTCATAGTCTCCTTCCTTGGGACGACCCAGGTGGGACATAACCATTACTTTTGCACCAGCCTTCATCGCATGCTCGATGGTCGGCAGGGAAGCCAGAATCCGCTTGTCGCTGGTTACCTTGCCGTCCTTTACGGGAACATTCAGGTCCTGACGTATCAGCACTCGTTTTCCGGCAAGATCTAGATCGGTCATCTTTATGACTGACATGGTATTACTCCAAAAGATTTTGACAAAAAGGGATTGGTTAGATCAGCTTACCCATGACCTTTCAGGACAGCTATTGCGCAAAGGCTTACCGTATTGGGGTACGGGAGCGATTTCAGCGGCGAATGTATCAGGTGCACAAACGCATAATCATGGCTGCTCGAAATCCCGTGTACATACAGAGCACTCTTCCGCACTACCCTCCCCTGTTTAATGGGATGCCACGACAGGGAGAGCGACTCCCTGCCGTGGAAGACCGCTTACTTCGCGTTCATCAACGCAACAGTCGTGTCCAGCATCCTGTTGGAGAAGCCCCATTCATTGTCATACCAGGAACAGGCCTTCACCAGAGTACCACCCGTGACCCGGGTCAGCGTGGCATCGAAATTGGAAGTGGTACTGGTGTGGTTGAAGTCCACAGAAACCAGGGGCCCGTCCGAATAGGAGAGGATCTTGCCATCAGCCGCCTCTTTCATGATCGCATTGACCTCCTCGGCTGTGGTTTCACGCGCGGCCACGAAACAAAGATCAACCAGGGAAACATTGATCGTGGGTACACGGATCGCGAAGCCATCCAGCTTGCCGTTCAGTTCCGGCAGCACCAGGCCTACTGCGGCGGCGGCACCGGTCTTGGTGGGGATCATGGACTGCGTGGCAGACCGTGCCCTGCGCAGATCCTTGTGATATACATCCGTCAGCACCTGGTCATTGGTATAGGAGTGTATGGTCGTCATCAGTCCGTGCAGAACACCGATATTCTCATGCAGCGGCTTGACCATCGGTGCCAGGCAGTTGGTCGTACAGGACGCATTCGAAATCACGGTATCGGAGGCTTTGAGGGTACCCTCGTTAACACCATAAACAATGGTGGCATCGACATCCTTGCCACCCGGTGCTGAAATGACCACTTTCTTGGCCCCACCGGCCATATGCGCAGAGGCCTTTTCCTTACTGGCGAAGAAACCGGTGCACTCGTGCACGACATCGACACCCAGATCTCCCCAAGGCAGTTTGGAGGGGTCACGTTCGGCCAGCACGCGAATCCTGTCTCCGTTGACCACCATGGAATCACCGTCAACGGAAACCTCTCCGGGAAACTTGCCGTGGGCGGTGTCATACTGGGTCAGGTGCGCGTTGGTATTCGCATCACCAAGGTCATTGACAGCCACGACCTGAACGTCATTACGGCCGGATTCGTAGATCGCGCGAAGTACGTTTCTGCCAATTCGTCCATACCCGTTAATTGCAATTTTAATCGCCATGCTTCAATCTCCAGTGTAACCAAGAAAAAATAAAATCTTTTGCACCAATCAAGTGATCTTCAATCCACGCAAGCGGTGATCTGTCTGGTGTAATCCGGCAGAACCATATACTGACGGCGATAACCCGCCCGATCCCGTCAGTCAGGCGGATTTCTAGCTCACTTCTTCCACGGCCTTGATCACATTCTCCGTGGTGATGCCAAAATGCTTGTAAACCTCGGGCGCCGGTGCCGATTCGCCAAACGTATCCAGCCCGATGACCTTACCCTGCAGGCCAACGTACTTGATCCAGTAGTCAGTCACACCCGCCTCCACAGCTACACGAGCCGTCACCGAGGATGGCAACACCGACTCCCGATAATCCTCGTCCTGCGCATCGAAAACATCCGTTGAGGGCATGGACACGACCCGTACCTTACCGCCCTTCTCATTCAGGTTCTGAGCAGCCGCAACCGCAAGTTCCACCTCGGAACCGGTAGCAATGATAATGGCCTCGGGCGCACCTTCGCATTCCACCAGGACATAGGCACCGCGCTCGATATCAGCGATCTGCCCCGGGCTACGGCCCATATGCGGCAGACCCTGGCGGGACAGAATCAGGCAGGCAGGACCTTCAGTCCTTTCTATCGCTGCCTTCCACGCCACAGCGGTTTCGACGGCATCGCAGGGCCGCCAGACCGACATCCGGGGGATCATTCGCAGTGTCGCGGTCTGCTCGACTGCCTGGTGGGTAGGACCGTCTTCACCCAATCCGATGGAGTCGTGCGTGAAGACGAAGATACCGGACAACTTCATCAGGGCCGCCATGCGCAATGCATTTCGTGCGTATTCCGAGAACATCAGAAAGGTGGCGCCGTAGGGTTTGAAGCCGCCATGCAGCGCGATACCGTTCATGATGGCTGACATCCCGAACTCGCGTACCCCGTAGTAGATGTAATTACCATTCGAACCATTGTTGCGAATATCGCTGGATCCCGACCATATGGTCAGATTCGAACCGGCCAGATCCGCAGACCCGCCCAGCAACTCGGGAAGAAGCGGACCGTAACCATTCAATGAATTCTGTGATGCCTTGCGGGTTGCCAGCTTCTCGGCCTTGGAGTCGACAGCACTGATAAATTCAGCGGAGCTTTTTGTCCAGTCAGCCGGAAGTCTTCCTGCCAGTCTGCGCTCCAGTTCATCTGCGAGTTCCGGGTGATCGTTTCGGTAAGCGAGGAAACGCTTGTCCCAGTCCTGCTCGGCCTTCGCCCCCTTCTCCCTGGCATCCCAGCCAGCATAGATTTCGTCTGGAATCTCGAATGGCGGGTGTTGCCAGCCTATGTTTTCCCTGGTGGCCGTGATTTCATCTTCCCCCAGCGGCGCCCCATGGCAATCATGGCTGCCACCGAGATTCGGCGCACCATAACCGATGATGGTCTTGCAACAGACAAGGCTGGGTTTGTCGGTAACGGACCGGGCCTCTTCTATGGCTCGACGAATCGCATCACGGTCATGACCATCCACATCACGAACGACATGCCAGCCGTAGGCCTCGAAACGCATTGGTGTGTCATCCGTAAACCAGCCGACCACATCACCATCGATTGAAATACCGTTATCATCCCAGAAGGCAACCAGCTTGCCGAGTTGATGTGTTCCTGCCAGCGAGCAGGCCTCGTGTGATATGCCCTCCATCATGCAGCCATCGCCGAGAAAAACATAGGTATGGTGATCGATAATGTCATGACCCGGACGATTGAACTGACCACCGAGAACCTTTTCGGCAATTGCCATGCCAACCGCATTGGTAATACCCTGGCCAAGCGGACCGGTCGTTGTTTCAACGCCAGGTGCGTAACCGAATTCCGGATGACCCGGGGTTCGCGAGTGCAGCTGGCGGAACTGCTTGATCTCATCCATCGGCAGGTCATAGCCGCTGAGATGCAGCAGTGAATAGATCAGCATGGATCCATGCCCGTTCGAAAGCACGAAGCGGTCACGGTCTGCCCAATTCGGATTAGCCGGGTTATGACTCAGGTAGTCATTCCACAAAACCTCGGCAATATCCGCCATTCCCATGGGGGCGCCGGGGTGTCCTGATTTCGCCTTTTGTACCGCATCCATACTGAGTGCACGGATTGCGTTGGCCAGTTCTCTGCTCGCAGGCATTGCTCTCTCCTGTAATTCAGTAATTCCAGTATTCGCCAGTACGCTGGATGAACGATTTGTGGCATGCGGGTGCTCGATTGACCACATTCGGGAAACTGAATCGTTCTGGTCCAGCGACAAAAATTCCCTGTCCGGCAAGTGACGCTTGTCACGGTACCGAAGCTTTCTCTGCCTTGAATTCGGTAATATCGAGGGAGACAGTCAAGCCCGCCCCCGGGCCCGCAGGCAACCTGAGCAGGCCTTACGGAGCGCGCTATTTTCCCCTAGTTTTGCGGCAACGGCAATAGTAGCGCTTTTGTGCGCTTATAATCGATTCTGATGGCCGGGACACAAACCAAAATTAATTTTTAATTATCATGTGGTTCAGCTAGTTACCCAGCACGAAACCGGCATCACCCTTCACGCCATTTGATGGAACAACCCATCGAAGGTATCTGTTCCCGGGGTCCCTGTCCGGTTCTGGCAACCTCCAGCATCCCTTCCAGCAGGTCACGTCGAACGTCAGCGGGCGCCGTCTCCTTGCGACTGGCATCCAGCCGTCCACGGTACTGGAGCTTCAAATCATGATTGTATCCAAAGAAATCCGGTGTGCATACGGCACCATATGCCTTGGCGACCCCCTGTGTTTCGTCGTACAGGTAGGGAAACCCGAAATGGAAGCGTTGCGCCACGATACGCATATTCTCGAACGAGTCTTCCGGATAATCGGCGGGATCATTGGACATAATCGCCACGCTGTTGATACCGGCTTCTCGCAGTTCATCCGTATCCCTGACGATCCGTTCCTGCACAGCCTTTACATAGGGGCAATGATTGCAGATGAACATGACCAACAGACCATTGGGACCCCGACATTTATCCAGTGTCCACAGCTTACCGTCCACGCCAGGCAAGGAAAAATCGATTGCCGGTTGGTCAAAATCACAAACGGGGGTTTCCAGACTTACCATATCAAGCTCTCCTGATAATATAGTATGCAACAACCCTTATCGTTCGGTGTAGATGTTTCATCTA
>JARFQV010000121.1 GCA_029287615.1 Pseudomonadota bacterium | reverse complement strand
CCCTGTGTGGCCGAGTGATCGAATCCGAAGGGTGAACCGATTGCGAGCACCCACTCGCCCACCTTGAGGTCACTGGACTTGCCGATCCGGACGGCTGGAAGATTGTCTGCCTTCACTTTCACCAGGGCGATATCACTCCGCTCATCCAGACCCACTATCTCGGCCTTCAGCTCGCGCCGATCAACCAGACGCACAATGATCTCATCGGCGCCCTTGACTACGTGATAGTTGGTAATTATGTAACCATCGGGCGACATGATAAAACCCGAACCTAGCGACTGGGCATCGCGCTCGACCTGATCATCTCCGCCCTGTCCAAAGAAATGCCGGAACAATTCACCAAGCGGATGTCCCTCGGGCAGGTCCGGTATTTCCAGCCCCTCGGGCATACCGGGTATGCCCGACTGCACCTTTTGGGTCGTGCTTATGTTGACCACGGCCGCACTACTTTCCTCTACCAGGCTGGTAAAATCGGGCAGGGATTGTGCATCAACTGCCGGGACGACCAGCAACCAGGGAAGAACCAGCAACAGTGAATACCGCACATTCAAGAATTTCTTGCCTATCATATCTTTCCTATACCCCGAGATTGAAAACCGTTATGAGTGTTTGAGGTAAAAACGGACCATTGGACCGCCTCATGAAGAACTGAACTGTGATTTAGTGCTACCTGTTGTATCGGGGCGAAGACTGCCGTTATCAACCTCACGGTGCAGCACTACCGGTTGATAGCGGCGATCGTGGCGGATACTGCGGGTAAAATATCGCAGCCAGGCCAGGCCCGCAGCCATTCCCGCCAGGCTGGACAGGATAGTCATTGCCTCGACATTGGCCACGAGAAGGCGCCCGGCCATGAACTCGCCAAACACCGCGCCACCCAGTACGCCCGCAACCGGAATCGCGTAAACCGCCATGGAACCCCTGACCAGGGCGTGTTCCTCGATACCGATCACGACCCACTCCCCTTCCCTGGCATTCACCGGATTCAGTACTCTAACCCGGCTGCGGCGCCGGCCAAGTACACGCGCCAGCGTGGCTGTTCCACAACCCTTGTTCGCAGCACAGGTGTCACAGCTTGACCTTCGCCGGGTCTCAACCCATGCATAGCCTTCACCGGTGCCGACCACCAGGGCCGTTTCCTCGATCACTGGTTGTTACTCCTGAACATACCGCACGGATTCCACAATCATCTGCACCGTCTCCGCCGGTACCTCACCCACGGCCGTAATCTGCCTGCCCTGTGTACGCAGACCATAGGCATTGACGGCTCCCATGGTGGACAAACCCTGAATCACATCCATATCCTCACCGGTCTCCTCAATATAAACCGAAACCGAGGCCAGACCATCGCTGTAAACCATATGCGTTACCTTTCCCGGTGGCATAGGTTCATACACGTAGTGGGTACGGATGAATCCATCGGGTAGCCAGTTGACTCGCCAGAGAGGTTTGTGCGCCTTGGTCTTTTCCTTGTCGCCGTTTTCAAGCTCATACCAGGTGTAATCCTCATCCTGACTGGAAGCCTGCAGTTCCTTGTCCGGAATATCCGGCCCCACATGCAGACTGGTAAACATAAGCTGCTCGAGGGTGTGACCATCCGGTGTGGTCAGATCGGACTTCAGCAGCATATGTGTTGCCTCATCGATCCAGAAACGGTACCCGTAGCGATAAACATCTTTCGGCATGATCGCGACCACCCTGCTGGGCCTGCCGACCATGCGTTCAGTACCCAGTAATTCAAACCGGTAGTTTTGCGATACCGCATCGAGATCCTGTGGCAAGGTCCTGGGAAAGGGTTTGCGCTCACGGCTCTTGCCAACCTTTATTGATCTGTTGTCTGCGAGAATACAGGTAACCGATTCATTGTCTCGAATTACCTCTCGCACCGCGCCATTAAGTGATACCAGTCTTTCCTGCTCACCGGATTCGTCCAGCCGATGGATGATGCGCATGGTTTCGAGTTGACCATCATGCAGGTATACAAAGGTGCCGGTGTAATCGAGGCTTTGTACCGCCAGTGACATCCTGTTGAGCCAGTAATGCGCATCCTCGGAGGCATGGCCGGGCTTCACTGCGAGCATCAGCAGCAGCACCAGACCATAAGTCTTCCAGGGAGATACCAGGTCCCGGTCTATCACTTTCTGCTGTTTTCGTACCCGACAACATGCACATAAGGCAACATACCCTGCACGCCCCGGTTCGCTGCATATTCCTTGTGATTGACTAGATAGTCATTCAACCGTTTCCCGCTGCCGGGTTGCTGTACCACCAGCGGCATGTCCGGGAGACCTCGTATGTAGCTTGCATCTCCCGGGCTTGTCCCGGCAGCAACAGACAACGGCTCATCTTGCTGATTTACATTCTGAACACTGATAATCGCAACCATCGCAACCGAAGCGGCGATGGCAAGCCCGGCCAGCGGTTTCAGCATCCGCTGCAGCCGGCCATCGCCGGCAACCGCATCGGTGGAAATCTCCGGTTCCTTGTCAACCGCGCTCCGCACGCGAGATGCAAAACCCGGATCGACGACATTGGGGAGATGATTGCTCATGGTATCGCTGATTATCTGAAAACGCCCTACACGCGCGCGCGCCCGCCGGTCACGACCTATCTGCCTGAGCAGCAATTCCGCCTCTTCAGCCGGCAGTTCTCCATCTACAAGAGCGGATAGTTGCTCGTTGATATCTTTACTCATTCCGTGTTACCTCACTCGCCTGTGTTGTCAAGCAATGGGTTAAGCCGTGTATCAATAGCGTCACGCGCCCGGAATATTCGCGAACGAACGGTCCCGATCGGACAATCCATCGTCTGGGCGATTTCCTCATAACTCATCCCTTCCAGCTCCCTCAGCGTAATGGCCGTGCGTAGATCTTCCGGCAGGGCCTCTATCGCCTCGACAATGGTATGCTGGATCTCATCCCTGAGGAGCAGGTGCTCGGGAGTAGCGTACTCCTTCAGACCCGGGGCGCCCTCATACTGCTCTGCCTCACCAGCGTCGATATCCTCGCCAGGTGGCCGTCTGCCCATGGCCACCAGGTGATTCTTGGCGGTGTTTATGGCGATCCTGTACAGCCACGTGTAGAAGGCACTCTCGCCCCGGAACTTCTCAAGCGCCCGATATGCCTTCAAAAATGCATCCTGTGCAACATCGAGTGCCTCGGTCGGGTCATGTACGTAACGGTTGATCAGCTTGATAATCTTGTGCTGGTACTTGATAACCAGGATATCAAATGCTGTCTTGTCGCCCTTTTGTACTCTTTCGACCAGTTCCTGATCCGTACTCCGCTCACCCATCCGGGTCAACTCCTTTCCCGGAGCAAACC
>JARFQV010000140.1 GCA_029287615.1 Pseudomonadota bacterium | reverse complement strand
CGAGATAATGGTCTGTCCCGACTCTTCGTCGGTATGCACCCGGAAGGACGGATCCTCCTGGGCCAGTTTCTGCAGGGCAATACCCATCTTCTCCTGGTCAGCCTTGGTCTTCGGCTCCACAGCGACCGAGATAACGGGCTCCGGAAATTCCATGCGCTCCAGCGTAATCACGCTGTTCAGTTCGCTGAGCGTCTCGCCGGTAGTCACGTCCTTGAGACCAACTGCGGCTGCGATATCTCCGGCGCGCACTTCCTTGATCTCCTCGCGGCTGTTCGAATGCATCTGCAGGATGCGTCCGATACGCTCCTTCTTGCCCTTGACCGGGTTATAGACGGTATCCCCCGACTTCAGCACCCCGGAATAGACGCGGAAAAACGTCAGGGTACCGACAAAGGGATCGGTAGCGATCTTGAAGGCCAGCGCCGCAAAAGGCTCGTCATCCGAAGACTTGCGCTCTGCCTCGGTCTCCTCGGCATCGTCAAGAACGCCACGTATCGCCGGCACATCCACCGGCGAGGGCATGTAGTGGATAACGGCGTCCAGCATGGCCTGAACACCCTTGTTCTTGAATGCGGAACCACACAGGGTCGGCACGATTTCATTGGCCAGGGTGCGCGCGCGCAGACCGGCGATGATGTCCTCACTCGACAGGTCACTCTCTTCGAGGTACTTCTCCATCAGCTCCTCGGTCGATTCGGCCGCCGCCTCGACCATGTGCTCACGCCACTCGCTGCAGGCATCCTGCATGTCGGCGGGAATGTCCTGTTCCTCGTAGGTAATGCCGCGGTCTTCCTCGTTCCAGATAATCGCCTTCATACGAATCAGGTCGATCACGCCCCTGAAATTATCCTCGGCACCGATCGGCAGCTGCACCGGGACGGCCACCGAACCCAGGCGCTCCTTGATCTGGTCCACAACGCGGAGGAAGTTCGCGCCGGCACGATCCATCTTGTTCACGAAGGCCATGCGCGGCACCTGGTATTTGTTCGCCTGGCGCCATACGGTTTCAGACTGCGGCTCCACGCCACCTACCGCACAGAAAACGGCGCAGGCCCCATCCAGCACGCGCAGTGAACGCTCCACCTCGATAGTGAAATCCACATGCCCGGGCGTATCGATAATATTGATGCGGTTTTCCGGGAACTGCTGATCCATACCACTCCAGAAGCAAGTGGTGGCGGCCGAGGTGATCGTGATACCACGCTCCTGCTCCTGCTCCATCCAGTCCATCACAGCAGCACCGTCATGCACCTCGCCTATCTTGTGGGAGACACCGGTATAGAACAGGATACGCTCGGTCGTCGTGGTCTTGCCCGCGTCGATGTGGGCCATGATACCGACATTGCGATAGCGCTCTATTGGAGTTTTGCGTGCCACTGTAGTCAGTTCCTAAAAGGGTTCGCGATACTCAACATCTACCAGCGGTAGTGCGAGAATGCCTTGTTCGCTTCCGCCATGCGATGCGTGTCTTCACGCTTCTTCACGGCCGAACCGCGGCTCTCGGCCGCATCCATCAATTCACCCGCCAGCCGCAGGGGCATGGATTTTTCGCTGCGCTTGCGTGCCGCTTCCAGCATCCAGCGCATGGCGAGGGTGGTGCGTCGAACACTGCGCACCTCGACCGGGACCTGGTAGGTTGCGCCACCGACACGGCGGGACTTGACCTCAACCACAGGGCGGACATTGTCCAGCGCCTTGTCCAGCACTTCCATGGGATCACCGCTGTTCTTGTCGGCAATCTGGTCCAGCGCACCGTAGACGATCCGCTCGGCAACCGATTTCTTGCCGGAGCGCATCACCATATTGACAAATTTGGCCAGCATCTCGCTGCCATATTTGGGATCAGGGAGTATCTCCCGCTTGCCGATCACTCTTCTTCGCGACATTGCCTTTTCTCGTCTGGCTGATTAGCGGATCCGGGACCCGGTCAGGACTTGGGACGCTTGGCGCCGTATTTGGAACGGCCCTGGCGACGATTCTGTACACCGGAGGTGTCCAGGCTTCCGCGCACCGTGTGATAACGAACACCCGGCAGGTCCTTCACACGTCCGCCGCGAATCAGAACCACGGAGTGCTCCTGCAGGTTGTGGCCCTCTCCACCGATGTAGGTTGTTACCTCATAACCGTTGGTAAGCCGGACACGCGCTACCTTGCGCAATGCCGAATTCGGTTTCTTCGGTGTCGTGGTGTATACACGCGTACACACGCCGCGCTTTTGTGGGCAGGCCTCGAGCGCAGGAACATTGCTCTTGTCCTGCTTGCGCACCCGCGACTTGCGTACCAGCTGATTGATTGTTGCCATGGATTGCGTACTCCGGCCGGAACCGAATGAATTCTAAGTCCTGTGAACAAACAACAGGCCGGGTAACCCCGGCCTGAGTGAGAAGCGGAATTGTAGATATACCCCCTGTTCCTGTCAAGGGAATATCTGGTCAAGATTTGAGTATTGCGCCACCGACCTGCCGGAAAACCTCAAATACCACCTGTCGCGGGGCGTTCCGGCCACGCCCGCGCGAAAATTTTCGTACCTCAGGATTCAGTCACGTTCTCCGTCGTGTCAGCTGTCGGCTCCTCCACCACAGCCGGACCGGCTGGTGCCTCGATCATGGGTTCAAACCGTTTGCGTCGCCTTTCTTCGTGGTAGGCGAGCCCCGTACCGGCGGGAATCAGACGACCCACGATCACGTTCTCCTTGAGCCCACGCAGATCGTCTCGCAGTCCGCGCACCGCGGCTTCGGTCAGTACCCGGGTTGTCTCCTGGAATGAGGCCGCAGAGATGAACGACTCCGTTGCCAGCGATGCCTTGGTAATCCCCAGCAGCAGCGGTCCCCACGTGGCCGGAACCTGGTCGTCGCCCTTCGCCATCACCAACTCGTTCTCCTCCAGAACCCGGGACCGGTCGATCTGCTCCCCTCTCAGGAAACGGGTATCGCCTGGCTTCAGAACCTCGACCTTGCGCAGCATCTGGCGAATGATGACCTCGATGTGCTTGTCGTTGATCCGCACACCCTGCAGCCGGTAGACATCCTGGATCTCCTTGACCAGGTATTCGGACATCGCAGCGGTTCCCAGCAAGCGAAGAATATCATAGGAATTCGGTTCACCATCGACGATGGTCTCGCCCTTTTCGACATGTTCGCCCTCGAAGACGGTGACATGCCTCCATTTCGGGATCAGTTCCTCGTGCGGATCGCCATCGGCCGGGGTAATGATCAGTCGCTGCTTGCCCTTGGTGTCCTTGCCAAAACTGATCGTGCCTGAAATCTCCGCGAATATGGCCGGATCCTTCGGTTTGCGTGCCTCGAAAAGGTCGGCAACCCGGGGCAGACCACCGGTAATATCGCGCGTCTTGGAGGATTCCTGCGGAATACGGGCGATTATGTCACCTACTTCCACATCAGAGCCGTCATTAAGGGCCACGATCGCACCGGCCGGCAAGTGATAGTGTGCCAGCAGGTCGGTACCGGCGATCTTGAGCGGATCCCCCTTCTCATCCACCAGCTGCACCATGGGGCGCAGATCCTTGCCCGCAGTCCCGCGGGTCTTGGGATCGGTGATCTCGCGGTTTGTCAGCCCGGTAACATCATCCGTTGTCTCCTGCACCGAGACACCGTCGACGAAATCGCTGAAGGTCAGCTTCCCGGCCACCTCGGTGACGATCGGGTGTGTATGCGGATCCCAGCGTGCAATTACCTGACCACCCTTCACCGCCGCGCCGTCGCCGGCGCTGATGACCGCGCCATAGGGAACCTTGTATCGCTCCCGCTCACGGCCGAAATCATCCACGATACCGATCTCGCCGGATCGGGAAACAGCAACCAGATTGCCGTTCTTGTCGGTCACTGTCTTGATGTTGTGCAGCTTGATGGACCCGTCCGCCTTCACCTCCACGCTGTTGACCGTGGCTGCCCGGCTGGCCGCACCACCAATGTGGAAGGTACGCATGGTGAGCTGGGTGCCCGGCTCTCCGATCGACTGGGCAGCGATGACACCTACGGCCTCACCGGTGTTGACGAGGTGGCCGCGGGCCAGGTCGCGTCCGTAGCAATGCTTGCAGACGCCATAGCGGTTATCGCAGGTAATGGGAGAACGGACCTTCATTTCATCGACACCGAGCCTCTCCAGGCGATCGACCCAGTCCTCGTCCAGCAGGGTACCCGCAGGCGCCACGACCTCATCGGTCCCGGGGCCCAGCACGTCCTCCAGTATGATGCGTCCCAGCACCCTCTCGCGCAGCGGTTCCACGACATCGCCACCCTCCACCAGGGGTGTCATGGTAAGACCCTCACTGGTTCCGCAATCCTCTCCCGTCACCACCATGTCCTGCGCCACATCCACCAGACGGCGGGTCAGGTATCCCGAGTTTGCGGTCTTCAGCGCCGTATCCGCCAGCCCCTTGCGGGCACCGTGGGTGGAGATAAAGTACTGCAGGACATCCAGTCCCTCACGGAAGTTGGCGGTGATCGGAGTCTCGATGATGGAGCCATCGGGTTTCGCCATCAGACCGCGCATCCCGGCGAGCTGGCGGATCTGGGCAGCCGAACCACGTGCGCCCGAGTCGGCCATCATGTGTACCGAGTTGAAGGATGGCTGACGAACCTCATTGCCTTCCCGATCGATGACCGCTTCCGTGCCGAGTTTATCCATCATCGCCTTGGCAACCTGATCATTGGTGTGTGACCAGATATCGATGACCTTGTTGTAACGCTCCCCGTTGGTCACCAGGCCGGAGGTATACTGGTGCTCGATTTCCTTCACCTCGTCTTCCGCGCGACCGATGATGTCCGATTTCTCGTCGGGGATTACCATGTCATCGATACCAAAGGAGACCGCGGCCCGGGTCGCATTGGAGAACCCGGTATACATAAGCTGATCGGCGAAGATAACCGTCTCTTTCAGGCCAACCTTGCGGTAACAGGCGTTGATCAGACTGGAAATGGACTTCTTGGTCATGTCGCGATTCACCAGATCGAAGGGCAGACCGGAGGGCAGCAACTCCGAGAGCAGGGCGCGTCCGACTGTGGTGTCGACCCGTTCGTACCGGTCCTGGATCTCGCCGTCTTCATCCTGCTCGGAGTCATGGATACGCACCTTGATTCTGGCGTGCAGGTCCACATTCCCGCTCGAATAGGCGCGATGCACCTCCTGAACATCGGCGAAAGACATGCCCTCACCCCTGGCGTTGATGGATTCACGGGTCATGTAGTACAGACCCAGCACCACGTCCTGTGACGGGACGATGATGGGCTCTCCATTGGCCGGTGACAGCACATTGTTGGTGGACATCATCAGCGCCCGGCCTTCCAGCTGCGCCTCCAGGGACAACGGCACGTGCACCGCCATCTGGTCACCGTCGAAATCGGCATTGAAGGCGGCGCATACCAGGGGATGCAGCTGTATGGCCTTGCCCTCGATCAGCACCGGTTCGAAGGCCTGTATGCCCAGGCGGTGCAGGGTGGGTGCGCGGTTGAGCATGACGGGGTGCTCACGTATGACCTCTTCGAGAATATCCCAGACCTCGGCACCTTCGCGTTCCACCATCTTCTTCGCCGCCTTGATGGTGGTAGCCAGTCCGCGCAGCTGCAACTTGCTGAAGATAAATGGCTTGAAAAGCTCGAGTGCCATCCGTTTCGGCAATCCGCACTGGTGCAGCATCAGTGCCGGGCCCACCACGATCACGGAACGCCCCGAGTAGTCGACACGCTTGCCAAGCAGGTTCTGGCGGAACCGGCCCTGCTTGCCCTTGATCATGTCGGCCAGTGACTTGAGCGGGCGCTTGTTGGTGCCGGTGATAGCCCGCCCGCGGCGGCCGTTATCCAGCAGCGCATCCACCGATTCCTGCAACATCCGTTTCTCGTTGCGCACGATGATGTCGGGGGCATTGAGCTCGAGCAGGCGCTTCAGACGATTATTGCGGTTGATTACCCGGCGGTAGAGATCATTGAGATCGGAGGTCGCGAAGCGACCGCCATCCAGGGGGACCAGGGGCCGCAGCTC
>JARFQV010000115.1 GCA_029287615.1 Pseudomonadota bacterium | reverse complement strand
GTGCATCGTCAAATCCTTCTCCAATATAACGTCCCGTGGCAAGAACCAACCGCTCTTCATCATCGGGGATGGCTGCCAGCCGATTCAAATCATCACGGCGTTTTTTTGCACCTCTACCTCCCTGCAGGACAATCAGGTTGCGTGTGAATTTACGCAATCGGTTAGAAAAGTACTCCAGGTGTTCTTTGCGTTCCGTGAGCAAAATCGGTGACCGACCTTCCTCAAGAGCGTGCAGCACGTCATCGAAGATCAGATTATTGCGTTGTTGGTCGGCGATAAGTCGGCGGTAAATTTCCTGAATACGCAGGTCACCGCTGTCGTCCAGTTCGAATCCGGTTTTGCGAATGATCAGGTTGTGAATGAAGGGGCGGTGCACCGCCTGATTTCTGGCGTCTACAGTGAAACGCACCGGGCCTAAGTGCATTTCGATAATCGGATGATGACCGTCACGGCGTTGTGGTGTGGCGGTCAAACCGGTAATGAAACGTGCTCTGACTTCTGCCAGGACGCGTTCGAAAGATACCGCGGGCAGGTGATGACACTCATCCACGATCACATGGCCATAGTTGGCTACCAGATCATCCACGCGCTCTTTGCGCACCAGGCTCTGGATCATGGCAACGTCGAGCCGGCCATTGGGCTTGTGTCTGCCGCCGCCAATTCGCCCGATATCCTTGGCATCCAGCCCAAGAAACAGAGCGAGCTGTGCAATCCACTGATCGAGCAACGGCTGACGATGCACCAGAATCAGGGTATTGCACTGTCGCTCCGCGATCAGCCAGGTACCGACAACGGTCTTTCCAACACCCGGCGGTGCGACGAAGACACCGATATCATGTTTGCGCAGGATGTTAACGACCTGTTTCTGGATGGCAGTGAGTTTGCCGTCAAAATGGACGTCAAGCGGCTCCCCAGGTTGCCTCTGGTCATCAATAGCCAGTGTGCTGCCATAATGTTGGAGCAAGGCCGCGAGTTCATCCTGACATCCCCGGGGCAAGGCGATGTGCTTGGGAAACTCCTCGGCACAGCTGATCACCCGTGGTGTCAATGCTGTTGACAACCGCATGCTCTGCTTCTTGTAGAACTCCGGGTTCTGGAAGGCCGCCAGTCGCTTGATCTGGTTCAGCAGGGGTGACGGCAAATCCGTTTTGTCCACAAACAGGCGCTGTGCAAGTACAGCATGAATTTCCGCGGGTACGGGTTCGACAGCCTGCACTGTATCCGGTCGTCCTGAAGGCAGACGTTCCCACGGTTCATTGTCCTTTCCGTCTTCGTTTGCTGAGCTATACTTAACGCCAACAACCTTCCCCTGCCGGATAGCCTCGCGGGCCATGGATTCTACGGTAGACGGGGCCATCCGTGTCAGAGACGCAAGATAGGCCCATTGATCCGAGTGTGGTTGGAAGTCTTTATGCAGGAAAACCGAGTTGCCCGCTTGCCGTGGTTCATATTGTAGGGGCAGGGCGATAAGGTTACCGAAGCCGCCACGCGGCAGGGTGTCCTGGTTGGGGAACAGACGGTCATAGGAACTCATGGCCAGCTGATGACGACGTGCCATGGTTTCGGTGATGAGATAACAGCCCATGCGGCGAGCGCTGACAGTTGGGACGGGTGAGCTGAAGAAGAACCAGACATGGGCGCCGTTACCTGATCGTGAACGTTCCACTGCAGTTGGGATACCGAAGCCCCGGCAGGTGTCGATGAAGGTCGCCACATCATCGAGCCAGGACTCTTTGTCAAAGTCAGCGGCTAGAAACCAGCAGGTTTCGTCTTTGAGCAGAGGATAGACACCAATGGTGTGCCGGCCTTGCAGATGGTCCAGGATGACCTGATCGGTGAGCGGCAGAAATGCCTGATTTTGACACTCACTGCATTTTACCCGGGGTTTTTCGCAAACGCCACGTACCCATTCATTACTGCAGGCCGGCGAATATCCTTTCCGACCGGTCTTCGAACTCATCCAGAGCAATGGAAAGACATCATCCCGGCCACGGAATAGTTGGCGGAATAGCGAGATTTTTCCTTCTGCGGTGGTGGGTATATCAGTGCTGGGTTGTATTGCTGGGGCGGAAGGAACTACAGGCGTTGATTCCATGGTAGTGAGCTCTGCCTTGAGCGCTGCCAATCGTTCCCGACTCTCATTATGTTTGTGTGCAAGCTCAGTGAGCTGCGCTTCCTCGTGAGCGATCGCCTCGCGCAGTGATTGCTCCTTCGTTAACGCCATGGTCCGCCTGGTTTCCACTTTGCCTTGAAGTCCTGGCTCTGGATCAACGCCTGCGTTGGTGGAAGAAGGAATGTCTCCAGAAAGAGGCAGACTTCCGTCAATGATGGCGGGGAGGTTACAAGAATGCCTTTGCGTATAAACGCGTTCCACTGTGTGTTCTTCTGCACATCTTCATGGAACTCGGGACTGAGTCCGGGTGACACGTGTTCCGGTAAGGATGTATGACGGCGCGAGAAGGTGTTGCGGATCGCTTCAGAAAGTATCAGTCCGTCGAAGTCAAATTTCCGGGCAATGACCCAAAGATCGTAGAAGTCCTTCATCCGGCTGTTCGCCATGCCCAGGTGGACCAATGCCTGATATTTTTCCGCCACCACCGTCTCGCGGGGATAGGCTTTCAGGTGTGGAGCAGGGTTGCCTAACAGAGTGGGATATTCAATTTCTCTCGCCTCGGGTGTCACGGCGTCACCGAAACCGATGTCGGCCTGAATCGGTACCCGGGCACCGGCCAGGTCTCCGAATAGCCTCACCCGCATGCCGCCGTATTCTGTCTCATCGCGGATCACTTCAACCTGTACGCTGGCCGCCATTAGTGTCAGACCGTCATTCTCGACTGGAATGTCACAGAGATCGCGAAAGATTGCCACCAGGCTTGCTTCACTGCTGTCGCCAAAGCCGAGGAAATCCACATCGCGTGTCGGGCGGTGCGGTTGGTCACTCCACAGCATGAACAGCATCGCTCCTTTTAGGATGAAGCGATCCCGATAGCCGGATCGGCTCAGGCGGTACAAGAGTCTTTCCAGCCCATATTGGGTCAGGAGCAACTGGAAATCCTCACCCCGTTCACGTGCCAGTGCCAGCAGCCGGTCACGCACCGAGGCCGCTGTATTTTTCCCGCGTTTATCATTCATGACACGAGCGATTCCAGGTAGGGTCGTATGACATTTCGGACGCGGCAGATATCGGCATAGTGCCAAAGGTCATCTATGTTGCAGCGACGTGATTGCCAGCATTCCCTGAGCGCCTCGATGGCTACATCCAGGCCGAGCTTGTTACGGTATTTGAAGCAGTCCGCTACGGTTTTGGCAGGGGAATACACATGCACGGTTACCCCCTCGATTTGGTGTTTCTCGACTCCGGCACTGAGTGCGGTCTGAGAGAAG
>JARFQV010000105.1 GCA_029287615.1 Pseudomonadota bacterium | reverse complement strand
TGACAGGTTATCGAGAACGATAACGTGTTCTCCCTTTGCGACGAGTTGCTTTACCACATGGCTGCCGATATAGCCGGCACCCCCGGTTACCAGTATGGTTGTATCTGCCATGTGTTTCGGTATTCTCCTGATCTGGTTATTGGGAAGATTCGATCTGACTCTCTTTTTGTCAAATACTAGTCATCAACCGTGCTTTCTTGTCCGGGGGGGCAGGGGAATGACTGCCGAATCGCAAAAAAGATGACATTATGAGCGCCAAAATTATGCAGGTCCGGACGTGCCTCGGTATACTGCCGGAAGGTATTTTTCAGTTCCCTGACCCCGATTTCCGGCGGCAAACAGATAGTTCCCGGCTGATCCTGCAGCATATCGGCAACGCCTGCAATATAACCTGCGCAAAAATTATTGCGGGAACTACCGGGTGGTTCATTGCAGTAATCCTGAATCTGCTGACTGGTATAAAAGATATCTGATCCGGCGGTGAGGGGCCAAATGAGGAACAGAAGCAGAGGAACCAAACGTATACCCGAGCGCAGTCCATGCAGGAGGTTTTTTTGCGCTTTGCTCAACATGCTTTTCCGGTTGCTCAAACTGCCGCGCCGGCAGGGTTCGGTGCCTGAGCGGCAGCGCTGCCGGAACCCGGCAATCTGCTGATGTTGGCGCCGAGTTGTGCAAGTTTTTCCTCTATACATTCATAACCGCGATCCAGGTGGTAGATCCGGTCAATGACGGTATTTCCATCCGCAATCAATCCGGCGACAACCAGACAGGCCGAGGCCCGGAGGTCGGTCGCCATCACCGGGGCGCCACGGAGGTGGTCTACGCCGCGAACAATGGCTGTATTTCCCTGCAGTTCGACATTGGCACCCATGCGTTGCAGCTCATAAAGGTGCATGAAGCGGTTTTCGAATATGGTCTCCGTGACCGTACTGGCTCCGTCGGCAATTGTATTCAGAGCAACAAACTGGGCCTGCATGTCAGTCGGGAAAGCAGGGTAGGGTGCGGTATGTATATTCACTGCGCGAGGTCTTTTGCCGTGCATATCGAGACTGATCCAGTCGGCACCAGTATGGATCTCCGCACCTGCTTCCCGTAGTTTATCGATGACTGCATCCATCAGGGACGGGTCTGTATTCCGCAACCTTACCTTGCCACCGGTCGCAGCGGCAGCAACCAGATAGGTCCCCGATTCTATTCGATCGGGTACAATCGCATGATTTGTGCTGCCCAGTTTATCCACCCCTTCGATGGTTATCGTGTCCGTGCCTGCACCCTTGATGCGGGCACCGGCTCCGATAAGGAAGTTTGCCAGGTCAACAATCTCCGGTTCACGGGCGGCATTTTCGATGACCGTGGTTCCCTGTGCAAGGGTGGCGGCCATCATCAGATTTTCGGTCCCTGTAACCGAGACCAGATCCATGAAGATGCGCGCGCCGCGAAGTCGCTCGCAACGGGCCTTGATGTAGCCGTCCTCGATTTCACAGTGGACCCCCATGGCCTGTAGTCCCTGGATATGCAGGTTGACCGGGCGTGAGCCGATTGCGCATCCACCAGGCAGGGATACCTCGGCATGACCAAAGCGTGCGACCAGTGGTCCCAGGACGAGAATCGAGGCGCGCATTTTCTTGACCAGGTCGTAAGGGGCGCAACATACGCCAACATCGCCCGCATCGACGATGATTTCCATCCTCTCTGTCAGGTTGATCTGGACGCCCAGATAGCCAAGCAGCTCGAGTGTGGTGGTGATATCCTTGAGATGGGGAACGTTCCGTATCGTAACCGGCTCACAGATAAGCAGGGCGGCTGCGAGTACCGGAAGGGCTGCATTTTTAGCCCCTGAAATTCCGATTTCACCATTCAGCCTGGCATTGCCGATGATACTGAGTTTCTCCATGAAAGGACCTGATTAGGGATGATCGGGAGGCTTGCCTGTTTTAGTAACCCAACGCATTTAGTAACCCAACGCAGCTGCCGGTAGCCGGCATTCGTGGCTCACTCAAGGTCTGAAATTATAACAGATTACCATCATGGCAGGTGTGAGGCTTCATTCCTGCTGCCCGTCCCGATTGATTTCCAGGGAATCGAATGCCTCCAGAATTCGCTCGATTTGTTCGGAGGTGTGCGCAGCACTGACACTGCAGCGCAGCAGGCAATCCCCGGTTGGCGTGGCGGGGGGCATGACAAGGTTGACATAGATCCCCCGGTTCATGAGTTCATTCCATGCCGCAATGGCCTGGTCACGGTCATCCACCGTTGTGGCGACGACCGGGCTGGGCTCTGGCCCGATCCGAAAGCCCATTGATTTCAATCCGTTATACAGTCGATGTGCATTCTTCCAGAGTTTCTCGCGTAATTCAGGCCGTTGGCTGATGATTCGTAATGCTGCGCGTGTCGACGCAATGACCGATGGTGAGGGGGAGGCGGTGAATATGTAGGCGCGTATGGCGAAGCGCACCTGCTCGAGTTCAGGACGCCTGCTCACACAGTAGCCACCGGTAGCGCCCAGACTCTTGCTGAATGTTCCGACAATAAAATCGACATCTGACTCGATGCCATCTTCTTCCGCAACGCCTCTTCCGTTTTTCCCCAGCATGCCCAGTGAATGTGCCTCGTCGATCAACAGGACGCCTCCACATTCACGTTTGACCGCTGCAATTTCGGCCAGTGGGGCTCGATCACCCAGCATGCTATAAATCCCCTCGGCGATAATGAGGGTATCGGCGGCCCGGTCGCCCAGCCGTCGCAGCCGTTTTTCCAGGTCCGATGGATCGTTATGCTTGAAGCGAATAACTTCCGCACCTCCCAGGCGGCATCCGTCATAGATGCTGGCATGGCAGTCGGCATCCAGCAGGATGACATCTCCCGGCCCGGCAAGGGTAGAGCCCATACCCATGGTGGCCAGGTAACCCGTGGAGAATACTATGGCCGATCGGCAATCGAAGAAGTCGGCAAGTTCCTGCTCCAGAGCCGCGTGAGCCGCATAGGTACCGTTGGCCATACGGGATCCGGTTGTCCCCGTTCCTTGCTCATCCAGGGCTTTTTTTGCCGCCGCGATGCATTCCGGGTCAAATGTCAGACCGAGGTAGTTGTTGGTACCCGCGAGTATGACCCGATGCCCATTCACGATACCCTCGGTTGCGGAAAGGATCTGTTCCGTGATGGCGCCAAAGGGGGTGACCCCGAGACGATTCAGTTCATTGCGGACATCAGCGATGGGCTTGAATTTGTCAAACAGGCTCATGATTCAGGTATTGGTCAGTTTTTCCAGTTGTCTTGCGAGATCTTGTACCGTGCTGATTTCCGGGAGGATATTCAAGGGAACCGATATATCGAAATGATCCTCGATTTGTTCGATCAGTTCCATGACTTGAAGGGATGTCAGGCCAAGCTCGGTTACCAGTTCACTGCCTTCGTTCAGGATTACTCCTTTTTTGGTGAAAGGCTTCAGGATTTCGTAGATACGATCCAGGAATTCGTCATAATCGGGCATTGTTATTCCATCAGTTCAGTAGATCATATGAGGTTATATTGCAACGAGTACCCGAACAAACATATATTTCGGGCATAATACTATTCGGGAATCCCTGATATGACATTACTGCGGCCAGATCGTTGCAGAGAGCCGGTACCCGGTTTCGTGATGACTCTACCTGACTGGAGAGGCCGCTGGGCTCACTTTGCGGTTCAGCCGCTGGACACTCAGTGTATTGATCCCGCATGTACGGGGTGTCAAGACAGAGTTTCCCTGGTTTCGTATCGTTTGCAGTGATAAGCCTCCGGTTTCTGTCAGCAATCCGGATTGTACTTCGACTCCCGGAGCTATGTCATGTCTATCAACCGCCGGTACCCGCGGACGTCAGATGGTCGTGAAGAATCCGAACCCTGATTTGTCGCACTCGGATCCATTGGTGTGGCTGGTGACCGGATACCGTGCCGGAGAGCGGGCGCAGATTATGGCATTGGCTGACGCGCTTGGCTGGCCGTACGAGGTCAAGGACCTGGTGCATCGGCGGTATGCATTTCGGACCAATCTGTTGCGGGGACGGGATTTACGCGGGATTGACCGTCGAAAATCCAGTCCGCTGGCCCCCCCCTGGCCGGATTTGATTATTTCAGCCGGTATGCGCAATGAACCGGTTTGCCGCTGGATTCGCGACCAGGCAAACGGTTCGGTTCGCATAGTTCATATCGGCCGGCCCTGGGCACGCCCTGATAATTTCGATCTGGTGGTTTCCACCCCCCAGTATCGTCTTCCGGAACATCCTGTGGTCCTGCAGAATACCACTACCTTGCACCGGGTTACCGCCAGTCACCTGGAGAAGGCGGCACGGACATGGGCACCACGACTTGCTGATCTACCGGAACCGCGAACGGCGGTGATACTGGGCGGCAACAGCGGGCCTTATACCTTTGGCAGCCGGGCTGCCGCCCGTCTTGCTCAGGAGGCGAGTCGTATGGCGAACCGTTCCGGTGGTTCCCTGCTGGTGACGACCAGCGCTCGCACACCCTTGTCTTCCTGGAAGGCATTCAAGGAGTCGCTGGATGCCCCGGCGCACTGCTATGACTGGGCGCCCGATCCGGATACCAATCCTTACTACGGCTATCTCGCGCTGGCAGAATCCATTATCGTGACTTGCGATAGCATATCCATGCTAAGCGAGGCTTGCGCCACCCGAAAACCGGTTTACATGTTTGACCTGCTGGCACCGAGAGGGACAACCAGTGACCTCGCGAGGGAATCGGCCGGCCCGGAAGAGGACTTTCGCCTGGGTGCCTGGTTGTATCGGTTGATGATGCGTTATGGTCCCAGGCGCCTCAGCCGGGATGTGAGTCTGGTTCATGAACGCCTCATCTCATCCGGCCATGCCGTCTGGCTTGGAGAGACCTTCCCGGACGCCGGTCCTCCTGCACTCAGCGATGTCGATCATGCGGTACAACGGGTGCATGCCTTGTTTCCGGGCAGGGAATGATCGCCTGCTATCTCCCGGTACCACCATGGCCGTCAGATTGGTGTTTCCTCATTTGTTTCATCATCGGGATGTGGCTTGCGATTCGAAAGATCCTGACGGGCAAGCCGGGTGGCCTGGCCGTCCTGCAGGCGGTATATCCGGTCTGCGTAGTCGATTATTGCCTGTTGATGGGAGATCGCGAGGATAGTCAGCTTGCCTTTCAATCCTTCGATGGTATTGCAGATGGCAGACTCGCTTTCCGGGTCCAGGGCGCTGGTGGCTTCATCCAGGATCAGTAATACCGGCTGGTGCGCCAGGGCGCGCGCGATCATGATCCGCTGGCGTTGACCTCCCGAGAGTTTTGCCCCCCTTTCACCGACCATGCTGTACAGGCCATCAGGCAGTGAGTCAACGAAATCCCAGGCGCTGGCGGCACGCAAGGCAGATTCGGCATCGGTCTCGTCAAGCTCGGGATCCCCAAGCGTGATATTGTGCAGGACGGTATCATGCAGAAGCAGGTTTTCCTGCGGAACGTAACCAATTTTGCTGCGCCAGCCTTTCAGGTCGATCTCATCCAGCTTGTGTCCATCGATGCTGATGGTGCCTGACTGTGGTCGAAAGAGGCCGATAATCAGGTCGATCACCGTTGTTTTACCTGCGCCGGAGGGACCAACCAGTGTCGTGAGCGAGCCTGCAGGAATGTCCATGGACAGGTTCTGCAGTATGCTGGCCTCATTGTAGGCGAAGCCGACGTCAACCAGTCTTATTGAGGATTCGAGATGTGGCGTGATTCCGCTGCCAAGCGTTTCATGGGCGTCTTCGGCCTGTTTTATCGCCGAGTGGAGTGACCAGTAGGCGCTTTCGCAAACTACCATTTTCTGATACTGCTTCTGTACCTTTCCCATTTGACTCAGTCCCTTTCCCAGCAGCACGACCAGCACCATGACGGTGGATAACTGCATGTCATAGTGTACAAGGGCAAGATACATGCCCAGTGCAATGATGATCGTGAACATTTCATCCTGGGTGAGATTCAGCAGCGTTCCACTCAGTACCTGATGCTGCAATGCCCGGTTGAGCCTGGTGGTCTCCATGTCCAGAACCGCGTTGGCCAGACCTTCCCTGGCCATTGCCTTGAGTGGCTTGACGGACTGAAGAGTGTCGGTCAGCCGGGTGAGCAGCGAGATCAGCAGGGTAGTCTGCTTTTGCCCGGCCCTGCGCGCCATTCGTACCAGATAATGGGAAACAGACAGAATGACCAGTCCGGCGCCCAAACAGACGATGCTCGCTTTCCAGGAGAGCATGAGGGCCAGGGACAGGTAAATACCCGTTTGTATCAGCAGGGTTATCAGCATGGCACCATTTACATACGCCTGTGACGAGCGGTGGGCCTCAGTGGCCAGGCTATTGGCCAGTTTGCCAGCAGGCTGGTGCAGGAAGTACTCCCATTTCGTGGTGAGCATGGCGCGCAGCATCGCCAGGCGCAGATCGGTCGTTACCCGGGCCGCGGTATAACCAATCTGCTTCCGGGCCACGAGTAACAGCACATTCTTCATGGTGAGCGCAAGCACGATAATGAAAAGGAGGATGCCGATATCGGGGGTAATACCCAGACTGGCAAGCCTGTCGATGACTATTTGCTCGAATTCACCACTGTTATCCAGATCCGAGGAGATGGTCTCCGCAGGAATGCTACCCAAACTGGTCGCCATATTGAGAAAAGGTAACAGGGTGGAAAGGCCGATACCCTCGAAAATACCGGCCAGTAGCAGTGAAACCAGCATAGCGACACTCTGCCAGGGATAGGCACGGAAGAATGTTAGTAGGAGGTGCATCCTGATCTGACTATGGAATGCAGTGCGGGACTATCCTGATCATGACTTGTCACAAGGCCGGTTTCAGGTGGCGCATGCCTGCATACGCCAGAGCAGAAAGGCAGTGGCCAGGAAGACGAGAACCACCGGGGAGAGGGCGATGAGTGCGGCGTTCAGGTTTCCCAGCAATCCCAGTGTATGTATAAGCTGACTTCCCAGATAAAAGACGATTCCGATGATGGCCCCGGCTGTGATACGCTGACCGAAGCCGGCATTGCGCAGGGCACCGGTTCCCGCGCCAACGGGGACGGCCAGCAACATCATTGCCGCCGCTGAGAGAGGCAGGGAGATCCTCTGCCAGAAAGTGAGTTCCAGACGATCGGTTCTTTGATTGGTAGACTTCTTGTAGTCGATGTAGTGATAAAGGTCGGTAAGCGACATACTCGACGCCGGTAGCGGCAGTATGAGCAGTTCATTACTCGACCAGAAGGGACCTATGTCCAGTTCCCCTGCATGCCTGCTGACCAGTGTCCCGTTCTCGAGTGTTTTATATTCAACATCAATCAGTTTCCATTCCCGGTCATTGTGTATCTCGGCCGAGTTTGCATGTATGTAGGTTAGTAGTTTTCCTGCTTTGTCGAATTCATAGATATAGATTCCGGAGGGAATGCGGCCGTGTTGCAGCTCACGCACATTAAAATATCGCTGGCCATCGTTTGACCATAACCCCTTGCCTTCAAGCAGGTAAACCTTGTCTGATCTTAAAATGGCCCGTTGCTTTTCTGCATACTGGTGCAATGGCGCTGCAACCAGTTCACCCAGCAATGTGAGGCCCACCACAAGAACGGTGGCCGGTATAGTAACAGACAACAACAGCCTGCGGACCGAGAAGGCGGCAGCCCTGATAGCGATCAGCTCGCTGTTCTTTACCAGCAGGGCGATTCCGATCAGACTGCCCAGCAGCGCGATTACCGGGGAGAGATCCAGCAGACGTTGCGGTATGGTATACGCCACATAACGGATCGCATCCGGTACCCCATAGATCATGGGATCATCAACGTGCTCCAGTTCCTCGACAAATGCAATCAGGGTGAAAATTGCAAGCAGGATAAGGAGCACCAGTGCCTGGCTCTTGAAGATCGTTTTGCTGAGGTAGCGGTCCAGGATCTTCATCGCTGCGCGGATAGCAGAGGGCTGTTCATTGAAGTGGTGGATTCATCGTGCCCAGAGCGAGCGCCTTCGCTGTGTATTCCGTCTTGCGCTTTACCGGGCCGGGCAATCTTGTAATGGTGAATGTCAAAAATCATATTCAGATGCTGCTCGCCTTTGAATGTGCCTGCCTGCTCCTGAATCTGAATGTATCCTTATAATAAAGAAGCAGCAAAAATACGGGTGTCAGGGCATACACCCACCAGATTCCCGGAAATGCCCCGACTCTTTCATGCTCTACCCAGTTTCTGGCGATACTTACCAGATTGAGCAGCACAATGTAAACCACGATGGCGACAAAAAAGCTGGTATAGCGACCCTGCCTGGGTTTGGTGCGGCTCAGGGGGACGGCCAGTAGGGCCAGCAGGATGGTGGACAGGGGTGTGGACAGCCTCCATTGATATTCGGCGATATCCTTTGGTCTTGTCGACTCCCTCAGTATGGTTGTTGGCTGCGCCTTACGCTTGTAATTTACCTCTCGTTCGTTGTCTCCCAGGCTAATCGACAGGGTCTTGTATTTGAGAGTCACATCCTTGCTGCCGTCCTGGTCAAGCGTGTAGGCAAAACCGTTGATGAATTCAACAATACGGGGAGTGCCAGGCTCCGCCGGTGGCAGATAGGCCTCCCTTGCATAAATTACACTGTTTTTCCCGCCAGCATCACGCTGCAGGAACACGTCCAGCAAGCGGTCTCTCTGCGAGTCGATACCATGGGCAAATAGTACATAATGGCTGTTTTTCAGCTCCAGGAAACGACCTGTTTCGATCTTGTTGATATTGAACTCGGCCTTGGCCTCGGATTCTAGGCGGTAACTCTGTTTGTAGGCCCATGGGCGTCCGATGATGGAAACCATTGCAACCACGATGGCAACCAGCAGTGACAGGGCGAAAACGGAGGCTGCAACTCTGATCTCTCCGATACCCGAGGCATTCAGGGCGGCCATTTCGGAATCCCTGTGCAAACGTCCCAGCGCATAAATGATCGACAGGTAAAGTGCCGTCGGTAACAGCACTTCCAGAGCAATCACTGTATTCAGCAAGATCAGGCTGCTGACGGTTGAGAGCTGTATCAGGCCTTGCGCCGCATTGGTTAAATGGACTGCGGAACTGTAACCCGTGAAGATGAGAACCAGCATCCCGCAACCCAGCAACATGGGCTTGGTGATTTCGCTGATGATGTACCGGTCAATGATCATTATCAGCCGAAAATTTCATGAATCCTTGCGCATTCATAAGGCAAACGGGATTATGCATGTTGAACGGATTTTCCGGTTCAGGAGAGTGCTCATTACTGCTCTGTTTCGTCAAGCCGGCGCAAGCCGGTATCCGGTGTTTTCACAGCGCTGGTTGCCAGTCCTCGCAGGCGTGACGAATTTACCGGATCTTCCCTGGATCGCCGGCTGTAATATATCCGGATGATTGTTATTGTACCGGTTATCGGGTGTTTTGCCTGATTTTTCACGGTTTGCCTATTGTGCAGCAGATCGTCTTATCAGGTAAGCTCATCGCAGAATCTTCGTATCCATACAAAAACGACATTGCAACCCAGTCCTTTCAAAGAATCCGGTTCCGTATCAGTGCCAGCGAGTCTGCCCCGCGTCTGGCTGCTGATGGGGCACAAGGCCGGTGATAATTCCCAGGTTCAGGCGCTTGCTGATTCGCTTGGCTGGCCCTGCGAGATAAAAAGGTTTGTATATCATCCCTATGAGCTGATTACCAACCGGTTATTGGGAGCAACGCTTGCCGGTGTCGACCGCAAAAAATCCAGCAACCTGGAAGCACCCTGGCCGGATCTGGTGATTACAGCAGGTCGGCGCAATGAACCCGTTGCAAGGTGGATAGCGAGGCAGGCAGGGGAGAAAGTGCGTCTGGTACACATCGGGCGCCCCTGGGCCTCACCGGGCTATTTTGACCTGATTATTTCCACACCTCAATATCAACTCGAAGAATATCCAAATGTGATCTCTAATTCTCTGCCACTCCACGGTATTACCGACAGTCGTCTTGCCGCAGCGAAGGCGTTGTGGGAACCACGCCTCCGGCATCTCCAGCGTCCCTACTGTGCGGTACTGATTGGCGGTAACAGCGGACCCTTCGTCTTTACGGCAGACAAGGGCGAGCGGATGGGGCTGGCCCTCAATACACTGGTCAGGGAGATCGGTGGTACGGCGCTGATAACGGACAGCGCCCGAACGCCTGCTGATTTCTTGGATGCATTCACTGCGAGATATGAGCTGCCGGCCTACATTCACCGCTGGGTACCGGGAGGCGAAGATAATCCCTATGTTGCCTACCTTGCACTGGCTGATTCTATCGTGGTCACAGGAGAGAGTATGTCGATGTTGACCGAGGCCAGCGCGACCCGCAAGCCTCTCTATATTTTTGATCCCGGCGATGATTTAAGCTGCAATCGCTGCCGGGAACAGGCTGGCTGGTGGCGCTATCGACATAACTTTCGTTTCAAGCCACTCAGTCACCGTATCGCCATGCATATCGGTCCCAGGCGAATGAGGAGGGATGTCGGGGCCATTCAGGACGCTATGGTGAAGTCTGGCAGAGCGGTCTGGCTGGGAAGCCCGTTTCCTGCAGGGCTTCAAATCCCTCCTGCCGGTGACCTGGAAAGGGCAACTGCCGGTGTAAAGGCGCTGTTTGGCCGGACAGAAGACAGGATACCGGCCGGGGATTCGTAGAGCAGCTTCCTGTGCTTGCTGATAGTACCGGTCATTCAAAACAGACTACCCGGCAGTTTTGCCGGGTAGTGTGCAGAAAATCAGCATTCACCGCCCTCTCTGTGTTCATGCAGCGGACAGCTTCAGAGGCGGACCTGGAGGAGGGGCCAGATCGGGGGTATGTTCCAGTATCTCCATCGCGTCATGACGCACATGATTGCGGTTCATCTGTTCGCGCAGCATGTCTTCGCTGATAATTCCCTTCTCCACGCATTCCTTGAGCAGACCGAAAAAAAGATGAATCTGGTTTTCATCCGGATGTTTCTTGTAATTACCCAGTAACGCGTATTCTCCGAACAGGTGCCGGCGAGCCCTCATAATCCAGGCAACCGGGGGGAAAAGCCTGAAACGTTCCGCAGGACGCCAGTCGATCGGCAGGCCAGTCTTCCAGGGCTGTGTCCTGCGCCGGGTGGTGTGCAACATCTTGGTCGCAGGCGTGAATTTGTCGAAATCGATCCACTCTTGCACGAAAAAGCCGATCGAGTCGCGCGGTTCATCCTTCAGACAGATCCAGGATTGGTAGTCCTGCGTAAAGTCGAACATAGCCTGAAACTTACGCTCCACGTCCCAGTGCGTGAGCCTGGCGCAGTCTAGTAG
>JARFQV010000085.1 GCA_029287615.1 Pseudomonadota bacterium | reverse complement strand
GCAGGACCGCGATATCGGACTGGAGCTGACCGATGCCGCACTCGACCGGCTCGGAGAGGCGGGCTTCGATCCCGTCTATGGCGCCCGCCCGCTGAAGCGCGCCATCCAGCAACAGCTCGAGAATCCGCTCGCACAGGAGATCCTCGCCGGCCGTTTCGGCCCGGACGATGTGGTGCAGGTGGACGTGGAAGGCGGCGAACTGGTCTTCAAGAAGGGTGCGCTGAAGGCAAGCGCGGCCTGAGTCCCCGCATGGATCCCGCGGGTCTTCGCGGAGAGGGGGCGTTCTCGCCACCTCTCCCGCACATCAGCGGTTTTCCCGGCCGCCGACCCGCATCAGCACCTTGTCCAGCACCCGGCCGGGAAGAAGCCGTTTCAGGGTGGCGAACAGCCAGGTCGGAAAGGTGACATAATAGCGTATACGGGGACGCCGGCTCTCCAGCGCGTGTACGACCTTCTCCAGCACCGCCTCGGGCGGCAGGGTAAACGGGGCAACGGGCCCCTCACTGACAAGCCGCTTTTCCATTCGCTGATAGATCTCCCGGTGTACGCTGTTCTGCGCATCGATATGATCCCGGAAGGCCTGATGGGCATTGGCCCGGAAGCGGCTGGTAATCGGTCCGGGTTCGATCAGCGAGACATGTATATCCGTATTACGGAGTTCCAGGCGCAGGGTATCGGCCAGACCCTCCAGGGCGTACTTGCTGGCGTTATAGGCCCCGCGATAGGGGAGGGAGACGAGGCCGAGCACCGAGCTGTTGTGAATGATCCGTCCATGGCCCTGTCGGCGCATCACGGGCAATACCGCCCGGGTCAGTTCGTGCCAGCCGAACAGGTTGGTCTCGAACTGGGCGCGCAGCACCTCCCGGCTCAGGTCCTCTACCGCGCCGGGTTGCCCGTAGGCCCCGTTGTTGAAAAGGGCATACAGTGTGCCGCCGGTACGGGAAAGCACGGTTTCGAGCGCATCCCGAACGGAATTCGTATCGGCCAGGTCGAGCATCAGGGACTCCAGGCCCAGCGACTGCAGTTCGCTGACATCGCGGTGCTTGCGGGCCGTGGCGAATACCCGGTAACCACGCGCCTCGAGCCCCAGCGCCACGCAGCGGCCGATGCCGCTTGAACAGCCGGTGATCAGGACGGGTTTCCCCCTGCCGGTGGTCTGCGAGGTGCCCGGTTCAGTCACCGGCAGGCACCTCGCGATTCGCCTCCAGCTTTTCCTGCTTTTGCAGGCTCCAGAGCCGTGCATACATGCCATCCCGGGCCAGCAGTTCCGGATGCGAGCCCTGTTCGACGATCTGTCCCCTGTCCATGACCAGGATGCGCTCGGCATCCACCACGGTGGAGAGGCGATGGGCGATCACCAGGGTCGTATGATGCTCGGCGATCTCGCCTAGGGCCTCGAGTATGAACTGCTCGGAACGGGAATCCAGGCTGGAGGTGGCCTCGTCGAACACCAGTATCCTGGGTGATTTCAGGATGGCCCGGGCAATCGCGACTCGTTGTTTTTCGCCGCCGGAGAGCTTCAGGCCGCGTTCGCCAACGATGGTGTCATACCCGCCGGGCAGGGCATCGATAAAGTCATGGATATTCGCCAGACGCGCGGCACGGACAATATCATTGAAATCCGCATCCGGTCTTGCGTATCCGATGTTGTACCGGATCGATTCGTTGAAGAGCACGGTATCCTGGGGAACGATGCCGATGGCGGCGCGCAGGCTATGCTGTGTGACGGTACGGATATCCTGTCCGTTGATCAGGATGCGGCCACGATCGATATCGTAGAAGCGGAACAGCAGCCGCGCCAGTGTGGACTTGCCCGCGCCGCTGGGTCCGACCACGGCGTATTTGTGACCGGGTGGTATGGCGAAGCTTACGTCATGCAGGATGGGGCGGTCGGTCTCGTAGCCGAATGAAACGGACTCGAAGCGGACCTCGGCGTTACCGACCTCCAGGCGGGTTGCCCCCGGCTGGTCGGCGATCTCGGGTTCCCTGTGCAGCACATCGAACATCAGCTGCATGTCGGTCAGGGCATGCTTGAGCTGGCTGTAGACTACACCCAGAAAATTGAGCGGGATGAACAGTTGCAGCAGGAAGGCATTGATCAGGACCAGATCACCGAGGCTCAGGGTACCCTCGACTACGCCCTGCGAGGCCAGGATCATCATCAGGGTCACGCCGACGGCGATGATGAGTGCCTGGCCGACATTGAGGGCGGACAGCGATGTCTGGCTCTTTACGGCGGCCTCTTCCCATTCGTGCAGGCTTTCGTTGTAACGCCGCTGTTCGTATCCCTCATTGCCGAAATACTTGACGGTTTCATAGTTCAGCAGACTGTCCACTGCCTGCGTGTTGGCCTTCGAGTCCATGGCATTCATGGTGACGCGGTACTTCATTCGCCACTCGCTGATGGTCATGGTGAAGGCGATATAGGCGGTTACGGAGACAAAGGTGATGATCGCAAACCAGGCACTGTACTTGGACAGCAATATGGCGGCGATCATCAGGATCTCGACCAGGGTCGGCAGGATACTGAAGACCATGTAGTTCAGCAGTGAACTCACGCTGCGGGTTCCGCGATCGATATCCCGGGACAGGCCACCGGTCTTGCGCTCCAGGTGGTAGCGCAGGGAAAGCGTATGCAGGTGCTCGAGCGCCTTCAGCGAGACACTGCGCATGGCGCCGTGGCGTACCCGGGCGAAAACGGAGTCACGCAACTCGTTGAAGAGGGAACTGGCCAGCCGCAACAGGCCGTAGGCGATCAACAGGGACAGCGGCAGCACCAGTTCCGGCCGGCCATTGGTGTCCAGGGAATCCACGATGTCCTTGAGAATCAGCGGAATCCCGACGTTGGCGGCCTTGGCCAGTATCAGGAAACCCAGGGCGAGCAGAACCCGGCCCCGGTACGCCCACAGGAAGGGCGAGAGGCTGCGCAGGGTGCCCAGGTCACTGGCCGTTGCGGTGGGCAGGGAGGTGGCTCGGGTATACACGGAATCTCATTCGCTGTTCAGACGGGCCATTGTCACAGAATCGGTCCGGGTGCGGTACCGGGGCGTGGCCAGAAATCCCGCATGTATCGGTGGGTATTCCGGTGGGCGGTATTCCTCATTTCCCGCTGTTTCGGGGTATGATTGGCGCCCCGGTGCAGGGGCCTGCGTCCCGGGGTCAGATCCTTTGCGGAAAATTCAGACCAGAACAGAGTTGTTACTATGCCGATTTACGAATACCAGTGTAAAGCCTGTGACCATATGTTTGAAGTCATTCAGAAAATCTCCGATGAACCACTGGTTCATTGCCCGGATTGCGGAAAACCGACACTGAAAAAACTGTTGTCCGCTCCCGCCTTCCGCCTCAAGGGCAGTGGGTGGTATGAGACGGACTTCAAGGGCGGGGAGAAGAAAAATGTCGTCCAGCCGGATTCCTCGGCCAAGTCGGCGAGCAAGGATAAATCAGCCGGCTCGGGTGGCACCGCCGGGAAGAAAACGAGCAGCAGCAAGGATTGATCCCGCCTGCCCGGAAACCAGGCTATCTTGCGTGGACCCCGGCGAGACCGTACCATCCCGCCCTTTCCTGCTATCGCCCTGTCCAACAAACGGATACATACCATGCGCAGTCATTATTGCGGTGAAGTGAACGAAACAAACCTTGACCAGACGGTCACCCTGTGTGGCTGGGTGCACCGGCGGCGTGATCATGGCGGTGTCATCTTCATCGACCTGCGGGACCGGGAAGGGCTGGTACAGGTGGTCTTCGATCCGGATACGGAGGAGACCTTCGCCACCGCGGAGCGGGTCCGCAACGAATTCGTGCTGCAGGTCAGCGGAAGGGTACGCCGCAGGCCCGAGGGTACCGTCAACCCGGATCTGGCGACCGGCCAGGTCGAGGTGCTCGGGCTGGAACTGAATATCCTGAACCGGGCCGAGACCCCGCCGTTCCAGATCGACGAGGACGATGTTCAGGATGAGACCCGGATGCGCTATCGATATATCGATCTGCGGCGCCCGGAGATGCAGGAGCGCCTGCGCCTGCGGGCCCGGATCACCGGTCAGCTGCGATCCTATCTGGACAGCAACGGTTTTCTGGATATCGAGACCCCCCTGCTGACCCGCTCTACACCCGAGGGCGCCCGGGATTACCTGGTACCCAGCCGCACCCATCCCGGCGAGTTTTTTGCGCTGCCGCAATCACCCCAGTTATTCAAACAGTTACTGATGATGGGAGGGATGGACCGCTATTACCAGATCGCCCGCTGCTTCCGTGATGAGGACCTGCGTGCCGACCGCCAGCCCGAGTTTACCCAGGTCGATATCGAGACTGCCTTCCTGGATGAAGACACCATCATGGGATTGATGGAGGAGATGATCCGCCAGTTGTTCGAGCGGGTGATCGATGTGGCTTTACCCGATCCCTTTCCGCGCATGAGCTATGCCGAGGCGATGTCCCGTTACGGGACCGACCGGCCCGATCTGCGCATCCCGCTGGGACTGGTTGACCTGGGCGAACTCATGACCGGTGTCGATTTCAAGGTGTTTGCCGGTCCGGCAAACGATCCCGAGGGCCGTGTGGCGTGCCTGCGCGTCCCGGGTGGGGGCAGCCTGAGCCGCAAGGAGATCGATGACTACACCGCCTTTGTCGGGAAATACGGGGCCCGCGGCCTGGCCTATATCAAGGTGAACGAGGTACAGGCGGGGCGCGAGGGTCTGCAGTCCCCAATCCTGAAGTTCCTGCCCGATGAGGTCGTCTCGGCCATCGTGGAGCGCACGGGGGTGGTTGATGGCGACCTGATATTTTTCGGGGCTGACCGGGCCAGCGTTGTCAATGAATCACTGGGCGCGCTGCGTGTCCGGCTGGGTCACGACCGGGGTATGGTGGAAGATGCCTGGCGCCCGCTCTGGGTGGTTGGATTTCCGATGTTCGAAAAGGACAGCAGGAGCAAGCGCTGGATGGCCTTGCATCATCCCTTCACGGCCCCGGACAGCGATGATCCGCGGGCCCTGGAAGAGAATCCGGGCGGGATGCTTTCTCGTGCCTACGACATGGTCCTGAACGGAACGGAACTGGGTGGCGGGTCCATCCGTATCCACCGCAGTGACCTGCAGCAGGCGGTCTTTCGCCTGCTGGGTATCAGCGAGGAGGAGGCGGAGGAAAAATTCGGCTTTCTGCTCCAGGCGCTGAAGTACGGTTGTCCGCCCCATGGCGGGATTGCCTTCGGCCTCGACCGGTTGGTGATGCTGATGTCGGGTGCCTCATCGATCCGGGAGGTCATGGCCTTTCCGAAGACGCAAACGGCGGGGTGTCCCCTGACGCAGGCGCCGTCCGCGGTCGGCACCGGCCAGTTGATCGAACTGGGTATCCATCTGCGCAAGCCACCGCCGGTGGATTCCTGATAATCGGCACCGATCATCGAGACCGGTTACAAACGCCCGGAATCCGTACTGGTCGTGGTCTATACCCGCACCGGCGAGGTGTTGTTGCTGCAACGACGACACCCCCCCGATTTCTGGCAGTCGGTGACGGGCAGTCTGAAGCGGGGTGAATCGCCGGACAGCGCGGCCCGTCGCGAACTGGAAGAGGAGACCGGTCTCGAGGCAGGCAGCCGTCTGGTGGATTGCCGGCAGCAGAACCGCTTCCCGATCCTGCCTGCCTGGCGCCACCGTTATGATCCGGAGGTTCTGTACAATACCGAATCTGTCTACCGGACCGAGTACGAGGACCGCCCCGAGATCCGGCTGAACCCGGAGGAGCACCGCAGCCTCCTGTGGTTGCCACGCGATCTGGCCGCGCAACAGGCCTCATCCCATACCAATCAGGCCGCAATCCTCGAATGGGTACCAACCGCCGGTTGAGCTGGCGGTCTTGCCGGTATCGATTCAGTGGAAGTTTCCGATGCAGTCCTGACTGTCGTTGCCGGCGGTGCTACACTGTGGCGGATTTGAGCGAGGCGGCGAGGAAAAGATGGCAGGACACAGTAAATGGGCGAATATACAGCACCGCAAGAGCGCCCAGGATGCAAAGCGGGGCAAGCTGTTTACCAAGCTCATCCGGGAGATCACCATTGCGGCCCGGCTGGGGGATCCGGATCCGGCCTCCAATCCGCGTCTGCGACTGGCGGTCGACAAGGCGTTGGCCGGCAATATGACCAAGGACACCATCGAGCGTGCGATCAAGCGCGGTGTCGGGGCGCAGGACGGGGACAATTACGAGGAGGTTCGCTACGAGGGTTATGGTCCGGGCGGAGTAGCCGTCATGGTGGATTGCATGACCGACAACCGCAACCGGACGGTGGCCGAGGTGCGGCATGCCTTCACCAAGGCCGGCGGGAATCTGGGCACCGATGGTTCGGTAGCCTTCCAGTTTACCAAGACGGGTATCCTCAGTTACCCGGCGGGCAGTGATGAGGACGCCCTCATGGAGGCCGCGCTGGAGGCTGGGGCCGACGACGTGCTGACCAACGATGACGGATCCATTGACGTACTGACGGACCCGGGTCAGTTTATCGAGGTAAAAGAGGCGATGGAGACGGCGGGATATGTGCCGGAGCAGGCCGAGGTGACCATGCGGGCGGCCAATACCTCGGGGCTGGATCTCCAGGAAGCCGAGAAGATGGTTCGGTTGCTGGAGCGCCTCGAGGATCTGGATGATGTCCAGAACGTATATTCGAATGCGGATATTTCGGAAGAGATCCTGGAACAGATTACGTGAGTAAACAGGGGCGGGGCACCGGATGATGCGCATCCTCGGTGTGGACCCGGGATCCCGGGTTACCGGTTACGGCATTATCGAACAGGACGGCCAGCGCCTGATCCATGTGACCAGTGGCTGTATCCGGGTGGATGGCGAGGGTTTGCCGGAGCGCCTGGGGATGATCTTCCGGGAGCTGGAAGACATTATCGGCACCTGGCTTCCGACCGAGATGGCGATCGAACGGGTCTTCGTCAATCGCAACATCGATTCGGCGCTGAAACTGGGCCAGGCGCGTGGCGCGGCCATCTGTGCCGGTGTGAACCATGCATTACCCGTGGCGGAGTACGCGGCCCGGGAGATCAAGCAGGGCGTGGTTGGCAGGGGCGGTGCGGAAAAGACCCAGGTACAGCACATGGTGCGCGTACTGCTGAATCTGGGGGAAAATCCGCAACCGGACGCCGCCGATGCCCTGGCCGTGGCCATCTGCCACAGTCATACCAGCGCGACACAGGCGGCCCTGGCGGGTGGTGGCCGGGTGAGCGGGAGGAGCATGCGATGATCGGTTACCTGCGTGGTACGCTGCAGGACAAACAGCCCCCGCACCTGTTGCTGGACGTCAATGGCGTGGGTTATGAGATCGAGTCACCGATGACCACGTTCTACGATCTGCCCGCGGTGGGTGAGGAAATCAGCCTGTACACCCACCTGGCGGTACGCGACGACGCGCATGTCCTGTATGGCTTTTCCCGACTGGCTGAACGAAGTCTTTTCCGCAACCTGATCAAGGTGAATGGCGTGGGGGCAAAGCTGGCGCTGACCCTCTTGTCCGGGATGGATGCGGCCAGTTTTGCACTGTGTGTCCAGCAGGGTGATACGGCTGCCCTGATCCGCCTGCCGGGCGTGGGAAAAAAGACGGCCGAGCGGCTGGTCATGGAGATGCGCGACCGGCTGGATGAGACGCCCCCGCCAGTGGTGACGGGTCAGTCCGGTGTGGCCAGCGCGCCGGCCGATCCGGTGGAGGAGGCGCTCAGTGCGCTGATCGGTCTCGGCTACAAACCGCAGGAGGCCAGCAGGATGGTGAGGATGGTTGAAACGGTGGAGCTGTCGTCCGAGGATATCATCCGCAGCGCCCTGCAGGCTGCGATTCAATAGGTGCGGCGGACAGGCTGATGAGCAGACGGCGATTCGCGATCCCTCCGACAGGCTTGGTAAACGGGCGAAACGATTCATGACGGAATCTGATCGACTGGTCACGGCACTGGGCTCCGATGAAGAAGAGGCCCAGGAGCGGGCAATCCGTCCCCGCCAACTCTCGGAATACGTGGGGCAGCCGCAGGTCTCGGAGCAGATGGAGATCTTCGTGCAGGCGGCCCGCTCGCGCGGCGAGGCACTGGACCATACCCTGATCTTCGGTCCCCCGGGGCTCGGCAAGACCACCCTAGCGCACATCATCGCGAACGAGATGAATGTCAATCTGCGACATACCTCGGGCCCGGTTCTGGAGCGTGCCGGGGACCTGGCCGCCATGCTGACCAACCTCGAGGCGAAGGATGTCCTGTTCGTGGACGAGATTCACCGCCTGAGTCCGGTGGTCGAAGAGATCCTCTATCCGGCGATGGAGGACTACCAGCTCGATATCATGATCGGAGAGGGTCCGGCGGCCCGCTCCATCAAGCTCGATCTGCCGCCGTTTACGCTCGTTGGCGCGACCACCCGTGCCGGTTTGCTTACCTCCCCGCTCCGGGACCGCTTCGGGATCGTGCAGCGTCTGGAGTTCTACAATGCCACCGACCTGGCGGGTATCCTGCTGCGTTCCGCGAAGATTCTCGGGATCCGGCTCGATCCCGACGGCGCACACGAACTGGCGCGCCGGTCCCGGGGTACGCCGCGTATCGCCAACCGCCTGCTGCGCAGGGTGCGCGATTATGCCGAGGTGAAGGCGGACGGGTGCATTACCGCCGGGGTGGCCGGCCAGGCCATGAAAATGCTGGATGTCGACGAGCAGGGTTTTGACAGTCAGGACCGCAGGCTGTTGATGACCATCATCGAAAAGTTCGACGGTGGTCCCGTGGGTATCGACAACCTTTCCGCGGCCATTGGCGAGGAAAGGGGAACCATCGAGGACGTCCTCGAGCCCTACCTGATCCAGCAGGGCTATATCATGCGAACCCCGCGCGGGCGGGTCGCGACCCGCCATGCCTACCTGCACTGCGGCCTGCGGCCACCGGTATCGGTACCGGGGGAGAGCGCAGCACCGATGGAGCTGTTTCGGGATGCAGATGAAGGCGACTAGGTATCACCATATTCCCGCAGGCCCCGGTATCCACACGCCATCGTCAATCTGCGACAATAGTCGCGGTTCCCGGCTCGGGTCGGGAATTATTGACCCTCGGTGTGGTCTCACGCACGCATATCCCGGTGGGTGCTGATGACGGTTGCGATTCAACAGCTTCCGGTATGGCTCCATCAGCAGAAAGGCTGGTGAGAGATGCGGACTGAAGATCATTTCCGCTGGGCGGTTACCGTTTATTATGAGGACACCGATGCCGGTGGCGTGGTTTATTATGCCAACTACCTGAAGTACATGGAGCGTGCGCGAACAGAATGGTTACGACAGATGGGATTTGAGCAGGACCGGCTGAAGGCCAGGGACGGGGTGCTGTTTGCAGTGCGTTCCGCGAGTGTTGAATACCATGGGCCCGCCCGGCTGGACGACCGGCTGGAGGTCAGTGCCCGGTTACTGGAGAAGGGACGCAGCAGCATGGTGATCGGACAGGACGTCTCACGGATCGATACAGGGGGTGCGCCCCTGTGCACGGGCAGGATCCAGGTGGTCTGCGTTGATGCAGAGTCCTGGCGTCCCCGGTCGATCCCGGAGAATATTGCAAGGGCGCTCACGGATGAGTACTGAAATGTCGTTTCTGCACCTGATCTCGGGTGCGAGCCTGGTGGTACAGCTGGTGATGCTCCTGTTACTGCTGGTCTCCGTCGTATCCTGGACCATGATCTTCCGGCGCTGGACCGCCCTGCGGGTGGCCCGTGAAAATGCCAACGAGTTCGAGGACCGCTTCTGGTCCGGTGGTGAGCTGACAGGCCTGTATCAGGCGGTCGCCGACCGATCACGCCCCTCGTCGGGGCTGGCCAGTATATTCGAGGCGGGATTCAGTGAATTCGCCCGGCTTCGAAAGCAAAGCGCTGTGGAACCCATGGCGGTCCTGGAGGGTGCACAGCGGGCGATGCGGGTGGCCCTGTCCCGTGAGATTGATTCACTCGAAACGCATCTGTCTTTTCTGGCCACGGTCGGGTCCACCAGTCCCTATATCGGATTATTCGGTACGGTCTGGGGCATCATGAATGCATTCCGGGGCCTGGGTAACGCCCAGCAGGCGACCCTGGCGATGGTGGCACCCGGGATCGCCGAGGCGCTGATTGCAACCGCGATGGGGCTGTTTGCGGCAATTCCCGCAGTGATTGCCTACAATCGTTATTCGAATGATGTAGAGCGTCTCATCAACCGTTATGATGCCTTCCTGGAAGAGTTCTCCACCATATTGCAGCGGCAGGCGCATGCCGGATAACCACGGTGATGCGCCTGCATTGTTCGTTCCCGGCATGATGAATTTCTGACGGAGATCATGGCAAGACACCGCATTCGCAAACGCCCGATGGCCGAGATCAACGTGGTACCGTATATCGATGTCATGCTGGTCATGCTGGTGATCTTCATGATCACCGCGCCCCTGCTGACCCAGGGCGTGCAGGTCGACCTGCCATCGGCGGATGCCGAGGTCATGCCGCCCGATGAGAAGGAGCCGGTTGTGCTGAGCGTCGACGCCGGTGGTGAGCTGTACCTGAATATCGGCAAGTCGCCTGATCAGCCCCTCGACCAGGAGAGTCTGGTGCAGCATGTGGCAGCCGTATTGCGTAACAATCCGGGGACGCCGGTCCTGATTCGGGGGGATGCCAGCGTTGATTACGGAACCGTCGTGTCGGCGATGGTACTGCTGCAGGAGGCGGGCGTGCCGAATGTGGGTCTGATCACGGAGTCGCCGGAAAGCGACGAGTAATCTCACTCCATGTGGCAGGCGATCCGGGAGAATCCCCGTGCAGTTGTGTATGCAGTGCTGGTCCATCTGGTGCTGCTGATACTCCTGGTTTTTAATCTGGACTGGCGCAGCACCCCGCCACCCGCCGGTGTGACCAGAAAACCCGTTCAGGCGGAACTGGTCGACGTGAAAGAACTGGAAGCGATCGAGCGACAGAAGGCCGAGGCGAGGCGCAAGGTAGAAGAGGAGGCCAGGCGAAAGGCCGAAGAGAAACGCAAGGCAGAGGCGGAGGCCAAACGTAAGGTCGAAGAGAAGCGCAAGGCAGAGGCGGAGGCCAGGCAAAAGGTCGAGCAGAAGCGCAAGGCAGAGGCGGAGGCCAGGCGAAAGGCCGAAGAGAAGCGCAAGGCAGAGGCCGAGGC
>JARFQV010000052.1 GCA_029287615.1 Pseudomonadota bacterium | reverse complement strand
CCGCGTAATGCGAGCGATTTTCTCTACCAGCGCGTGCCCGAAGCTTATCGTCACCTGGTGACGGCCGAATTCGAGCCATCCAGGGTGGCAAACATCGAGTTGACCGCTGAATGGGATATCGTGCTGGGGATTACGCCAGCCGGAGGCGCCAGGCAACATCGTGGCCAGGCCTGATTATTACACGTAGTACGGCCGTGACAGGCGGCAACCGATCAACCGGGTTGCGCGGTACCCCGACCAATGAGGGCAGGGCACCGCGCGAGGTAGGTATACGGCCTGTGTATCAGCCTGACTGCACGCTCACGAAGCGCTGATTGCCCTGACGGTTGACGAGCAACAGTACCCTGTTTTGCTCGGCGGGACCGGATTCGCGTACTGCACTTGCCACGTCTACCGGGCTTTCGACCGGCTGGCCGCCCGCCTGCACAATGACATCACCAGGGCGAATGCCCAGTTCTGCAACCGGGCTGCCGGATTCGACCTCCAGCACGAGTGCACCTTCGACATCGCCGGGAACGGAGTAGCGCTGCCGCATCTCGTCGGTCAGCGGTGCGAGGGCCATACCCAGCCTTGCCCTGTCTGGTCCTTCCGCGTCAATCCCGGCCGCATCAGCGGTTTTCTCGGCCGTCCTGGCGATGGCGACCTCCAGATCCAGTTTCTTGCCAGCCCGCCACACACTGAGACCGGTTGTCTCACCCGGCGCAGTATCAGCAACCAGCCTCGGCAGGTCTTTCATCGTGGTGATCTCATGCTGATTGAATGAAAGGATCACGTCACCGACCCGGATACCTGCGCGCGCAGCGGGCGAGTCCGGACTTACGCTGGCCACCAGGGCGCCTCGGGTGTGTGGTAGGCGCATGTTCTGTGCCAGGGCATCCGTGATTGTCTGGATCTGCACGCCAAGCCAGCCCCGTTCAACATGACCCCTGGCCATCAACTGCTCGATGACCGTCTTCGCCTGCGATGCGGGTACCGCGAAGCCGATACCGACGTTACCGCCGGTGGGCGAATAGATCGCGGTGTTCACCCCGATGACCCTGCCCGTGGTATCGAACAGCGGTCCGCCCGAATTTCCGCGGTTGATGGGTGCATCGATCTGCAGGTAATCGTCATAGGGACCATTCTGGATATCCCGTCCGCGGGCCGAGATGATGCCGGTGGTGGCCGTGCCGCCCAGCCCGAAGGGATTGCCGATCGCCACGATCCAGTCTCCCGGACGTGCGGCGTCGGTATCGTCGAAGATGACATAGGGCAGTTTACGCTCCGGCTTGATCTTCAGCAGAGCCAGATCGGTCTTGGGATCACGTCCACGAACCTCCGCAGGCAGGCGTACCCCATCGTTCAGTACTACTTCGATCTTCGCGGCATCCTCGATTACGTGGTTACTGGTGACGATATAGCCATCCGCAGTGACGATGAATCCCGAGCCTACCCCCTGTACGCGGGGCATGGAGTCATGCTGTTCCGGCTGCACGGGTGACTGGCGGAAAAACCGCTCGAAGAAGCCCCGAAAGTAGGGGTCATCCGGCAGTTCGAGGCCCGGGGTCCCCGATGTCGCCGTCGATACGGATTTGCCGGTCACCGTGACATTGACCACGGCAGGTTTTACCCGTTCCACCAGCGAGGCAAAGCTCGCCGGGACCTGCACCGCAGGTTGCTCGATCGCCAGCGGCGAGGCTGCCGGCAAGGTGGGGTTCGTTTTGGCAAGTGCAGTCATGCCTGCAATGGAAAAGGCTATCGCGACCGCAACCACCGAGCGCCGCAACAGGCGCTCCCTGTGCCGCGTGTAATCGGTGTTCTTCCTGATATCAGGGGGGCTGGATGTGTTCATGGCTGTGCTCCTTTAGCAATGTTTCCAGGGTGCTGTAAGGATAATCCGCCTTGCCTTAAGGCCGGATGGCGAACACATTAACTATTCGTAAGGTTTACGCCGCATCCATTTCTCCAGGTGGATTACCGGCACTCCACGGCATATGCCATCCTGACGTCGTTATTCGTTGAGAATTCATCAAACCGCTGGATGGCAGGTGCAAATCCATCCGCATAGACCTGTAACTTGAACTGGCCGTTGACATCCAGCGGGATGTTCAGTGCATAGCGGCCTTCGCCGCCACAGGAGAACATGGACTGTCCATTCGCCAGCACCATTGCGCAGATGGGTGTTTGCGTATCCTGCAGCAGTACCGTGCCCGAGATGTTGATCCACTTGCCGGCCGAGTCCGGCAAAACACCGGGATCATAGGGCTGGTTGTAGCTGGGGCAGGTGCCCGAGCGGGTCAGGGTCACTGCTTCGTCCGTTGATCCCGTCAGGATGTCGATCTTCGGGAAGAAACCGTCGGCATAGATCTGGCGCTTCACCGTACCATTTTCTTCTCGCGGAAGGTCTGTGAGCGAAAACACCCCTGCCGGGTCACAGGAAAACATGAACTGGCCGCTGGCCAGGACCATGGCACAGATATCGGTACCGTCCCCGGTTTTGAGGGTGCCACTGATATCAACAGGATCCAGGGGCAAGTCACCGAAATCACAGACCTGTGGCCTGTGGTCAAAGTAGACATTCGGGTAAATCGGTGGATATCCATCGCTGGATCCTGGCACGTGGCAGGGTCCCGAGAAGGTATCGCTGATGACATGGTCGATGGCGAAGTCGGAAGAGAAGGGGAGACCGGGGATCTCTGCGATAAAGGTGGGGGTATCGTCAGAGACCCATTGAAACGGCTGATTTCCACCCACGTAGTCATTCCAGGCCTTTGCGCTGTCGTCCAGGGAGCCCGGAATCCGCTCCGGGTCGGTGTTGAGGTCACCCATTACCACATTCCGCGCCCCGTTGGCTGCCGGCTCACCATCCATATTGACGAAGATCTGCTCCACTTGCTGTACCCGACAATCGATGTCATCTCCAGACATTCCCGAGGTGCCGTGCACGTTCACCGCCGTGATCTCTCCGCCCGAGACGAGATCTATCGTTGCCCGGGCAACACGGGCCCCGGATTGACAGCCCGGGATAACCTCTCCGTCGAGTCCTTCGAGGCAGAAGTCCGCATCACCACACTGGCGAATGCTTCCAAAGGACTTCTTTACAGCCAGACACTTGTCCGCGTTTCCCGGGTGACAGGCTACCTGATAGTCACTACCGAGAACCACCTGAGCCACGGTGGGGTCACCGGGAGACCAGGTCTCGCAGACAAAGCCTGTCTGCGCCTCGACCGGGATACCAACGCATTCCTCGCTGTAGAAGATCTCCTGAAAAACCACCACATCAGGTTTGACTGTGGCCAGCCAGTCCGTCACCGCTTCCACGGCGGGTAGCCATGCCAGGCCATTACCGTAGTAATCGTTAGAGTACCGGGCCTGCTCCTCACCGTAGTCATCCCCGTCGCTGTCATGGTTCAACGCCTCCGTAGTCCCTGTGTTGTAGGTGACTACCACGAATCCGGGATTCGGGCTGGACTGAACACGATCCGCTGCCGCATGCACGGTCGCATTGTTTGTCAACATGAGCACGCAGGCGCTAACCGCGCCCAATAGATGTAATTTCATATTCCTGTCCTACACGTTCCCTGGCTACCGGCCGAGGCATCCTGCATCGAGGAACGCAAACTGGCATACAGCAGGTGTTCGCCAGAGAAAGTATACCGTGTCCGATAACAGTGGCAGCCATGATAAGCAGGGAGAAACCGTCCTTCCTGATGACCATGCATGCATTCATCCGCCGGATCCCGTTCCAACCGGATCTCCCGGGCTTGCTTCTTGTGCGATTGGATAAAAAGATCGACCCGTAACTGATCCACCACATCAGGATCAGCGCTACAACTATATATAGACACCCAGCTGAACGATCCGGTTCACTCGGTTCTGTTCGGCTATCGATCGGCAGCCGGAATGGATAGCCGTCAGCAGGATTAATCACTGCCCGGAGTTTACACGATTCAGTTATGACGGGCATGGAGTAGTACAGATGATTTACAACGGGCACTAACCAAAGCCTGGTCGTAATAACAAATAGTTACAATCAACAAAGTTGACTGCGAACCAGACGGTCGGGAGTATCACCAGCGACCGCGGGGAGCACGGAACAGCGAAGCGCAGCAACGCTGGCCCGATGGGCGAGGGACGTAACCCCGAGTAATCTCTCCGGGTGCGCCAATGAACACAAAGGCTTACGATCCAGAATGATCAGAATGTCCGGGCCTGAAATCAGATCACCAGACTACCAAAACCGCAGCCAGTAAAAAGGGGACAGATTTACTTTCTGATAAAACAGAAAATAAATCTGTCCCCTTTTTTTAGTCCAAGGTCATCAAGTGACATTTTCCGATTCGATCTTTCGAGAACTTATGATCTCCTTGAGCGCATTCAACAACTCCAGTGCCTCGTCGAACTCGAAGTCGTCGATGTGATCGCCGATCGCCTGAATGCGGGTCCTGGCCTCGCCGTATTCGAGTTTCGATTCGTTCTGCGCGACCTGGACTTCGGCTTCGCTGTCGCCTTCCTCCAGCAATCGCTGCATACTCTCCAGTAAGGGATTCATGTCGGGGGTTGTCTGGGAGGTAGCGCCTGCACGGGGGGGGCTGGCGGGGACCGTGACCACCGAGAGGTCTTCGATGAGTGCAGCCAGCGTTTCCTCCAGCGTCGTGAGTTCGGCGTCGGTGTCGGTTCCCTGCTTGATTTTCATCTCCACGGTCCTGGCCGCGGCCTGGAGGGCGTCCGCGCCGATATTGCCTGCCACGCCCTTCAGGGTATGGGCCTCGCGTTCGGCGGTGGTGCGATCGTTGGCCTCCAGGGCCGCCCGAATGTGTTGCGGGGCAGCCGCTTGCGTCTCGCGGAACTTGTGCAGGATTTTCCTGTAGGTGACCTCGTTGCCGCCACAGCGCGCGAGTCCCGCTCGGGTATCGATGCCGGGCAGCTCGGGGAGACCCTCTTCCTGCCCGGGGACGGTTTCCATGGTGCCAACGGCCTGCGTGCGTCGATCCTCCGGGACCTGAATCCAGCGGCCCAGCACCTCGAACAACTCCGCCACGTCGATGGGTTTGGCCACGTGATCGTTCATGCCTGCCGCCAAAGCCTTGTCGCGATCCCCGGCCATCGCGTTGGCGGTCATGGCGATCACTGGCAGCGCCTTGAAACGGGTATCCTTGCGGATTTCTTTTGTCGCGGCGTAGCCGTCCATGACGGGCATCTGGATGTCCATCAGCACGGCGTCGAACGCCTCGGGACGCGTTATCAGCGTGTCCACGCCTTCCTTGCCGTTATTGCCAATGGTGACGTCGATGCCAGCCTGACCCAGCAGTTCCTCTGCCACCTGCTGATTGATCTCGTTATCCTCCACCAGCAACACGCGGGCCCCGCGTAACTGCTCCTGGGCAACCACTGTCTTGGCCATCGGGGCCGTGATTTCCAAACCGTGGCCCATGGCCTCCAAAATGGAATCGAACAGCGTGGAGGGGCTGATGGGCTTGACCAGAAAACCCGTGATCCCCTCGGCGCTGGCCTGCTCGATCACCTCTTCGCGCCCGTAGGCCGAGACCATGATGATCTCCGGCTGCGTTGTAATCCGCCTGTTCGCGCGGATTCTTCGAGCCGTCTCGATGCCATCCAAACCCGGCATCATCCAGTCCATGAGCACCAGCCCGTAAGGCATCCCGGCGCCTTCCAGTTCGTCGATGGCCTCCGCGCCCGAGGCGACCTCTCCGGTCACGAAGCCGAAGGATTCCAGATAGCGCGCCATTATGGTTCGCGCGGTCGGATGATCGTCCACCACCAATACCCGCAGCCCCCCCAGTACCTCCGGCACGGCCCTTGCCCCCCGCACTACCGGCTCATCTCCGGCCCCGAAGCGCGCGGTGAACCAGAACGTCGAGCCTTTCCCGTATTCCGATTCAACGCCGATCTCCCCGCCCATCATCTGGGTAAGACGCCTGCTGATGGTGAGCCCAAGTCCGGTGCCGCCGAACTTGCGCGTGGTCGAGGTATCACCCTGGGAGAAGGCCTGGAACAGGCGCCCCTGTTGCTCCGGGGTCATGCCGATGCCGGTGTCATGCACGTCAAAGCGCAGCGTCGCGCCTTCGTCGCCGCGCTCGATGGGTCTGACCGAGATGGTGATCTCCCCCTCATCGGTGAACTTGATGGCGTTGTTGGCGAGATTGATCAGGATCTGATTGAGGCGCAGCGGGTCACCCTTGAGGCCCAGGGGCGTCTCGGGATCCAGGTCGACGATCAACTCCAACCCCTTCTCGGCAGATTTGACGCTGACGATGTTGGCAAGGTTGTCCAGCACCTCGGCCAGGTCGAAGTCGATCTCCTCCATGTCGAGCTTGCCGGCCTCGATCTTGGAGAAGTCGAGGATGTCGTTGATGATGCCGAGCAGGTTCTGCGCCGAACCCTGGATCTTGGTCAGGTAGTCGTGCTGCTTGCGCGAGAGCTCGGTGCCCAGCGCCAGATGACTCAACCCGATGATGGCGTTCATTGGCGTGCGGATCTCGTGCGACATGTTCGCCAGGAAGTCCGACTTGGCGCGATTGGCGTCTTCGGCGGAAACCATGGCGTGCGCGAGCTTCTGCTCGTGAAGTTGGGAAGCTCGCATGTAGGTACGGAACATACGAAAGACGAAGAACAGGATGAATGCCAGGATCAGGATCTGGACGACCCCCGTTACCACCAGGGTATACAGGGCCAGGGTGGAATTGGACTGTGCGATATCAAAGACCTCCTGGCTACGAGTGATCTGGGTACGACGAAAGGCCGCCAATGCTTCCTTGAGTGCGTCGTACCGGGCCTTTTCCTGCTGGGTAACGCTAATGAACGAGGCGACACGGACGCCCTCTCCGATGTAATAGCCAGTCTTGGCCAGGGCTTCCCGGTAGCGCTTCCAGGCAGTTTGAATACCATCGAATTCAAGACGACCCGGCATGTCAGCGCCGCCCTTGTCGAGACGCCCCTGCCATGCCCCGAGGCGCGATTCCAGTTCATCGATACGCTGGTCGAGACGCCGTTTTGTTTCCTCCACACGCGACTGGTTCGGAGCCAGGACGGTTTCCATGGACAGCATGCGAATGTCGGCAATCGGTGTGGCTATTTCCCGTGCCAGTTCCTCCAGCCTGCCCGCCGTGTTATGAACCGTTATGATGGACTTGTCTACCTGTTTCAGGTTGAACAGGTTGTAAAGGCTCTGGCCAATCAGCAGCAAGGACGCCACGATCAGCAGGACGATGATTCGTCGCGACAGGGAGCGTTCCTGCTTCAGTTCATACTGGGAATCCGTCTGAATCCTATCCGGAATGCCTGTGATGTCCCTCATGGTGCAGGCTCCGCAATCTGCTGCCGATTGGGCCCCAGCGGCATGCGTCGCTCAGCCGGATAGGGCTCGCTCCCTCGCAGGGACCAATGCTGATCTGTCACCTGCAGGTCACGCAGGTAAACAAAAGCCGAGCGCCCGGGCTCAAACAACACCTCCTTGTTCACCGCGTAGACGTTGTGAGGGTTCGGAAGAAATACCATGTAGTTGTGCTCGTAGACATAGCGGATAAACTCGCCGAGCAAAGGCACGTAGTCATCGGACATAACGTTCGTTCCGAGCAGGCGCTCGATGAACACCACCAACTCCGCATTGGGGGGGATGGTCGACCAGGATGTACCGGGGAGATAGACAAAGAAGGCCGTCCACGGATGCTTGTACCAGTCGTAGTTTCCCCACAGGAGCAGATCCCAGGGCTGCTGGTTCTTGCCCTCCAGTGTGTCGAAAAGCTGTCGAAATACCTGCTTTTCGCTCTCCACCACTTCCGCAGTCAGATCGATATTGACCTGGGCGAGAAAGTACTGGATGTCCCGGATCAAAAAAAGAAAGCTCTCCTGGGCCAGCAGGGTGAGTCGCAGTGGCTGCTCCGGGTCGAGCCCGTTCTCCCGCTGATACTGCTGAACCAGCGAGCGCAGTGCGTCGGTACTGGAATCGTGGGTATCAGAGTAGTGGGTGAAGTAGCCTTCCAGAGACCGGATAGCGTCTGCCACCCGATAGAAGTTCGGCGACACCGTTGTTGGCGACAGCACGCCCTCGCCAAGCATGGAAAGGTTCAGCAGATACTCCTGGTCGATGGCATGATTGATGACGTAGCGAATACGGTCATCGCCAATCGCCGTATTGCCATTGAGCATATTGAAATGCATCGCGTAGTTATTCATCGACGGTGACACAGCCAGTTTGGCGTAAGGAGAAAGGACGGCCTCCACCTCATCGGCGAAGGGGACCGGCGTAATATCGATCTCGCCTTCGCTGAACAATGCCAGATCCCGGGCCTCGGTTATGGCCAGCCCGTTGTAGATGGTGATGGTTTCAACCTTGGGCTTGTCATCTCCCCAGTAATCGGGGTTCGCCTTGAGTACCACCTCCGGCGTACTCCGGTCTCCCTCGACATATCCCTTGTAAAGGATATACGGTCCGAGTCCATAGGGTCCTGGCTCGGCCAGATTCGGGCAAGTGGGTTTGCCGTTCCAGCCATGCTTCTCCAGGTACTCGGGCGTGTAGAACTGCAACCACAGCGCATCATGCAGAAACACACCGTACGGTTCCGTCAAGTGAAAACGGACCGTGTAGTCGTCAACCTTCTCCACCCGGCCAAGGATTTGGCTGAGCTTGGTGAAACTGAAGGGCTGCTTCTTGAAATAATCCATGTTGAGCAGCACTGAATCGGCGTTGAAAGAACTACCATCCTGGAAGCGCACGTCCTCGCGCAATCTAAACTCCCAGATCCTGTCTTCGATGCTGCGATGACTGACGGCCAGATCGTACTGCCATCCGTGTTCGTTATTCGCCGGTCTGACCAGGGAGGCATTGATGGCATGGGAAATGGCGAGATAAGGGAGATTCGGAAGGAATAGCTTGATATGCGATCCTCTCCTGAATTCACCCGTCACCTCGGTGTGTACGGCATCGGCGGCAAGCCCGATGTCCGGTGGCTCCCCGGACACTGCTGGTATTGCATTCGCTGGCGATGACGTGGCAACGAGCGCTACCATCAGTGAGACCGCTCTGATCCACTCCCGCCATAGCGCCAATCGGAGGCAGTACCCCGAATCCACGGGTTTGGTCAAGCAGGCAGTCACCCCAGGCTCCAATCCCTTCGCACGCTCTCCCTCATCCGCTTGCCCCGTAACGAAAAGCAGAGGAAGCCTTGCAGTCGATGCTTCTCCGGCGATTTTCGATCCGCTCTCACCGCTGGTAGCAGCTTTGATCCTGATGTCATCCTCCAGGATGCCACTGTTTACATGGAAATTGGCTGTAGTTTCGTCCATGATCAATACTGTCTTTCCTGTACCGATTCAGGCGCCGCTCTCACGAGACCGCTGATCCAGATCACTCGGTACAGGAAAGCACGCTGTTCTGTGGTTCTGGCTCATTCAACGCTTCCTCGTAGTCGGCGCTATCTTGAATCAGGCCAACCACCTTATGTTTTGTCTGGTGATTTTGACAGGTACAGTATTGTCACCTTCGTCATGGTCCATCTCATTCGTCGTTGAGCGGAGCCAATAATTCACCCATACACCCGCCATCAAGGCGAGGAATCCTGCGACGACGAGCAGTATACCAAGTCCGAGTCGCGATGCGGGAAGTACGAGCATCAGATTGAAATCGTAATGGCGGATGATTCCCGGACCGCCGGCTGCCAGAGCAAGATTGGCAGTCGGTTCGCGCACTCTCCACGCCAGGTAACCGAGCAGGCCGCCTGCGATGACGGTCGGCCACACCGGAGGCGTGTGGAAAAAAAAGGGGCCGGCGTCGATGCATCAGTGGTTCAACACTTTAACTTTGTATGTCGTAAGAGTTCTTCGACTTTGGAAAGATAATTATCTATTTCGTTTCTGCCTCGATCGGTGCAGACATACGTGGTCCTTGGTTTGCGATCGACAAACTCCTTCTTCACTCGTATGAGCTTCGCATCTTCCAGCTTCTTTGCATGTGCGGAAAGGTTTCCCTTGGTCAGGTTCACGCTATCGAGCAGCGTCGTAAAATCGATCGGCTCCTTGCTGGCAACGAGCGTCGCCATGATCGCCAGGCGTGCGCGGTCTCCCAGAAGCGCATGCGTGTCAGTCAGGAATTCGGCAGGTTTCATGGTACTCAAGCCTCCTGATAGGCGGCAGACTGTGCAAGCCGTTCACGCACGAGATACAACAGCGAAACCACCGTCGCACCGGCAAAGAGGAGGAGGGGCCAGAGGAGGTTTGCCGAATGAAGCAGGTACTGGCCGATCGCCGATCCAAGGGCGAGAATGCCCAGAACAAGCGAGACGCGTGCAGACATGCTGAAAAATCGCCCCTGAACGAGGTAGTCCGCGATGTAGAGAGAAAGCAACGGAGCTACCCATTCCGGGTGGCCGGCGAGCACTACCAGAGAAAGCGGAATCAGCTTCGTCAGCAGATCGGAAATGAGCGACAGGTTTCGAAGGTATTGAAAATTTCTGATTATATAGTCCTGAAAACTCTGGCCACTGTGCCGGGAGGCTCTCCAGACGATGAAATAAAGGCACATGAGGAGCGTCACCATGACCATGGCGACTTGCATAAGACCTAGAAGGCCGAACTCCGTATTGTTGGCGGACATCATCATGATCGAGGTCATTGAACCCGAGGACACGAGTTCAAAAACGATCAACGCAGCGGTAATCAGCAAACAGATTCCCTGAAACAGCAGGCCTGCGTCGACGGCGAATGCATTGGGCGGAACCCCTGTGTCTTGATTTCCCGCCTTTTCAATAGCACGGCGGATGACGGTCAGGTCGTTTACTGCACTCTGAATGGTATCTTTACTGGTCATAACGTACTCCTTCAAACAGGTTTAAATTACAAACTGGTCTATTCAACGGCAGGGAATGCAGGAACTTTAGACC
>JARFQV010000356.1 GCA_029287615.1 Pseudomonadota bacterium | reverse complement strand
TACAAAGGGCGAAGAAGCGCCCTCTTGCAGACTGTGTGTTGATCTACAACTGGGACTCCGGAACGATGGGGGAGAGGATACGCGTTTTGAAACGCTTCCAGAATGTCGTATCCGGTTCCTGACCGACACGCCGCTCCTGTCCGTTCTCGTCGAGGGTGATCCATTCCAGGTCACCGTCTTCATCCAGCTGGACCCGGTATGCGACCAGCAATATGTGCTTGTCGAAAACTTCCGCAAGGCGACGTGCATTGTCCGGGCTCTCGAAATATGCCCCGAACTCGGTATTCAGGACTTTCGATCTCGGGTCCAGATTGAAAGAGCCGATAAACAGATACCGCCGGTCAAAGCCAAAGAATTTGGCGTGCAGACTGGCGCGTTGCGCCTCTATCCTGTTCCTGCCCAGCTGTTCCTCCAGTTCCCGGTTCCTGACGGCCTTGAACTCGTATAACGCTACGCCACCCGCGATCAGGTCCTCCCGGTAGCGCATATATCCGGCGTGTACCAGGGCAACGTCGTTTGATTCCAGTGAATTGGTCAGAATCCGGACTCGCACACCTTCTTCTGCCTTGCTCGTGAGAAACCGGGTGAATTCCTCTCCAGGCACAAAGTAGGGCGAAACGATATTCAACTCGTCTTTGGTCCTGACCATGCCCTCTTTCAGTTTCGGTGCGAGATGCTCTTCCGCTGTAATCTCCTCGGCCTCCACGTTGCTCGGCGGGTCGTAGGCCAGCAACCAGTCTGACCAGGACAGCTCGAGTTCGGTAAAGCTGGTCTGCGCCAGTGTGTCCAGCTGCCTGATGACATCGGCATATTCCGAATTTTTCGCTTCGCTAATCTGTTCATCAGAAAGTTGCCTGAATGCCTTGATCTCTTCTTCGGTGACCGGCTCGTCGCGCGGGAAGGCACTGATCGGATACACCCATTCACTGTTCCAGAAGAGATCGAACTGGCTGGAGACCTCCGGCACGATGGGACCGATGGCCAGAGCATCCATGTCGTTGAAACCGACATCCTTGGCTGCTGCGAAGTATTCATCACCGATATTGCGGCCACCGAAGACCGTGACCTGGTTATCCACGGTCAGCGTTTTGGTGTGCATGCGGCGATTGATTCTGCGCGTATCCGTGACAAAATCCCCTGCGCGCCTGTCCCGGTTGGCGAATGGATTATAGAGGCGAACTTCCACATTGGGGTGGGCGTCTATCAGATGCAGCATGTCGTCCTTGCCTGCCGTATCCAGGTCATCCAGCAGTATTCTGACCCGCACCCCTCTGTCCGCCGCATGCAACAACTGGTTGTACATGGCATTGCCCGTCAGGTCGGTATGCCAGATATAGTATTGCGCATCGATGGACTTATCCGCTGCCCGGATGATCCGCAGCCGGGTTGCGAAGGCATCAACACCATCGCTCAGGATATGAAAACCCGATAGACCCGGATGGGCTTCGACCAGCGGCTGGATATCCCTGGCGATGCGGGTGGATGAGGTATCGGGTAATGCATGGGATGGTGCACGCTGGACGTCTGTGGGCAGCGAGCTGCAGGCGGTCAGGGCCAGCAGTGCCGAAATCAGGAACAGCTTGACCAGGTGTGATGGTGTCAGGAGGGAACGACTGTTTGGTTGAACTGCTGGATCAGGCATTGTCATGAATCCGGACCTTCCCTGGTTGAGTTACCTGGACCCAAGCATAGCCCAGCATACCCGTTACCTCCAGCGACACTCTGCCTGGACCTGCTATCTATCCATGGAGTCGGTAAAAATCCCGTAATGATAGGCCCCTTCAATCACGCCGCTGGTGTAATACCCCTGCAGGCCCCTGAAATTCCCTTGTGCAAAATACACATTCAGATCCGGATTTTCATGCATTGCTTTATTTACATTCGCTACCAGTTGCTCATCGGCATTTCTGACCAGAACACCGCGAAACCCGGCTGTCAGGGGGAAAATATCATTTCCGCTGTCCCCGCAAAAAACGACATCCCCTTTTGCGGCACCGAATTCCTCGGCCACGTATTCCAGGGCCGTCTGCTTTGTTGCGCTTGCCGGCAAGAAATCCAGAAGCCCCTTCCCGTCCTGGGAATCGAAACTGTATACGATGACTTCGTCAAACTTCCCCTTCACCAGTTCATCGATCTCTTTCAGCACCACATCTTTTTTATCATGTTCCACATAGTAGCTCTGCTTGAACGGGTTCAGGTGCTCGCTTTCCTGCTCCCGCATACCGGCAACACGGCTGACCGCATCCCTGATTGCACTGGCACTCCACCTGGGACTGGCTCGCTTGACATGGGCAATCCATCCTTCATCGAACCTCCACTCTCCGTTCTCGTATTTCCGGATGGAAGTACCGACATCGCCGCACAGAACATCCGGGTATCGGACGCCGTATTCCTTGATCGCGTTTTCAGTCAGGGCCAGATTGCGTCCCGTCACGTAGACGACAAGCACATCCTGTGTTGCGGTCAGTCGGTTAAACAGGTCGATGGCCTCGCTATCCGCCTTCCAGCGGCCATTGGGGAGCAGGGTTCTGTCCAGATCGGTGGCCAGTATTTTCATGGTTTTCCTCCGGGAAACATCGATTAGGCATAACCGTGTTCGTTCAGCGGTACGAGGTTACATATTCCTCGCAGGCTTCACCCTTGTGGGTGACGCTGAAGCCATAGCCGCGCAAGTCAGCGTTCAGTGTCGCGATACACCCGTGATTTTTCCAGCTCAGGTGCAGGCGGTGTTCGTCTGAGTGATGGATCTCCAGCTCGCCGCTGAATGCGGGCGATTTGTTCCGCAGCCTCATGAGTTCCAGCTGGTCTCGCACAACAATTCGGGAAAGTCCATGTTCAATGTCTCCGATATGAAGCGTTGTGCGATTGATTTCCTTGTGCGCCCCCGACCCGTCCTGGTCTGCCGCCGCATAATCATTCCTGCCGGCAAACAGGTCCAGATACCAGACCTGGGGTATACCGGGCATGAACATCTGTATTGCCCGGGCAAGACGCAATTTTCGCTCGTCTTCGCCCAGGGCGCTGAAGAAGGTCGCATTTACCTGGTAATACGATATCTTCTTGCCATCGGGGCCATACAGGTTTTTTACCCGTCCACCCCTGTCCATGATTTTTTCGATGACCTGGTCTATCTCTTCATCGCTTAATAATCCCTCCCTTGCTACGCCATCAATCTCTTTTCCTCTCAGGTCCAGAACAGGGATGCCATCATGGCAACCCAGCATGTTGATCGTTTTGATCTTCTTTTCCAGTATCTCGCGAATCCAGCGTAACAGATGCCGGTTTGTTCCGCGGTCCAGGGCATCGATGACCAGGCCAGGAAAGAAGAAGTCATAGATGGGAAAGCCCCTGGCTGCCACTTCTTCATGCAGTCCATTGCCGTATTCGGCATGTATTTCCGGCAGCAGAATCAGCTCATACTTGTCCGCTATCCGTTCCAGTCTCTCCAGATATTCCCATGTGCCGGGTCGGTTGAAGAAATTGACCTCGCCGGGCTCCTTGTGCAAATACGCAAATGCGTCGAGCCTGACCAGCTTCCCGCCGTGTTCGCGCAGTTTCTTCAGGGTCTGGTCATAAAAGTCCCAGACTGCTTCCGATTGGGCGTTTAAATCCATCTGTCCCAGATATTTGCGTTTCTGCTCGACAATGGAAACTATTTCATTCCTGTGGCGGGAATAAGCGCCTAAATCGATTTCGCTAACATCCCGCTTCGCGCTCAGCACGTCATTCAGGATCGCCGCGATCTTCTCTGCGTCATCGTGTGTGAGTTCCTTGATTCCCAATGACTGTAACAACTCGTGGGCGGCGATCTCGTGGTACACCACCTCCTGATAAAACGTGTTCCAGTACGGCCTGTCTGAGCCATCCGGAAAGCGTACATTCAATATCGGAAGACCGGGTTTTCTCAGGAAAAGCTTGTCGAGATGTTCCTTGTGGGGGACCACGTGACCATCCGGGCTGACCTCTCCGTGTGTACTCCAGAATTCATTCCAGTCGATAAAGAAGTCCCTGTATCTTGAATTTTCACCATGCTTCAGCAGGTCCTGAAACTGGGGCGAGGCTACGGACAGGTGGTTCAGGACGAGATCGAACTTGAACATGACATTGAGTTCATGCAGTGTCTCCAGGTCTTCACGGGAAACAAGCGCATCATTGAGATCGTAATCTATGATCGAGAAGCCGCGGTCCAGATCACTGTTAAAGACGGTAGGAAGGATATAGAAAAGGGAGAAAACATCCTCGAATTCCGGCCTTTTGAGCATCTGTACGACGTCAGACAGGTTTCGGCCAATGCTGTCGGGGTATGCGTTGAACATTACGCCTTTCGGCAGTTCTTTTGTTTTCGATTTCATTTCATGATTCATGGTAATTACTCGGTAACCCGTTATGTTCTTCACACGGCCAAATATGGCGAAATTTCCCTGTTCTCCCGGACTCCTAGGGTGTGGGTAGTGTAGTGGGGAAACGGGCGTATGAGAATATATTCCGGGCCCCTGTCTAGCGTAACAGGGTGGCCCGGGGCCTTGACAGGACCGGGTCAGTTACCCAAAGAGGTCGAACCTGATTGTTCAGGCCTGGTGCAGGGTCCCGAGCTGTGTCCTGTCTCCGGATTTCTCGATGCATACCGCAGCGGGAAACTTCCAGCCCCTGATCAAAGACCCCTTGCAACCATCGCGGCAATGTCCATCATCCGGTTCACATAGCCCCACTCGTTGTCATACCAGGCATAGATCTTCACCTGGGTGTCATTGATCACCATGGTGGACAGGGCATCGACTATCGAGGAACGTGGATCGTTCCGGTAGTCCGCCGATACCAGCGGTCGCTCTTCATACCCCAGAATGCCACTCAGTTCACTATCGGCAGCCTCCCTGAAATACTGATTGACCTCTTCCGCCGTTACCGGACGGGCCGCTTCGAATACAAAATCGGTCAAGGAGGCATTGAGTAACGGGACACGAACAGCATGTCCGTTCAGCCTGCCTTGCAATTCGGGAAATATCCGGGTGATTGCCCTGGCCGAACCGGTAGTCGTCGGGATCAGCGATTGCCCGCAGGCACGTGCCCGTCGCAGGTCTTTATGTCCCTTGTCGACGATGGTCTGGGTGTTGGTAATATCATGAATCGTGGTCATGCAACCGTGCACGATACCGATCTTTTCATGCATTACCTTGACTACGGGTGCCAGACAGTTGGTCGTGCAGGAAGCCGCGGTTAACAGGTTATGAACCGCAGGGTCATACCGGTTGTCGTTGATTCCGTAAACGATGTTGAGGGCGCCTTCGGTTGGTGCGGCCACGATGACCTTCTGTACGCCTTGCTCCATATAGGCATTCAGCGTCTCCGGGTTTTTATGGTGTTTGCCGGTGGCTTCGATGACGATGTCGCAACCCGACCAGTCGCTGTCCGCGATCCCGGTATTCGTTGTATAGTCGACGGGGAGGCGATCCACCGCCAGTGTGTTTCCCTTTGCTGTGCAGTCATGATCCCAGGTGCCATGCACCGAGTCGAATTTCAGCAAGTGAGCGGACCCCTCTGCATCGGTGGCAATCTCGTTGATGTGTGAGATCTGTAGTTCCGGTCTGTCCCAGCCGGCACGCAAGCCTAGTCGTCCCATCCGGCCGAAACCATTGATACCAACACGAATTGACATATGCTTGTTCTCCCCTTTTATTCACAGAGCTTGTGCGGAATCGCTGAAAATAGTTTATCGGCCTTCCGGCTATCGCCGGAAGCCATCCTGACAGGTTCAGGCGATCGACTGGTAATAGAGGTTCTGCGGGTGGCGTGCCTCGATGAAGAAGTACCAGCGTTCGATGAGCAGGCCGAGGTACTGGGTCAGAAAGGCCAGCACCGGCAGTATCTCCGAAGACAGGCCCCAGCCCGTGCCCAGCAGAAGTATCGGAGCGGGAAACACCAGGAAGAGAAAGGCAAGACGGGCTGCGCCGAGCACACGCCCGGACTGGTGATGAAAGAATTCCCGGGTGTTGAACGAGCCGCCCATGGCCCCCTGCGCGATCTGCCGAATGGTGGTGTGCCGTACTCCGATCGCACTCTGCAGGGTGGACCTGGGGCGCAGGCGGTGATTGCGAAGCAGGGAGCCAATACGGGTAAGCATGGCGGCGATGGTCAGGATCACGGCCCA
>JARFQV010000096.1 GCA_029287615.1 Pseudomonadota bacterium | reverse complement strand
TTTCACGCAGACGACGGCATACGAGATTAGGTCGTTGGTCTCGTGGGCTCGGAGATGTGTATAAGAGACAGCCGCTGGACACTGCTTCCCAAACTTCGGGACCTGCAACCGGATGAACCGGTGGGGGGAAACATCATTCTGCCGGTTACGGATGGGCCGGTTCGCATTTCAGCCCGCCTCGCAACAGGCGAGGACCGGGGTGGACAGGAACACCGCATGCACTTCGACAATATCCGCTGTCCCCGGGAGGAACCCGTCCCATGAACCGACTGCTACCGGTCATCTTCCTGACATGCCTGCAGGCCAGTGCTGTCGCCGGTGAATCCGGGATTACCATCCCACCGGGGATCATGACTCCCGAACCACAACCGGCCCCGGGCCTGAAACTCGGGAACCTGGATGGCGAGACCTATGACATCGGTACTTCAAGAGGTCATTGGGTATTCGTGCATTTCTGGGCCAGCTGGTGCGGTCCCTGCCGGAAGGAAATGCCCACCATACAACGGATGGTCACCCTGCTGGATGAGTCGACGGTGGAGGTGGTACTGGTCAACACGGCGGAAACCGAGGACACCGTGTTCAGTTTTCTCGGCATTGTCGCCCCGGACCTGGATACCCTGCTGGATTACGACGGGCAGGTCACGGAGGGGTGGAAACCGCGCGGCCTGCCGTCCAGCTTCCTGGTGGATCCCGGGGGGCAGATTCGCTACCAGGCGCTGGGTGACCGTCCCTGGGACCAACCGGAATATCTGGATTTCATACGCAGCCTGGAGAAACAGAACTGATCGTAGAGGGACCGATCAGTCCAGCCAGCAATCCAGGTAGTACAGGCGCAGTCCCTCGGAGGACCTCGATGGGCCGATTACCCGGGCTGGATAGATTTTTTCAGCGGGGTTCGCACGCTCCAGCGCCTCCGTTCGAGTGGCCACGATGGTAACGTTGTTCTCCGGAAACCGTCCGCGCTGCCGACGTGGCGCATAGACCAGTGCATACTTTTCCTCTACCACCCTTGATTCAGAATCGATCGAAACACCTTTCATGATGATCAGACCCGCACCAGCTGCTCACCCAGCACCAGCTGCAAGCGGTCTGCAATCCCTGCCAGTTCCCTCGCGCTGTAAGGGATCGCCGCACCCGCGCCCCACACCGGACCTGGCCATGCCGGGTCAGTGCGGTAACGCACGACATGATGAATATGCAACTGCGGCACCAGATTGCCAAGCATGGCTACATTCATCTTGTCTGCCTGGAAGGTCTGCGCCAGCCGCTCCGCAAGCATCGCGGACTCGAGTGCCAGCGTTATCTGATCAGGCTCGTCCAGCTGATAGATCTCCGAAACATCCGGTCGTTCCGGGACCAGGATGCACCATGGATATCTGCTGTCGTTCATCAACAGCACCCGGCTGAGGCGAAACCGGCCCAGTTCGAGGGTATCCTCCCGCAGGCGTGGATGCAGACTGAAGTGTTCTGGCGAGGAATTCACTGAAATCAACCACCTATAAACAGGCCAGGTCTCCTGAACCAGTCCCTTTGGTAACAGGACGATACCCGGTTATTACCATTGCTGCGCGTTTTCTCATACCTGTCAATAATAACTGCTATCATTGCAGGGTGTGAACCCTGGGCGAACGTCACGTGATGAAAGGAAAAATTTCAGGCTTGCTGGTTCTTATGATCGGCTGGGCATTGGGCTGGTTCACACACCAGCACTGGCAGGAGTTGTCCGATGCCACCACAGCGGGCAACCGGGTCTCCGTTACCAGGCCCTCGGCTGACGGTACTGATGGTACTACTCCCGTCAGCAATACCGGGGACATGCCCCGAACCGGATGGAATGCGGACGCGATGCTCGCGCAACGGCATTACCCGGCCATTGTGCAGGATTACCTCGCTCACCTGTCGGCAGGCGAAGAGGAGAAGGCAAATCGGTTACGCAACCTGATTCTCCAACACGTCCGCGAATTGCAGCAAAGAGGACAGGGACACGATGCCTCCCGCCTGCTCACGCATTATATAGAGTATGAGTACCGGGATGTAGAGGCACTGACCCTTCTTTCCGAGCTCTACGCCACTCGCAAGGACTACCTGAACGCCATACGAACACTCTATGACGCGCGCGCCCATGTCTACCGCCCGGAGGACCTGACCCGCCTGGACACCCGGATTCACGGCCTTGTCTCGGAATATGCCGGTGTGCTGAGCACCTATGAGGACAAGCGACCTCTGCTGGATCTGTATCGCCAGGTCACCCAGCTTGAACCCGACTACTCTCCTTACTTCGTCAGCCTTGCCAGAATACAGCTGGAACTGGATAACATGGAGGCGGCACGCCAGTCCCTGAACCTGGTGGCCTATGATCCAATGGTAGGCGAGGAAGCCCGCAACCTGCTCAGCCGTCTGGACGGGAAGGCCTATTCCGACAACGGAGAGGCCACGGTAATCCCGCTCATACCCGCTGGTGATCATTATCTTGTCGATGCATGGATCGATGGCCAGGCACGGGTGAGACTGATGATCGACACCGGAGCGTCACTGACCGTTATCAAACCAAGCTCACTGCTCAATGCCGGTGTCACGTACCGCGAGACGGACCACGACAGCCGGTTCATTACTGTCAATGGTGCAGTGCAGGCGCCAGTCCTGCAACTCAACGAATTAACCCTTGGTAATCAAAGCGTCCGGCCGATCAAGGTTGGTGGTATCGAGATGACCACCGCGCCTGGCGTAGATGGATTGCTGGGCATGAATTACCTGAAACATTTCCGTTTTTTTATCGACCAGACAGAAAACGTGCTGCGGCTTTCCGAGACGGAGTAAGGACAACCACCGGTCATTCCGGGTAGAGGACCACAATGGCCCCCGAAGTGGCCGCTCTTTGACGCGGAACGGGCTACTGGCAATGTTTGACCTGAACAGAATCCGTGCCGGCAAATACCGTCCCATCATGCAGCCCGCCGCTCAGCGACGCCTGTGTATCTGAACAGGCGATTCCAGCCTGCTGTACACTGAAATACAGGAGTAAATCCTCGTCTCCATCATGGTCCGCATCCTTCACCCGATAGCGCACCGGTGCGGCCTGACCCCGCCCGAATCTTGCGCTTTCAGGATCGACCTGAAGGGCGTCAAAGTCACCCTGTGCAAGCACGGCTACCGGGACGGTACCGCGGGAGTTCAGGTTGATCACATTGGGTTCCTTGCCGGGATCGATGTCGATAGCAATGTCCATGGGCTCGGGTACGATGGTAGTTGAGTAGGTCACATCGTCAATCCCCATGAACTTCAAGCCAAACGTATCGCCCGGATAACCGGAACCGGGTGCAAACGGATCGTACCTGTAATCGAGCGTGATCAGCGCGCTCTCCACAAGCCCGTTTCCTGTAATGCCGTCGTCCGCATCGACATAGTCAAAGCGGGTTTCCGTACAGCACAATACGCGGGTGGCGGAAAGGGGATAGGTCTGCTGCTCACCGTTACTAAAACTCAGAACCACCGAACCAATGTCTGACACTACTGCGCCGTTGGGTGCTTGCAGACGGTCATTGAATCCCAGACTGAAACCGAAGAACCGGGTAGGAATCTCGAAGTCGAGTCGCACACTGATACGGTTTGCCGGATCACCAGGATCCAGTTCGACAGGTGCTGTTGTAGCGAGCATCGGTGATTTGACGTATCGCGTAACGGGCATACCGGGTATGTTCCAGATCATCTGTAAATTCCCTTCTACGCGTGTATAGGTTACGCCGCGATAGCTAAGCGGGAATTCGGTCATTTGCGTCAACTCATCGAAGGTCACCATTATATTCTCGCCCCCGCCGGGTAATGCCATTACCGAATCTGCCCCGGCGCGCACAGGGACCATAATCAGGCACAGGAAGCATATCGCCATGACAGTAAAAAACCGTGTTGCATTCATCCTGTCAGGGAAAAATGTCTTGTCTGTATGGGTACTTGCTTTCATCTTCCTACCTCCTTGTTCCTTTCTGGATACGCTGAACTGAGCAGCCGGCTT
>JARFQV010000328.1 GCA_029287615.1 Pseudomonadota bacterium | reverse complement strand
GTCTGCTGCCGGTAACGGTGAACACGCAGAAAATCGAGCAACAGGCGATTGCCCTTGCCGCTATCCTCGAATAACTGGCTGGAGAGGCGGCGGTTGAGAAACTCCACGCCTCGTCCGATCGAGCGCGTCTCGTGCATTTTCGGGAAGCCACGCAGGAAGGGTTCAAGATCGATTTCCAGTATATCTTCCGTGCTCTCCGGCTGGTTGTCGACAAGACGTTCCTTGACATGCAGAAAATCGCATACCGGTATCTCCTCGACCGACATCAGGTTGCTGTTCAGTTTCAGATAAGCCCAGCGTCCGACCCTGATACGCAGGGCAAAGTAAAACCAGTCTGCATCGATGACTGCTTCCTGAGTCGCCTGCAGCATTCTGTCCAGAGGACTTCCGGTCAGGCTCTCTGCACCGGTGGTTTTGCGCAGCCATGCGAATACGTCCTGCATCTCACCGCGCAGCAACAATGGTTTGCCAAGGTCCTGTAACTGGTGAAGCGAGAGGTGCGCAGTATTGCGTTCTTCCCTGAAGTAGCGTTGGAGGGATTTCAGAAATTCCCGCTCCAGTGTCATACCAGTTCCCATTCGTCTATAAATGGCTGATAAAAACCCGGCTCATCGACGATTGCGCCACGGCGACCGACAATGGCAGTGGCAAAGGTCTGTGCGCGTTTCAGTGACTGCCGGTACGGCCAGCCCTTCAATACACCTGCGATCAGTACACTGGTCAGCGCGTCGCCGGCACCGACTGTATCGACCACACTGGTTATGGAATCCGGCGCTACCCGGTAACGGTCTCCGCCGGCGGTCAGCAGTTCGGCTCCGGCAGCGCCACGGGTAATCAGCAGCAGTTGCAGCCCTGCATTCTCGATCAGCCGCTGCATGCGGATTGCATCCTCTTCGGCATCCGGTGTCAGTTGCAGCAATTCCTCATCGTTGAGCTTGGCCAGCCAGGCACCGTCGATCATCTCCAGGACCTGTTCGGGTCGCCACCACGGGCTGCGCAGGTTGACATCGATCATGCGCCTGTTGGAATAGCGCATGCGCAGAAATGCCAGCGTCTGCTCCGAGACCGGGTTTCTGGCGGCCAGACTGCCATGGTAGAACAGCGCGGTCTCCGGCAGTGGTGGCAGCGCATCCGAGACGATGTAATCATAGGCCTGATCCGGAATGATCTCGAAGCTGTGATGGTCGCCCTTCAGGGTGATGTTTACCTTTCCGGTCGGGTGGGCTGAGTCCATCTGCAATCCGGAGGTGTTCATACCATGTCTGTGCATGGTATCCCTGACATGGCGGCCGAGCGGGTCATCACCGACCCTGGAGATGAATAGCGGGGAAAGGCCAAAACCCTGCAGATGCCAGGCCACGTTAAAAGGCGCGCCACCGAGCACGGCCTGACCATCCGGGAAACAGTCATACAATACTTCGCCGAAGATTATTGGCCGTTCGATTTCAGACATTGGCTGGTTCCCGTCCCTCCATACTGTGTATGGTTCTACACGGTGCGAAGGCAACTGAAATGAAAATAATATGCTATATATAGCGGCAAGCCGGCTCCATGCTTCATACGAATCCGGTTGTGAGCCTTCAGGCGGTTCGGAGTGCCGGGACCCGCACCTGACAGCCGCATGCTCATGCTCCGGACAGGTCGCAGCTACCCAGGAAGTCGTAGTGCTCGATGGCCTCGAGTATACCGGCCGCACAGGGTTGTTTGGCAAAGTAGATATTCTCGTACTCCACCAGGCCAGATAGTTCCTCGTTGTGGCGGTTGGCCACGACCACGGCCATGGTGTTGCCGCGCATCATATCCTCGTCGGCGCCGGAACCTCCAGCGACCAGCATGTTCTCCAGCGGGATGTCCCACTGATCGGCGCACCAGCGCAAGGCGAATCCCTTGGATGCCCGCACGGGCACGATATCCAGAAACTGGCCGAACGACAGGAAGGTATTCGCAGTAAGTTCCTGCTGGTGCAAAATGCTGTTGATCTCGTCCAGACCCGGTGCCTGTCCCGGATCGATGTAATAACTGATCTTGAACCGGCTGTGTTCTATCTTCGACTGTAACTCGATACCCGGCAGGTCGCCCAGGGCGCGGATAATCGCCCGGGGCTTCCAGAGGTGATCGATGTGTTCGGCCCAGGCACGATCCCGGGTCAGGCGGGGCGCATAGCAGATCTCGGTACCCAGACTGGTGATCAGGATATCCGGTTGTGGGATACCATAGCGTTTCATGATTCGCAATGCCGAGTCCAGGCGCCGGCCGGTCGCTATGCCGAACGTGGTGCACTTGCGGTATATCTTCATGACATCGAGAAAATCGGCCAGTGATTCAGAGTCACCGAGCAGGTTCTGGTCCAGGTCGCTGAAGATCGCCCGGTCGTGATACAGGCTTGCACGTCGTCGGGGTGTTATCGGGGGAGTGGTTTTGGTTGATGCCAGTAGTGACTGCAACGCGGAGACATAGACCTGCGTATGCGCCTGCCAGGAATAGTGCTGTTTTACCCCGTTCAATCCATTACGCGACAGTTTCCGCCAGGCGCTGGCATCACTAAGCACCTTGAGCAGTGCCT
>JARFQV010000318.1 GCA_029287615.1 Pseudomonadota bacterium | reverse complement strand
GGTAGCAGGTCGTAGAGATGACCGTCATCACTGCAGTAACTCAGGTGCTCAGTGTAGGCGCGTATGCCGTGATCGCACAGAAAACGCTTGAGGCGCTGCAGGAATGTTTCGTCCAGCGCACTGGGGCTGCCTATGGAGAGGGACAGACCATGTGCCACAATCGGGTATCTTTCCGTAAATCCCCTGAAGTCCCTGCCCAAGTGTCCACCGACACCGATCCAGTTTTCGGGGGCGATCTCCAGGAAATTGACAGCGCGTGGTGGCTCGTCGGCGAGCGGACCCATGAGGGTCCGCCGCAGTCCGAGACCTGTTCCTGTAACAGGATAGTGTGGTTCAGGCATGCTGTTCAGGCGATTTTAATGCTTTTCGCCGCCGCATTTGCCCTCGCCACACTTGCCTTCTTCACCGGCCTTTTTCTCGCCGCCGCATTTGCCCTCGCCACACTTGCCTTCTTCACCGGCCTTTTTCTCGCCGCCGCACTTGCCTTCGCCACACTTGCCTTCTTCACCGGCCTTTTTCTCGCCGCCGCACTTGCCTTCACCACACTTTCCTTCATGGGATCCGGCAACCAGGTAGCCACTGGAAAGCTCGGTCATGGCAAAGGGATTATCCGCGGCATTGGCTGCCGGGGTGGCCGCCAGCGTGGTTACCAAAGCGGTGCCGAGTGCAATTGATACGGGTTTCAGGGTGGATTTCTTAGCCATCAGAGTCTTTCTCCATTAGCAGGGTTGGAAAAAGCGATCGATCGACCGCCTTGCTTGTCTGCCGCTGGTGCGGCATTTATTGTCACATCGTCAGCCATTACGACTGACTTTATGCGGAAAAGTTTCCTTTATTTCTGAAATACCATGATCTGTGTCAACTTAATTGCAATATAGCACAATATCGTGAGGCCATGGCCCTGCTTCTTCGCGTGGTGAGGAGCAGACTCAACGGCAAGGCTTTACGGACTGCTGCAGACGGTGTTGTGTCGTACCGAACAGGTGTGATTTCCTTACTGGATACTCGCTTGCAGCTCATAGGTAATGCTGTTTCTGACTGAAACAAGACAGGATAGGCTGGAATGATTTCTTATGCCGTCTTGTCGGAGAAGTCACACAGTTCAGCGATCAGGCACTCCGTACACTTCGGTTTTCGTGCCAGGCACGTGTAGCGTCCCAGCAGTATCAGCCAGTGGTGGGCATTCAGTTTGAATTCAGCGGGCACCATGCGCTCGAGTTTTTTTTCTACTTCGAGAACGGTCTTTCCGGGGGCGATACCGGTACGGTTGCAGACCCTGAAGATATGGGTGTCCACCGCCATGACGGGATGCCCGAATGCGGTATTGAGGAGGACATTGGCGGTCTTGCGCCCGACACCTGGCAGGGATTCGAGGGATTTCCGGTCGTCTGGAACCTCGCCACCGTATTTCTGTTCCAGAATGGCGCAGGTTTTGATGATATTTCCGGCCTTGGTATTGTACAGGCCGATGGTCTTGATATAGCCACGGAGACCGTTTTCCCCCAGTTTACCCATGGCAGCCGGTGTATTGGCTACCCGAAACAGCTTGTCGGTGGCCTTGTTGACGCCCTTGTCGGTGGATTGCGCTGACAGGATAACCGCGATCAACAGTTCAAACGGACTGTTGTAATGCAGTTCCGTGGTGGGGTGCGGGTCAGCCTCGCGCAGGCGTTCGAATATCTTTCTGCGCCCGGAGCTGTTCATGGATGGTAATTCCGTAGTTCCATCAATCTGCGCGAGGACCATGCGCCATACCGGTCATGCAGGGAGTGATACCGTATGGCATCGGGGAGACGGCCGGGACGCGCACAGGCTTCGATCCCCGGCTTATGCCGTTTTCGTGACAGCTTGTGACGCGGGCACCGGTTCCCTTTGCCGGCGTTCCTTTATCACGTTGTAGAGGGCGATGATCAAACCCAGGCCGATGAATGCGCCGGGCGGCAGGATGGCGAGCAGGAAACCGCGGTAGTCAGCAACCAGTGTCATGCTTAGATTGCGTGCACCCTCTCCGAACATCAGGTGTGCATGGGACAACAAGGTCCCGTTACCGATGATTTCGCGCATGGCACCGAGTGAGACCAGCACGAGGGTGAAACCGATGCCCATGGCCAGGGCATCAACCAATGCACGATCCACGGGTTGCCGGGAGGCGAAGGATTCCGCCCTGCCAATAATCACACAGTTGGTCACTATAAGCGGAATGAAGATTCCGAGTATCTTGTACAGATCATGAAACCAGGCATTCATCCCCATTTCGATGACCGTGACGACCGATGCAATGATCAGTACGAATACGGGAATGCGTACTTCCTGGCGCACCAGCCTGCGAGACAGGGATACCGTCACATTCGAGGCAACCAGTGTGAGCGTGGTCGCCAGTCCCAGTCCGAGCCCGTTGATCAGGTTGGTGGTTACTGCCAGCAGGGGGCACAGGCCGAGCAATTGCACCAGACCGGTATTGTTGGCCCAGAGACCATCCTTGATAATCTGCCTGTATCCCGATCCCGGATCATTCATACAACGAGGCTCCGTTTCCGGTCATCACTCACGCTTTCGGGGTGCGGGAGACCAGTTGATTTACTGCTGCGGTTTGTCACCGGGTTCTTCCTCGCGGCGCTCATCCGCACGGAACAGCAACTCCCGGTTCTCATTGTAGTATAACAGGGAATTGCGTACCGCCTTCACCACGGCGCGGGGTGTGATGGTTGCGCCCGTGAACTGGTCATAGATGCCACCATCCTTTTTTACTCCCCAGCCTTCAATATCCGGATCTCCTATCGATCGACCGTCAAAGTCGAGCACCCAGTCGGATCGCTCCGCCTCAATGGCATCACCCAGTCCCGGAGTCTCGTGGTGAGTGACTGCTCGTACGCCTGTCAGGCTGCCATCGTAGTTGATGCCGACCAGCAGCTTGATCCTGCCGCTGTAACCATCCGGCGCGACCGGCGACAGAACCAGTGCCACCGGCTCGTCTTTCATGCGTGCCCGGTAAACCGCTACCGGATCCTGGATGTCGAGGCGCCTGTCTCGAACCTGGATCGCATCATGAAAGAGTTTGTTGTCATGCCTTTCCGGTGTAATGAGCTGATGCAGGCTGCGCAACAGCGCGAGTCGTTCATTTTCGGCTATACGTTCCCTCGTTGCCTCATGTGTGAAGGATACCAGTCCGGTTCCTGTGATGGCGAAAAGGAGCAGGAATACGGCAGTCAGAATGATCTGGCGGATATTCATTTCTGATCTTGACTTCAGTCCCGACGATGGCCGAAGACGCGTGGCTGGGTGTAGTAATCAATGGTGGGTGCCGCCATATTCATCAGTAGTACGGCGAAGGCAACGCCATCGGGGTAGCCACCCCAGGTGCGGATGATATACACAAAAAAGCCGATCCCGGCACCATAAAGCAGCCGGCCACGGGTAGTCGTGCAGGCCGAGACAGGGTCAGTGGCGATAAAGAAGGCGCCGAGCATGGTGGCACCGCTTAACAGATGAAATACCGGTGATGAATAGACATCCGGATTGGACAGGTAAAAGAGCAATGCGAAGACGAACAGGGAGACAAGCATCGCGGCCGGGATCTGCCATTGTATGATGTTGCGCCACATCAGCCACAAGCCTCCCAGCAGGAACAGGAGATTGATCCATTCCCAGCCGGTGCCGCTGTATGCCCCGAAGGCTGGTCCACTCATGATCTCGCTGAGGGTCTGGTTCAATCCCAGTCCGGTCTTGATGGTGTCCATGGGGGTTGCCATGGTCAGTGCATCGATTGCGGTGCCATCGGGCAAAATACCGGCCAGGTTCATGCGCAGTGTATCAAGCAGCCCGGGACCGTTACCGGCCATGGCATTGGGTACAGGCCAGAGGGTAAGTTCGAAAGGAAAGGAAATCAGCAAGACCACATAGCCGACCATGGCGGGATTGAACGGATTGTACCCCAGCCCGCCGTAGAACTGCTTGGCGACGACGATGGCAAAGAGTGCCCCGATCACGGGTATCCACCACGGGACCAGCGGAGGCAGACAGAGCGCCAGCAAGACACCGGTGAGCAGGGCGCTGTTATCGCGCAAGGTAGTGGCCACTGGCCTGCCACGCAGGCGCAGCATGGCAGCCTCTGCCGCCACTGAGGTACCCGCAGCGAGCGCCAGGTTGACAAGAACGCCCCAGCCGAAGAACCAGCAGAAAACAGCGGCCCCGGGTATCAGGGCATAGAGTACCTCGCGCATAACAGCCGGTACACTGCCGGTTCCTGTGATGTGCGGAGATGTGTTGGACCGAAACTCCATCAATGCCTCGTTTCCCGGGGGGAATCCTGTTTTTTGCTCCTTCTCCGGTCTACCTCATCGATCATCTTGCTTTGTTCATTTGTCAGGTTATCCACGTTTTTCGCGACATCACCGGATGAAATCTTTTTTGCGTGGACGCGTTCCAGCGCTGCCTGGATAGCTGCTTTTCGGGGGTCCTCGTCCTTGCGGACCGTCTTTTTCAGGGCGTCCTTCTTGTGTTGCAGTCGCTGCGCCCGTTCCTGCTTGATCTGTTCCAGCCGCTTGAGCCTGAAATCGTGACGCCGCCTTGCCCGTTCCGACTTTTCGCGTTCCTGCTCCAGTGCCCAGATCTCCGTCTTGGCGTACCGGTAATACTGCACCAGCGGTATGTGGCTGGGACACACATAGGCGCAGCAGCCGCATTCAATGCAATCGAAGAGCTTGTAATCCTGTGCCTTGTCGAAATCACTGTTTTTTGCATGCCAGTACAATTGTTGCGGCAACAGGCTTGCCGGGCAGGCCCGGGCGCATTCTCCGCAGCGGATACAGGCTATGGCTGGCCGGGGCGGTGGCATCTCGTCGCGGGTAGCCGCGATCAGACAATTGGTTGTCTTGATGACGGGCAGGTGGTCTGAGGGCAATGCAAATCCCATCATGGGGCCCCCCATGATCAGGCGTTCGACACCCTCGGTGTAACCATCACATTGTTCAACCAGCTCGCTGATCGGCGTGCCGATCAGGGCCCTGATGTTGCGCGGTTGCACAACCCCGGCCCCGGTGATCGTCACGATGCGCGAGATCAGTGGTTCGTGTTCAACAATTGCCCGGTAAACGGCGGCGATGGTGGCCACGTTGTGACAGATGATGCCGATATCAGAGGGCAAACCCTGGGTCGGGACTTCCAGACCGGTCAGGATCCTGATGAGCTGCCGCTCACCTCCGGAAGGATAGACTGCCGGTATGGCGCTGACCCGGATGTGTTGGTTATCCGAGGTTTCAATCGCATTCTCGATTGCGGTGATCGCCTCGGGTTTGTTGTCTTCTAACGCGATAATGCACTCCCGTACCTGAAGTGCGTGGCGGATGATCTGCAGGCCGCCAATGATTTCATCGGCCGCTTCCCGCATCAGCATGTCGTCACAGGTGATATAGGGTTCACATTCAATCCCGTTAATAATCAGCAGGTCGATTTCCCTGCCGGGACCGGGATTGAGTTTCACCGGCGTGGGGAAGCCTGCGCCACCCAGGCCGACTATACCGGCCTCCCGGATCCTGCCGCGCAGGTTATAGGGTTCGAGCTGGCTGTAGTGTTCCGTGCCATGGTGTGGCTGAAAGCGTTCATCCCTTCCGTCGGTTTCCAGGATCACACACTGTGCCTGCATGCCCGAAGGATGGGGTACCGGGTAATTGCCGATGTCCACAACGGTACCCGAGGTCGGGGCATGCACCGGCGCACTGATGTATTCGCTTGCAATGGATAATGGCTGCCCTTTTTTTACCGATTCTCCCGGGCTTACCAGCAGATTGGATGGTCCACCGATATGCTGTTGCAGGGGAAGCGTGAGACGAGCGGGTATCACCGGCCCCACGATTGGCAAGGCAGTGGATACTGACTTGTTGCCGGGCAGCACCAGTCCGCCAGGACAGGTATGGAGATGTGCTTTCTGGTCTGGCACGGGTTTCCGTCCTCAAACCTGCTGCGTGGGCAATCCTGTGGCTGAACTGCCACGGGGTTCGGGGAGTGGCCACTTCCAGCTGGATATGTTCGTTTTCAGGGGTTCCATTCTGATGCAGTCTACCGGGCAGGGTGGCAGGCATAGTTCGCAGCCAGTCCATTCACTCTCGATTACGGTATGCATCGGTTTTGCGGCACCGAGTATGGCATCCACCGTGCAGGACTGAATACACAAAGTGCACCCGATGCAGGTCTGTTCGTCAATGATCGCGATCATTTTTTCCCTGTGCACGCCGTGCTCGTCATTCAGTGGCTTGGGGTCGCGTCCCAGCAGGTCTGCCAGTGACTGGATGGTTGTGTCACCCCCGGGTGGACACTGGTTGATATCCGCTTCTCCCGCCGCGATGGCCTCTGCATACGGTCGACAGCCTGCGAATCCGCATTGTCCGCACTGGGTCTGTGGAAGGATGGTATCGATCTTGTCGGCAACCGGATCACTGTCGACCCGGAAGCGAATTGCGGCATAACCAAGAATCAGGCCGAAAAGAGCGGCAAGGCTTCCAATGGCAAGCATGGCAACCAGCATGGTTATGCTCCATCGGCGAGAGGTGCCGGGATTGTATGCATGATCGTGTTCAGCCCTTCACCAGTCCCGAGAATCCCATGAAGGCCAGCGACATCAGGCCTGCCGTGATCAGCGCAATGGCCGGTCCCCGGAAGGCGGCAGGCACGTCGGCAGCGGCAACCCGCTCGCGGATGGAGGCGAACAGGATCAGTACCAGGGAGAAACCGACGGCAGCGCCGAAACCGTAGAATGCCGATTGCAGGAAAGTATGGTCTTCCTGGATGTTCAGCAGTGCCACACCCAGTACGGCGCAATTGGTGGTGATCAGAGGCAGAAAGATGCCAAGTACCTGGTAGAGCAGGGGGCTGGTCTTGTGGACGACCATCTCGGTGAACTGGACCACCACGGCGATAACCAGGATAAAGGTTATGGTTCGCAGGTACTCGATGCCCAGCGGGGCCAGCAGATACTGATTGGCAAGATAGCTGCAAACCGATGAAAGGGTGAGTACGAAAGTGGTAGCCAGGGCCATGCCGGTCGCCGTATCCACATTGCGCGATACACCCATGAATGGACACAGGCCGAGGAAGCGTACCAGCACAAAGTTATTGACCAGTACGGTGCTGACGAGAATGAGAGCGTATTCGGCCATCTTTGCAGTGTCAGGGACCTATTTTACCCGCATGCCGGGTTGCGCCCCGTCATCGGGTTGCAGTATCCACAGATCCTCCTTGCCGGGGCCGGCGGCGAGCACCATTCCCTCGGAGATCCCGAAGCGCATTTTTCGCGGTGCGAGGTTGGCAACCAGTACGGTTAACCGGCCCACCAGGTCTTCTGGACGATAGGCAGACTTGATGCCCGCGAATACAGTTCGGGTCTCGCCACCCAGATCGAGTGTCAGTCTGAGGAGTTTATCGGCGCCTTCGACGGACTCGGCCTGCGCGATCCGTGCGATACGCAGGTCCACTTTCGAGAACTCATCGAAACTGATGGTCTCTGCAAGTGGCTCCATTGCCGGTTTGCCAACAGCACGGTTGTCCGTTTCGAGGTGTTCCCTGGAGTCTTCCAGCATGGCGTCGATTTTCTCCTTTTCCACTCTCGTCATGAGTGGCTTGAATTTCCTGATGGCATGGTCTTCGAGTGGTGTTTCCACGGCATCCCAGCTCAGGGGTTCGATATTCAGAAAGGCCTCTGCCTTTTCTGCCGTTGCCGGCAGTACCGGTTTCAGGTAGGCAATCAAAACGCGAAACAGGTTCAGGCCCGCACTGCAGATATCCTGCACCTCCTGTTCCCTGCCGGCCTCCTTCGCCAACACCCAGGGTTTGCCTTCATCGATATACTGGTTTGCCTGGTCGGCCAAGGCCATGATCATACGAATCGCATGACCGTACTCACGGGCCTCGTAGTGACCGGCAATGTCCGCACCGGCATCGGTGAATTCCCGGTAGAGTCCGGGGATGGTGCAGATGGAAGACAGGCGGCCTTCAAATCGCTTGCTGAGGAAGCCGGCGCAGCGACTGGCGATATTGACTACCTTGCCGACCAGGTCGCTGTTGACGCGTGCGATGAAGTCCTCGAGATTCAGATCCAGGTCATCGATGCCGTCGCCGAGTTTGGCGGCGAAATAATATCTGAGGTATTCCGGATCCAGGTGCTGCAGATAGGTGCGTGCCTTGATGAAGGTACCCCGGGACTTGGACATCTTCTGGCCATCGACCGTCAGGAATCCATGGGAATAGACAGCCGTCGGGGTACGGAAGCCGGCCCCGGAAAGCATGGCTGGCCAGAACAGGGCATGGAAGTAGATAATGTCCTTGCCAATGAAGTGATACAGTTCCGTCTCGCTGTCTGCCTTCCACCAGGTATCGAAATCGCGGCCGCTGCGCTCGCACAGATTTCTGAAACTGGCCATGTAACCGATTGGTGCATCCAGCCAGACATAAAAATACTTGTCATCGGTTCCGGGAATCCTGAATCCGAAATAGGGGGCGTCCCTGGATATGTCCCATTCCCGCAGACCCTGTTCGAACCATTCGTCCAGTTTGTGGGCGACCTCTGCCTGCAGGTGGCCGGCTGTGGTCCATTCCCGCAGCATGGGCTCGAAGTCCGCCAGTCGGAAAAAATAATGCAGGGATTCCCGCTCGATCGGTCTGGCGCCGGAAACGACCGATACGGCATCCTTCAATTCTGTGGGTGAATAGGTTGCACCGCAGGACTCGCAGCTGTCGCCGTATTGGTCGGCAGTACCGCATCGGGGGCATGTTCCCCTGATGAATCGGTCCGGAAGGAACATTTCCTGTTCCGGGTCATAGGCCTGGGTGATCTTGCGGGTGGTGATGTGCCCCGCATCCTGCAGCGCACTATAGATCTGTTCCGACAGCGACCGGTTTTCCGGTGAATGGGTGGTGTGATAATTATCGAACTCGATAAGGAAATCGGTGAAATCGGCCTGGTGTTCCTCGTGCATGGCCGCGATAAGCGCTTCAGGGTTGATGCCTTCCTGCTGCGCCCGCAGCATGATCGGCGTTCCATGGGCATCATCGGCGCAGACATAAACACAGTCATGGCCTCGCATTTTCTGGAATCGCACCCAGATGTCGGTCTGTATGTATTCCACCAGATGCCCAAGGTGTATCGAGCCGTTCGCGTAGGGCAGCGCGCTGGTGACCAGGATGGTGCGCCGGGTTTTGTCCATATCGATCAGGAAGCCTGTTACAGTTTTGAAGGTAACAATGTGACAAGTATGCCATATACCCGGTATTTGTGCGGTGGTTGGTGAAAGCCGAGGCGACGGACCCGCACGGATCGTGTACAATGCCCGATCGTTTTCAGAGAACAGATTCCTGGTGCCGGTTGCGGTAATCAGGCAGGAGTCGAGAAATGGCAGATGTCTCCCGAGAGCAGGTTGAAGACAAGCTCAAGGAATACGTGGATCCTTATATGGAAAAGGATCTGGTTTCCACAAAGTGTGTAAAGGATATCGGTATTGATGGCGGCAATGTGACCGTCAGTGTGGTGCTGGGGTACCCGGCAAAAGGCTACACCGACCAGCTATCCGGGAAGCTGAAGGAGCTGGTTGAATCCATTGACGGAGTCAGCAGTGCCCGGGTTGATGCCTCTTCATCGGTAGTGGCCCACAAGGTACAGAAAGGCGTCAAGCATCTCGAGGGCATCAAGAATATTATCGCGGTTGCATCCGGAAAGGGTGGAGTGGGCAAATCAACCACGGCCGTCAATCTCGCGCTGGCGCTGTCGGCGGAGGGTGCCAGGGTGGGTATGCTGGATGCGGATATCTACGGTCCGAGTCAGCCCAGGATGCTGGGGGTACACGGGAAGCCGGAATCGAAGGACGGGCGCTCGCTCGAACCGATGATCAGCTATGACATCCAGGCCATGTCCATCGGGTTTCTCGTGGATGAGGAAACGCCCATGATCTGGCGAGGTCCCATGGTCACGCAGGCACTGCAGCAACTCCTGAACGATACCAACTGGGACGACCTGGATTATCTGGTTGTCGACCTGCCGCCCGGCACCGGAGATACCCAGCTCACGCTTGCCCAGCAGGTTCCGGTCAGTGGTGCGGTGATCGTGACCACGCCGCAGGACATCGCCCTGCTGGATGCCCGCAAGGGCCTGAAGATGTTTGAAAAGGTGGAAGTGCCCGTGCTCGGAATAGTCGAGAACATGAGTATCCACATCTGCAGTGAATGCGGTCACGAGGAACATATCTTCGGCGACGGCGGTGGTCAGCGCATGGCCGAACAGCATGACGTGGATTTCCTCGGCGCCCTGCCGCTGGATATCCGCATTCGGGAGGAGACGGATTCCGGCAAGCCCACGGTGGTCGCAGAGCCCGACAGCCGCATTGCGCAGATCTACTGCGAGATTGCCCGCAGGACGGCTGCCAGGTTGTCGCTGCAGGGCAAGGATTACGCGGCCAAGTTCCCGCAAATCGTCATCCAGAACAACTGACTTGACGATCAAGTCCGACATATGGATCCGCCGCATGGCGGATCAGCAGGGAATGATCGAGCCCTTCGAGCCCGGGTCCGTGCGGGCCAATGGCAGTGTCAGGGTGATGAGCTACGGCACTTCCAGCTATGGCTATGATGTGCGCTGCGCCGATGAATTCAAGATCTTCACCAATGTGCATTCGGCGATTGTGGATCCCAAGAACTTTGATGAAGACAGTTTCGTTGATATCCGCTCCAGCGAGATCATCATCCCGCCGAACTCCTTTGCACTTGCCCGAACGGTTGAGTACTTTCGTATCCCGCGTGACGTGCTGGTTATTTGCCTGGGAAAATCCAGCCTGGCACGCTGTGGCATTATCGTCAATGTGACACCGCTGGAACCGGAGTGGGAAGGGCATGTCACGCTCGAATTCTCCAATACCACGCCATTGCCGGCGAAGATCTACGCCAACGAAGGCTGTGCGCAAATGCTTTTCTTCCAGTCCGATGAACCATGCGAGACCTCGTACCGGGACCGTGGCGGCAAGTATCAGGGACAGAAAGGGGTTACCCTGCCGAAGGCTTGAAAGCCAGGATTTCGCGGGTGGGGCGCGAAGCGTCGACTGACGGATAATTGGGTATCCGGAGCCAGCGGGGGAGTTAGCGCATCTGCCTCCGCCCTTTTTATGCAGACAGACTGGACTGCCAGGGAAAGGCACGGGCAGTACGTCGACAGCTCCCGACTACGATCAACTCACCGCAACGGGTGCATAAAACTTTCTACCTGATTTCGAAAGATCCGGTAGACACTGTCCGCGATTCCTGCCAGCGTTATACGCTGTCTTTAATCTGGCAGATTGCACCGGAAGCGGGTCATTACAACCTGAGCATTCGACAATGGGGTACCCATGGCAGAGACCGGTAACAATGGCGGTAGTGGCGATACGCGGGAGCGGGAACCGGTAAAAAAACAGTACAGCCGCGGCAGGGAAATCACCATCCTGATCGCTGCGCTGCTCATCAGTGCGGCGCTGTTCGCCGGCTTCTATGCATTCTGGCACTACGAACGCAAGCATCCCGCAACCGAGGATGCCTTATTACGTGCCCATTATGTATGGATCAGGCCCCAGGTTGCCGGACAGGTCATCCAACTCTTTGTTTCCCCCAACCAGTTTGTACGAGCAGGTGAGCCGCTGTTCCAGATCGATCCCCGCCCCTACCGGGAACATCTGAAAAAGGCGCAGAAGGAACTGATCCTGATTCGTCATGCCATCGAGGCCGACAAGGCGGCGGTGAATGCGGCAAGGGCCCGGGTCAGGGAGCAGGAGGCAATGGTGGCTACGGCGAAGCAGTATGCCGAACGCTATGAGGAAATGGTCAAGAAGGGGGCCGCTTCGCAGTTGAGTACCATAAGCTACGAGAATGAACTGAGTGTTGCCATGGAGAAACTGCTGGAGATCAAGGCACAACTCCAGGAGGCCATCGTCAAGCTCGGTGATGATGCGGTGCAAGAGGCGCGCCTCGAACTGGCGGAGGTGGAGATCGAACTCGCAAGGATCAATCTGGAGTGGGCCCTGGTCAAGGCACCTGCAGATGGACAGGTAACCGAATTCACACTTCGCACGGGTGATGTGGTGCGCCCGGGGGACAGGCTCTTCCCCTTTGTCGAAACGGACAACTGGTGGGCGCAGGCCAATTTCAAGGAGACCCGGTTGAAAGGCATAAAGCCTGGCATGCCGGCAAGCGTGAAGGTGGATATCTATGGTGATCGCGCATTCAAGGGTGTGGTGGAGAGCATATCCGGAAGTTCTGCCGCTTCCTTTTCATTGCTGCCGCCGCAGAATACAACGGGTAACTGGGTCAAGGTTACGCAGCGGATTCCAGTCCGGATTCGCATGCTGGAGCGGGATTCCAGGCATCCCTTCCGGCTGGGTGCCAGTGTCGAGGTCACCATCGAGAAGAATGCCCCGCTGATCGAGGAGTACGCGCATCCGCCCGGGCAGACGGTCCACGACCGGAACTGAGTGGAATCGTTCCGGTGCCTGCCCCAGATCCCGGCGTCCTGGAGCCACTACAACCCGGCTTTCACCGCAATATGCTGGTGGTCACGACCCTGCTCGTGTCTATCATGGCGACGGTGGATATGTCGATTGTTACCGTGGCCTTGCCCTATATGGCGGGGAATCTGGGTGCAACCCCGGATGAGATTACCTGGGTGGTGACCGCATTCACGGCGGGCCAGGCAATCATTATCGGAATAACAGGCCATTTGTCGCGGTTGCTTGGCAGAAAGCGGCTCGCCATCGTTGCAGTCGTTGGTTTCGCGCTCATGTCGGCAGCCTGCGGACTGGCCGCTTCCATAGACCAGATTGTTTTCTTCCGGTTTCTTCAGGGGCTTTTCAGCGGTCCGCTGATTCCCATTTCCCAGTCCATTCTGGTCGATGCCGTTCCTGGCAAGGACCGCAACCGGTTTTTGTCCATCTGGTCGATGGGGGTGGTCGGCGGTCCCGCCATCGGGCCTGCACTGGGGGGGTATCTGGTGAATGAACTGGACTGGCGCTGGAACTTCTGGATCAACCTGCCGATCGGCGTGTTGGCCCTGGTTCTTATCTCGCGATTCATTCGTCCTGTGGCATCCCGGCAGGTCAAGACCGACTGGCCGGGACTGGTACTGCTCGCCATGTTTCTGGTGAGCTTGCAGGTGGCACTGGACCAGGGCAATCGCCTGGACTGGTTTTCCTCCCATGCGATAGTCACGCTCTTTATTCTGGCTGCCGGCAGTTTCGTTGCCTTTGCGGGCAGGGGGATGCTGATTGGCGAGGACAATGTCATCCGTTTGAATCTGCTGTCGAACCTCAATTTTGCCGCCTGCTGTTTGCTGATTGCGATCATCTCGAGCGCCTTTCTGGGTTTGCTGGTGCTTAGTCCGCAGCTGTTCAGTGATTATCTGGGCTGGAGCGTACTGACCTCCGGGCTGGTAATCGGCAGTTATGGCATTGCTGCTATTGCCGGCAGCCTGTGCTCCAGTCATCTGGCGGCCTTGCTGGGCGCGCGTGCGGCGATCGCGCTCGGTTGCCTCATACTCTCTGGAGGCTGGTTCCTCTTCAGCCGTATTAATCTGGATACCGGGCCCGCGCAGGCGATGGTTCCCGGCATGATGATCGATTTCGGGCTGATGATCGCCTTCCCGCTGATCGCATCGCAGGCCTTCAGCGGACTTCGCCCCGACTTGCGGGACGAAGGTGCAGGGCTTTTCAACCTGATAAAGACCCTGGGTTTCTCGCTCGGGGTCACCTTCCTTACCACCATGATCTATCGTGCTACCCAGTCCAACTGGAACCGCTATGCCGGTAACCTCGATCCCACGGCACCGGCATATGAATATTTCCTGCAATACACAGGCTACACAGACGGCACTGCCGGGACAGGCGCACTGCTGACCGGAATACTGGGTCAGCAGGCAGGTTTCCTCAGTCTGGTACAAGTCATGGAAGTGATGGCTGTTCTGGCTCTTTGCGCCATCCCCCTGACACTGTTGCTGAAAGTACCGCGCAAGGCCGCCGTGACGGCATCGAAGTGAGCGGGCCCGTCCGGATCCAGGCGGGCCGGTTTCGTGTACACCGGGAAAACAGTCTTGCTATTCCGCGCATCCGCCTGATGGATTCATTGCGGGCTCGTCGGGTTTAAGGATGACCCGGTAGGGATTGACACAAAACCTGTGTCATAATCCCGCGCGTGCCGCGAGACTAGCCAGTATGCCGGAATACAAATGCCCTTTCTCCATGGTGCAGGCCTCAGGTGCCTGCGGATGCCGCAATGCGCGCGAAGTCGTGCGCCGCGGCGGGTCCGAATATGACTGCAGGGACGCGAACGCCCACGCCGCCTGCAGTTCCCTGGTCGAGCGCCTGAACGGGGCGGCTTTTCCTGCGCTGGGCCATGAGGATGATCTCACCCTCACGCCGAGGAGTGTTTATGAACGCATTATGTTGGGCGGGCTGCTGGGATTGCGCATGTCCCTGGATCCCGGGGACATCGCCCCGGAGACCAGGGATATTCATGCCGTGGTCGAAAAACTGCAGAGCCGTTATGACTCGATACCGGATATCCCGGCTGCAGAGTTTCTCGGGGCAATCGAAAAATTCCAGCACAAAAAGCGACGCAGAAAGAGCCGGTAATGCCTCAGGCGCTGCGCCTCTGGTGGTGCGTGACCGCCTTGTTTACAGACAGCTCATCAAGGCTCGTTCCATGCTCTTGTGGTCTTGCCATGTACAACCAGTGACTCGCTGTAGCTCTCCAGGTCGCTCCGGTATTCATCCTCATCCTCCTCCCGTCGCAGGATCCGAACCGGAAGGTAGCTGAGAGAAGGAGCGCACCACAGGATCGTGTCTGCGCGGTTATCCTCACGAAGTCGCTGTACCTTTATCGTATCGAAACGGCCTGCCTGTCCGTCTATGGTTTCCCGGCCGATGACCTTGAAACGATAGGTCTTCAATTTACCTCCGTCCGCTACGGGGAAACGAAAATCGGTCTTGCCCTCGCCGAGTTCCTGCATCATGGCGATCTGCACGCTGAGTTTGTCAACCGTACCGTGAGGGATCTGCATCTCCCAGGGCGTACCATCTACCCTGTTCTCAACCAGTTTGTTTTTCCAGTCGAAAATCAGTTCTGCATGCCGTTCCTGGCGACCACCGGTGAGTTGATAACGATAGACCCTTGGCCGGATGCCATCCGGCCCGATGGATCCGAGGCTCGATTCCTGCCGGCGTTTATTGCGAAACAGGGATATCAGTCCGGTATTCCAGCTGCTCGATTCATATTCATAGGTCCCGTCCCGGTCGATTTCCCAGCTTACCTCCGCAATACCGGTACGCAGGCCGTTGTACTCAATACGGTGGGTTGCTGTGAAATCCGGTGGGAGAGCCGCCAGGCACCGCATGGCACCGGCAGACAGGATGAAATAAAGCAGGGCAGCGTTATATTTCGACATGCTTCATGCCTTTCGACTCGTTTCCCTGCCCTGTATCGGCCTGGAAACGGACTGGTGAATCCAGCAGCAGCCTGTCCAGGACCACATGCCCCTCGGCATCCATCGAAACACGCCCTTCCGCAATCCAGCGGATCGCCACTGGATACATCCGGTGTTCCTGTTCCAGGACGCGGGCCGCCAGTGATTCCTCGGTATCGTTCTCCAGCACGGGGACTTCAACCTGGAGGAAGGGAGGGCCACCGTCGAGCTCCTCGGTTACATAATGTACGCTGGCGCCATGTTTCCTGACACCTGACTCCAGTGCGCGTGCATGGGTATGCAGGCCCTGGAAGGCCGGTAGCAGGGAAGGGTGTATATTGATCAGCCTGCCGTTGTAGTGCGCTACGAAGGCCGGACTCAGGATGCGCATGTAACCGGCCAGTACCACGAGGCGTGGTTTGCAGGTATCGATCAGCTTCTGCAGAGCGGTGTCATAGCTTTCCCGATCGTCGAAACCGCGGTGATCCAGCACCCGGGTCTCGATACCTGCGCGCCTCGCCCGTTGCAGTCCGTCCGCATCGGGACGATTGCTGATTACCGCGCAAATGGTGACGGGCAGGCTGCCAGCGGCAACGGCGTCGATGATGGACTGCAGATTGCTGCCGCGCCCGGAAATCAGCACCACTATCGGGAATTCGGGTGTGCTGTCGAGGTTCATCACTACCATGCAGAATGGTTGATCACGGCGGCCCTGAACCCGGAAACAGGCCGGAGCACAAGGTAGTTCCCCGCTTCCAGGCTTGCACTTCCCGCACACTGGCATTGCTGTGATTTTATTGACCTGGAATGTCTGCCCGGTGGTGTCAGAAGGCAAGCCGGATTAGGCATGATGCGGGAATTTTCCGGGTTAAAACTGTAAATCAACGGATGGATCACCCTCGTCCATTGCCATGCCTCCGATGACGATCGCAGGCTCGCCGATGGATTCGAGATGTGCCATGGCACGGGCTGCCTCGTCCGCGGGAACGCACAGGATCATCCCGATTCCGCAATTGAAGGTGCGGAACATTTCCTCATTGGTTACCCTGCCATTTTCCTGCAACCAGCGGAATACCGCGGGTTGTGACCATGAGTCGGTGTTTACGATGGCACGGGTATCCGCTGGCAGAACGCGGGGCAGGTTCTCGGTGATCCCGCCGCCGGTGATATGGGCCAGGGCATTGACGCTGACCTCTTGCAGGAGTGACAGCAGGGCCTTTACATAAATGCGGGTCGGTGCGAGCAGCCACTCACCGAGTGGCCTGCCATCGAGCATCGTCCCGAGGTCAACTCCACTGTGGTCTATGATCTTGCGGATCAGGGAATAGCCGTTCGAATGCGGCCCCGATGACGGCAGTCCGATCAGCACGTCACCCGCTTTTACCTTCCGGCCGTCGATCATGTGCGCCTTTTCTACAATACCGACACAGAATCCCGCCAGATCATATTCTCCACGGTTGTACATACCGGGCATCTCTGCGGTTTCTCCGCCAATCAGCGCGACACCGGCCAGTTCACAGCCACGGGAGATACCTTCTATGACGCTGGCTGCAACATCCAGTTCCAGCTTGCCGGTGGCATAATAGTCCAGGAAAAACAGCGGTTCCGCGCCCTGCACCACAATGTCGTTGGCGCACATGGCCACCAGGTCGATACCGATGCTGTCATGTTTGCCGAGTTCCACGGCCAGTTTCAGCTTGGTGCCGACGCCATCCGTGCCGGAAACCAGGACGGGTTGCCGGAAACGGTCCAGTGGCAGTTCGAAGAGGGCGCCGAAACCACCCAGTCCACTCAGCACCCCCGGGCGCCGCGTGCGCGAAACCGCCGACTTGATTCTCTGGACCAGCTGATTTCCGGCGTCGATATCAACGCCGGCATCCCGGTAGCTGAGACGGGTGTCCGTACCGGAATCGGGTGTGGTTGGCATGTTTATGTCCTTTACGATAGCTTGGCCAGCGGTATCCGACGGGGCGGTATCCAGGTCGGTTCGGTTCCCTGGCGATATCCGAAAAGATCATCCCGTTTTCAGAAGTTGCGAAGGATTCACTGATCATTCCATGTTACTGGCCTAGCGCTGCGAATGTAAACTCGTCACGGCCGGGCCAGTCACCGATAAAATCGGTACAATTGTACAGGTATTTTATGATATTTTGCGCAATACCACAGGTGTTCAGGATGGGATCAATGCTTACATACGGAGTTCGGGTCAATGTCTGCTCGCGTTAATAACGGGGTGTTTTCTGTTGCCCGGATGTGCATGCTGGCAACCCTGCTGGCGGCTGGCATGGCCGCCGTGGCTCAGCAGGGCCTGTTTGAAGCCACGGTGCCAGTGGTGAGTCAGGAACCGGAACAGCGAGCTTCTGCCCTGCGTACGGCTCTCGGCGAGGTGCTGGTGCGCTTGACGGGAGATCAGAGCATCCTTGCCGATCCGGGGGTTCAGTCCATTCTCAAATCCCCCGGAGACTTTGTTGAACAGTACCGCTATTTCGCTGCACCCGGCGATGAGGCGCAGGAAACATTGCAGTTGCGGGTGGGTTTCAACGCAGATGCCTTGCAGCAGGCACTTCGGCAACAGGGTGTCGGTTACTGGGGCAATGAACGTCCCGTCACGCTTGCCTGGGTAGCGGTAGACGATAATGGCGAGCGTTACCTGCTCTCTGCGGAGTCCGGGAAAGCGGTGCAGGATATCATGAGCGCAGCCGCGGCTCGCCGCGGGCTGCCGATCCTGTTCCCGCTGATGGATCTGGAGGATCAGTCCAGGCTCCAATTTACCGATGTCTGGGGAGAATTCCTCGCAAAGATCGAAGATGCATCCTCGCGTTATCAACCTCAGGCCATCCTGGTGGGGCGATTGCAAAGGGAACGATCCGGTGGCTGGTCGGCACGCTGGACAATGCAGGTAGCCGGTGATGACCGCTCCTGGTCAGACAGCTCCGCAGTACTGGATGAATTGCTGGCCGAGAGTGTGGATACTGCCACTGATATGCTGGCTTCCCGGTTCGCCGTCCGGGAAACCGGCGGGCTGATGGGAGAAATGCTCCTGTCTGTACAGGACATCAGATCGTTCGATGACTATGCGCGTTTGAGTAGCTACCTTGGCTCCCTGACACCGGTGAAGAGTCTGCAGGTCACACGTGTACTGGGAGACCGAATGGATTACGAACTGGAAATCAGCGGCTCTGTCCGCAATCTGGAACAACTGTTCGCTATCGGGCGTATTCTGGAGCCGGTACCCGGGGGGGGCCCGGAACAGTATCGATTGAGACCATAGGATTGATACGGGCTGTAAATGCAGGCACGCGATATTCCCAATCTGATAACCGTTTTTCGCTTTCTGCTGGTTCCGCCAGTGGTCTGGTTCCTGCTGAAGGGGCAATTCGGGATAGCATTGATCCTCTTTACGCTTGCCGGCGTCTCGGACGGAGTGGACGGTTTTCTGGCCAAGCAGTACGGCTGGACCAGCAGGTTGGGTGCCTTGATGGATCCGCTGGCCGACAAGTTACTGCTGGTATGCTGTTTCATTACACTTGGCTGGCTGCAGCTGATTCCCGGTTGGCTTGTCATCCTGGTTATTGCCCGCGACCTGATAATCGTTACCGGGGCCATTGTCTATCATGCACGCGTGGAAAGGCTTGAGGCGGATCCGTCCCTGGTCAGCAAATTGAACACCTTGACACAGATCCTGCTGGTAATGACGGCCATGTTCCAGCAGGTAATGACCGGACTACCTGCCGGAATGCTGAGTGTCCTTATCTTTTGTGTGCTCGTGACCACGGTGTGGAGCGGAATCGACTATGTATGGACCTGGGGGCGGCGGGCCTGGTTCAGAAGCCGGCCGGGTTCCTGATGCATCCCCAGTTACCTCTCGGCATCGGCCTGCTGGACAGCGCCCGTTTCGGCAGCTTTTACCCCGGGCCGAATGCGGAAGTGGTGGATAGTCTCAAACACTGCGCCGGCGGGGCGGGTGAGCGCTTTATCTATGTGTGTGGTGATCACGGGCTCGGAAAGTCGCATCTGTTGCAGTCTGCCTGCCACCATGCAACGCAGGCGGGATACGCCGCAGCCTACCTGCCACTGGAACATAGCGCAGACATGTCAACCGCATGGCTGGACGGCCTGGATGAGCTGGATCTGGTTTGTATCGACGATGTGCAGATGATTGCCGGCAAGCGTGAATGGGAACTGGCGCTTTTCAACCTCTATAACCGGATACGCAACGGGGAGGGGCGCCTGGTTGTATCAGGATTGCAGCGACCGCCTAATGCAGGGATCGAACTGCCGGATCTGGTTTCACGTTTGTCCTGGGGGCTGATTTATCCGCTGAATGTGATGAATGATGAGCAACGGCTGATTGCATTGCAGATGCGGGCCCGGGTACGTGGGCTGGATTTGCCGGCCGAGGCAGGGAATTACCTGCTCAGGCGCAGTTCCCGGGATATGCCCGCGCTGTTTTCACTGATGGAACAGCTTGACCATGCCTCGCTGGCCGCCCAGCGGCGCTTGACCATACCCTTTGTGAAATCCGTGCTGGCCCGTATCGACGGGCGTAAGCCGGCGGAAGGTCAGTGAGTAATGCGGGCTAGCCCGCATTACTCACCACGATGACGAGTCCTCGCTTGCTCCTTGAATCCACCAGCCATTTTCCTTAGTCGGAAATACAGCCCGTATTCCGCTTCCTCGGAAAATGTCTGGTGAATCCAAATCCCTGCGCGATCACCTCGCCCCGCGGTGAGTAATGCGGGCTAGGAGTCTGTCCTGGTGCTGCGCACATAGAATAGCGCGGCGGTAAACCAGACCAGGCTCAGTGTTACCTCCAGCAGCGCCAGGGGCCGGGTTGCGGGATTGCTGTAGGACTCAATAATGCCGTGGCTCAGATAGAAGAGGGCCAGGAAGCTGCTCCAGGCAAAGGTATAACTGCGGCCGTGCAGTAACCCGCGCAGCGGAGCCAGCAGCGGTAGTACCAGGACCAGTAGGACCAGGGCAACCGGAAAATGAGTGGATGGGGCAATCCAGCTGTACCAGGCGATCAGCAGGAGCAGGGTCCCGAAATAGCCGGCCAGCGTCAGGGCGTAGAGTATGCCGGTACGGGTCAAGGGGATTGCAGCGCCCTGGCGGTTTCGGCGATGCGCCTGCCCATGGCCCTGCACAATCTCTTCTCCGCCTCACTCAGGGGACGGTTATTCTCCATGCCGGCAGTGTGGCTGGGCCCGTACGGGGTGCCGCCACTGTCGGTAGTGAGCAGTTCCGTTTCCGTGTAGGGCAGCCCAAGCAGCAGCATACCGTGGTGCAGGAGTGGCAGCATCATGGAAATGAGGGTGGTTTCCTGACCCCCGTGCAGACTGGCGGTAGAGGTGAATACGGCGGCCGGTTTTCCCTGCAGGCTGCCATCCAGCCAGAGTTTACTGGTGGAGTCGATAAAATATTTCAGTGGCGCCGCCATGTTGCCAAAGCGTGTTGGACTACCCAGGACCAGCCCGGCGCATTCACGCAGGTCATCGTGCGATGCATAAACCGCGCCTTTATCGGGAATCGTATTCTCCACCTTCTCGCACACCGTGGATACGGAGGGAACGGTTCGGATCCTTGCCTGGCAGCCCTCGATTTCCTCGATGCCACGGGCGATGCGTTGCGCCATTTCGGACGTTGCGCCATAGCGGCTATAGTACAGAACGAGGATCTCTATCATTTGATCAGCGCCATCACATTTTCCGGCGGCCTTCCCAGTACGGCTTTCTTGCCCTTGATAACAATCGGTCGTTCAATCAGACGCGGGTACTTGCACATTGCTGTGATTAACTCCGCACGACTCAGATCCGGATTATTCAACCCCGCCTCCTTGTATTCGGCTTCCTTCTTGCGCATCAAGTCGCGGGGTTCCATGTCGAGGAGATTCAGGATACCTTCCATCTCCTTTTCATCGGGCGCCTCCGTAAGGTAGGGCACGATTTCGGGTTCGATGCCGTTCTCTCGCAAGAGTTCCAGCGTCTTGCGTGACTTCGAGCAGCGGGGGTTGTGATAAATGGTGATTTCCTCAGTATTGGTCATGTCTGATCCATCGGGTTCGGGCAATCGGGTACTATTGCAGGTTCTACATTATTCGCTGCGTTTACACGCGTCGTGATTCTCAATATGTGATTCAGATCTCGGATATTCTCCCAGAATCGAATGCCCCAAGTCCATGCGTCCTGTCGGTAGCCTGTCAGCTCCGGTGTGGTTCTGCTGTATCCCCGAAAGAGCGGTCCGTATCACCCGATACGGCCTTGCATTCCCTTCGGGAGCATCTGACCGGGCTACAGGTGAGAAATGCGGGCTAGGTTACTGACCTGTAATCATTCTTGACGGAACTACATGGCAATGATAGTTTTCCGGGAGCCGGCTCACAGACCGGACAGTCGGGTATTATCAACGTATGCGCAGATTTACAATCACGATCAGGATTGCACTGATCAGCTTGTCGCTTATGCTCGGGTGCGCAGCTGCGCCGGTACAGGAGATGAGCGACGCCCGGCAGGCTATTCAGGCTGCACAGGCGGCGGGTGCAGAACGTTTTGCAGAGAATGAATACCAGGAGGCAAAACGGCTTTTGGATCTGGCCGAGAGGCAGCTGGATCAGCATCGCTACAAGAGGGCCCGCCGAACGGCCCTGAGTGCCAGGGAACAGGCGATCCTGTCCAGGCAAATCGCCCAGGAATCGGCGGAAAGCAGCGAAGTTCCATGACGGACAGGGTTCTGCCCTGGCCGGATCCGTTTCCTCGCCAACAATAATCAGGGGTCAAAAATGACCGATGTTCTGGATCCAATCATCCTGAATTTCATCTACGCCTTCATTGGTGGTCTGATGACGCTGTTCTTCATGTGGCTCGGTTGCACCATGTTCAACCGAATGGTCTGCACTTTCAGGATCTCCGAAGAACTCGGCAAGGGAAACATGGCAGTAGGTATGATGGTTATGGGCATGTTTATCGGTATCGGCATCGGTATTGGACTGGTGATCGGTATGGGATTGAACTAGGGCCAATACCGGTTTGTTGCCTGAATGCAGGCCAGGCGAGGTGCGAGGAGAGAAGGTAGTGACGCTGAATGAACGACGAGCAATGCCGCCCGGCCTGATTTCGGATGCAAGTCGCAGTGACGGGGCCATTTTGCCGTGTTCCTGCGTCCGTGCTTCCTTGTATGGCGCGATCACGTCGCAAAAGCACTCCCTTGTCCCCGGAAGAAATGACCGCCGTTGCGACAATCCTCTATGGGTTAACCGGTCCTGGAGATGCCTGTAATCCTGTCTGTCATGATGGGCCTTGTCCTGCTGTTCCCGACAGTGGGGGCCGCGAAGGTTCCGCAGGAAAAGATCGACCACTGGACGGATAAATACGATCGTTTATTCAAAAAATATTCCAAGCATTATTTCGGTCCGAACTTTGACTGGCGCTGGTTCAAGTCACAGGGAATTGCCGAGTCCGGGCTTGATCCGCGCGCTCGCAGCAAGTCGGGTGCCAGAGGCATCATGCAGATCATGCCCGCGACCTACCAGGAGATACAGGATAAGAATCCGCATTTCACCGATATCACTTCCCCGCGCTGGAATATCGCGGCCGGGATTTACTACAACCACATGCTGTATAAAAAATGGCGAACGCCACCACCGGGGAATGAACGGCTGTATTTCACCTTCGGAAGTTACAACGCCGGGTATTCGCGGGTGTACCAGGCCTTGAAGCGGCTCACACCACCATCGGGGCAGTGGCAGGAGGTGTCACGCTATCTGCCGGCTCAGACTCGCCATTATGTCAGGCGGATCCAGCGCTTGATGGGGGTTGAGAAGCAGGCTGTCCGGCAGCAAACAGGGATGGGGAGGCAGAAGACGGTGCAGCTGTGGTACATGACTGATAAGTATTTGCCGCGCAGAAACCGGGTGCACAAGCAGCGTGTGCTTCAACCAGTTTCCCGGCAGATGGCATAAGCCAGCGCACGAATTTCCGGATATGGTCTTTATTCGCTCTTTTTCATACGAAACTTCCCTGTTTATCAATCTGTGTGAATAGACCAGGACTTCATTGACAGCTGTCCGGCTGTTTCACCCGGTCTGAGCAGGGAAAGGCGCGGCAGGCCCGAACCTGCCGCGCGGAACCGCTGCCTAGTCGATGATCGTCCAACCCAGAGTCGGGGGCAGGTGTGGAAGCGGCTGCTCGGGGAACTCGCCGGTCAGCGCCTTGAGAAAAGCGACAATATCTTCCACCTGTTGTTTGTCTGGTTTTGTGTTCAGCTGCGTACTGGCCATGACGAGCACCGCATCTTCCAGGGTCTTGACCGATCCATTGTGGAAGTAGGGGGCGGTGACGGCGATGTTGCGCAGTGTCGGCACTTTCCACAGATGCTTGTCGGCTTCCTTCTTGGTTGCCTCAAAACGGCCTGTGTCTTTCATCAATGAATACTTGGCAACGTACGGACTGTCAGCATAGGTTGGGAATTTCATGAATAAGCCGGTTCCTGGCGCCATGGCGGGGCCACTGAAGGCGGGACCGGAGTGGCAGGAGGTGCAGCCAATGCTATCGAATGCCTTCATGCCGCGGATTTCCTGCTCATTCAGGGCCTTTTTATCCCCCTTTGCATAACGATCGTACGCGCTGTTCGGTGTGATCAGGGTTCTTTCAAAAGCGGCGACCGCCTTGGCGGCGTTGTCGACGGTCATGGGATTGTCCTTGCCGAAGGCAGCCTCGAAATAGGCCTGGTAACCCGGGATGGAACGTACCCGTTCCATAGCCACTTCCAGGTCGCTCATCCCCATCTCGACCGGGTTGGTCACCGGACCCTTTGCCTGTTCTTCCAGTGTGGCGGCGCGGCCATCCCAGAACTGCGAGGAATTGAATGCCGAATTCCATACCGTTGGTGCGCTTCGTCCACCCGTCTTGCCATGGACACCCATGGATACCGAACGGTTGTCTTCACCACCCAGCATCACGTTGTGACAGCTGTTACAGGAAACGGTACCCGTGGAAGAGAATCGCGGGTCCATAAACAGCATCCGACCGAGTTCCACCTTGGCATCGGTCGTCGGGTTGTCGGCAGGTGCAGGCGCCTCCTGCGGCAGCGCTTGCCAATCGGCGCCATGGGCTGACAGCGCCATGCTCCACAGGCCAATGATAAGTAATCGTGAAAATCCCGTACGGTTCATGCTTGTCTCCTTTAAACCAAGTCTAATAAAATTGGGGGAATTATACCCGCTCGCTGGCTGAAATCACTCTTGACCCGGCTTTTCATGGATCAGGTGCCACAATCCTGCAGGATGCCAACCCTCCGGGTGTTCTTTTAAAACAACGACTTATTGCGCTCTGCTAGCGGATGGGTGAATTACAAAAAACAGTAAAAAGTATGGGGGCAACTCGTGCCTGTAATGTGCAGTCTACTGATTACAAACACGAGATTATGCTCTCCCTGCCGGGATTGATGACGGGGGATGGCAGGTTTTCCACTGCAACCCGGATCTTCATTGTAAACCATAAGTTTTATATGGGAACTGTCCGGATGGTGATACACGTCGCAGTGTTTTGCCTGTGTGTGGCAGAAGTCGGCCCCCATTCAGGTTATACTATCTGCCAGAATTATGGAGGTAGAGGTATAAAATGTACCGGTTTTTTTGCTTTCTTGTGCTGTTGTTACCGATCCCGGCGATCGCAGAGGTTGCTGATTTTAGCCTTCCCGATCTCGACGGGAAGATGCATTCACTTTCCGATTACCGGGGAAAATGGGTGGTCGTGAATTACTGGGCGACCTGGTGCCCGCCCTGTCTGGAGGAGATTCCCGGACTGGTGGAATTTCACGATAGTCGCAAGGACAGGGATGCGGTGGTTCTCGGTGTGAACCATGAGGAAGCCGATCCGGAGTGGCTCGAAGAGTTCGTTGAAAGTCATTTCATATCCTACCCCATACTGCGTGCGGAGCCCGAGCCGGAAACCCCACTGGGACCCGTGATGGGGCTGCCGACCACGTTTATTGTCTCTCCCCAGGGAAAGCTGATTGCCCGCCAGGAGGGGGCGATTACCCGCGAAGCACTGGAGGCGTACATCGACCGGAAAAACAAGGAGATGAATATCGGACCCTCCGCGTTTCTGCAGGTCGATCAGTAAGTACGACAGAATGCCCACGGTTAGTCGGCGTGAATGACAGGGACGAAAAACGGATTGTCTGCTATCGCTGTTATGTCAGCGGTCGTGTTCAGGGAGTGTTCTATCGCGCGACGACGGCAAGACGGGCGATTGAGCTTGGTATCCGGGGCTGGGCAAAAAACCTGCCTGACGGGCGTGTCGAGGTTCTCGCCTGTGGGGAGTCCGAACCGGTGGATACCCTGCGGGAATGGTTGTGGATCGGACCGTCACAGGCCCGTGTGCAGAAGGTCGATTGCGAGTCCGTGGATGTGGATATCCCGGATGGCTTCAGTCCGAAGTTATCATGAATTCGCATCGGGCCGGCGCGACCGGAAGGCGAGCGGTATCGCGCACGGTCCAGGGAATTTCACGGATCAGGACCAGTTGACAGGACCCTGGGACCCGACCGGCTCTTCAACCGCTGCCGGGTGGCCATCCGGCTGGTTCGGGGAGAGTACCGTATGGAAGGCCCTGCCCTTCTCCGGCAGGGGATAGTCCAGTGTGTAATGTAGTCCGCGGCTTTCCTTCCGATGCCGTGCGGAGACAATAATCAGCTCGGCAACCTGCGCCAGGTTGCGCAGTTCCAGCAGGTCGTTGGTGACGCGGAAGTGGCTGTAGTATTCGAGGATTTCCTGCTGGAGAAGATCAACCCGGCGGTGCGCCCGCTCCAGACGCTTGTCGGTGCGAACGATGCCCACGTAATTCCACATAAAACGGCGCAATTCTTCCCAGTTGTGACTCACCACGACCTCTTCATCGGAGTCCTTGACGCGCGATTCGTCCCAGGCAGGTAATTCACCGGGAGGCGACAGGTCCCCGATTACGGACGCTATGTCCTCGCTGGCCGAGTCTGCAAAGGCAAGACATTCGAGCAGGGAGTTGCTCGCCATCCGGTTTGCCCCGTGCATCCCGGTGCAGGCGGCTTCGCCAATGGTGTAGAGACCCGGTATATCGGTACGACCCCTCAGGTCGGTGCGTACCCCCCCACAGGTATAGTGGGCGGCAGGCACAACCGGTATGGGTTCGAGTGTCATGTCATACCCCAGTTCCCTGCAACGATTGAAGACGGTCGGAAAGTGTTCCTTGATAAAGGGTGCTGATTTGTGACTGATATCCAGTAGGACATACTCCTCACCGAGTCGCTTCATCTCATGATCGATGGCCCTCGCCACGATATCACGTGGCGCCAGGTTACCGCGTGGGTCGAAGCGTTCCAAGAACGGGGATCTGTCCGGCAACAGCAGGCGCCCCCCTTCGCCGCGCACCGCCTCGGTAACCAGGAAGGATTTCGCCCGGGGATGGTAGAGACAGGTGGGATGGAACTGGTTGAATTCCATATTCACAATTCGGCAGCCTGCCCGCCAGGCCATGGCGATACCATCACCGCTGGAGGTGTCCGGATTGCTGGTGTAGAGATAGACCTTGCTGGCGCCACCCGTTGCCAGTACGCTGCAACGGGCGCGGAAAACCTCTACCCGATTCCTGTTTCGGTCGAGAATATAGGCACCAAGACAGCGTTGTGTGTCCAGGCCGAGTTTCCTTCCGGTAATCAGGTCGACCGCGATGTGATGGTCGAACAGGGAAATGTTGCCTTTCCGGCGGGCCTTTTCCACCAGGGTGGTTTCAAGCGCATGGCCTGTAGCATCATCTGCATGAACGACCCGGCGCTTGCTGTGCCCGCCTTCGCGTGTCAGGTGGTAGCCGGTTCCGCCATCGTTTTGCTGATTTTTTGTGAACGGAACACCGTAATCAACCAGCCATCGGATCACCTCGGGCCCTTTTTCGACGGCGAATCGAACCGCATCCGGATTGCACAGGCCGGCACCGGCGTCGATGGTGTCGGCGATGTGGGACTCGAAAGAATCCGAGTCCCCGAGTACGGCGGATATGCCGCCCTGAGCATACA
>JARFQV010000317.1 GCA_029287615.1 Pseudomonadota bacterium | reverse complement strand
GCTATGCGCTGGGTTTCTTTGCCTTCCTGGTGCTGAGCGCGCTGCTGCTCACCGGGTGGCGTGGAAGGCTGCAGGGTGGCCTGCTGGTGACGGCAACACTGATGACGGCGCTGTGGTGCGGTACCGAGGCATTGTGGGCAGGATGGCGCATACCGCCTGCCATCGTGGTGCAGACTGCCGAAACTCTGCATTTTGCCGCCTGGTGTGCGTTTCTCTCGGGACTGCTGGGATACAAACGCCAAGAGGTGCGACTCACCAGCCTGTTGATCTACGGTATCTCTGCAGTCCTGCTGATCGGACCGCTGGTCTTCCCGTTGCTGACAGCCGGTCTCCTTCAGGAGACTCCCGTATCCAGGCTCTTTTTCCTGGGCTATGTACTGCTGACAGTGGGCGGCCTGTTCCTGGTGGAAAACCTGTATCGGAATACCCGTTCAGAACAGCGCTGGGGAATCAAGTTCCTGTGCCTGGGTATCGGTGCCCTGTTTGCCTATGATTTCTTTCTCTATGCGGAAGCTCTGCTTTTCGGGCAACTGGACATGAATCTGTGGCATGCACGCGGTACCGTGTACATGCTCGTCATGCCGCTGATCGGTATCTCGGTGGCACGCAATCCCGAGTGGTCGACGGGGTTGTTTCTATCCCGCAACCTTGCGGTACACACGGCTACCCTGATGGCCGCAGGCGTCTATCTGCTGATTATGGCGGTTGCCGGCTATTACATCCGGTATTTCGGTGGCGAGTGGGGGACGGTACTGCAGATTGTTTTTCTCTTTGGCGCGGGTGTGGTCCTGCTGGTGTTGCTGTTCTCCGGGCAACTGCGAGCCCGCATCAGGGTCATGCTTGGCAAGCATTTCTTCCGCCAGCATTATGATTACCGTGAGCAGTGGCTGAATTTCACCAATGCCCTGTCACTCTGCAAGCAGGAAACCCTGTCGCATGAATGCGTGGTGCGCGCCATTGCGGATGTGGTCGACAGTCCTGGCGGGCTGTTGTGGCTGCGCCGCAGAGATGGGTGCCTGGAGCAGACTTCACACTGGGGTGTGTCAGGCGGAGAGAACGAGGTCATTGCAGGTGACCATGCCATGGTGCGTTACCTGGAGGAGCAGGGCTGGGTGATCAACCTTGAAGAGTATGGTGCGGATCCGGAGCTGTATCTGCCGCTTGAACTGCCTGACTGGGTGCTCGACCTGCCGCGTGCCTGGCTGATTGTGCCGTTGCTGGACCAGGGCCAGCTGCTTGGCATGGTGATTATCGCGCAGCCCCGTGCACGGGTGCCATTTGACTGGGAACTGCGGGACCTGCTGAAGACCGCGGCCTCGCAGGCGGCCAGCCATCTGGCGCAGATGCAGGCCATGGATGCGCTGGCCGAGGCACGACAATTCGAGGGATTTCACCGCCTGTCCGCCTTTGTGCTGCACGATATCAAGAATTTGATTGCCCAGCAGTCGGTGCTGGTCGGTACGGCGGCGCAGCATAAACACAAACCCGAATTTGTTGATGATGTTATCGAGGTTATGCAGCATTCGGTATCAAAGATGCATCGACTTATGCAACTCTTGCGCACCGGTGCTGCCGGCAGAAAGAGGGCGATGTGTAACCTGGTGAACGTGGTGCGCAACGCCGTCGAGAGCTGCACCACCAGACGCCCGGCCCCTGAATTTTCCTGTGAGCACGAGGAGGTCTGGCTGAAACTGGATCAGGATCGTATGACCTCTGTGATTGAAAACCTGATCCAGAATGCTCAGGAAGCCACGCCGGATGACGGCACGGTCCGTGTCAGCCTGACCCGTAGCGATAAGCACGCTAGGATTGCCATCAAGGACAGCGGCTGCGGAATGGATGACGCATTCATACGTGAACGATTGTTTCGCCCATTCGATACAACCAAGGGCGATACTGGTATGGGCATCGGTGCCTATGAGTGTCGCGAATATGTATACTCGCTCAACGGCGAACTCGAGGTCGACAGTACAATAGGGCAGGGGACAGCCGTGTGTATCACCTTGCCGATGTCTGCACAGGAGGAATTTGAACATAGACATCCCCAGAACATGGAGTCAGTTGGTTGAAAGAGATGAAAAAAACCATCCTGGTAGTTGAGGATGACCCCGGCCTGCAAAAGGCACTGCGTTGGGCATTCACCGATTTTGAGGTGGTCACAGCCGAAGATCGCAATGGAGCCATTGCACAGTTGCGCCGGTATAAACCCCAGATCGTTACCCTCGACTTGGGGCTGCCACCGGATCCCGGTAGTGCCAGCGAGGGACTTGCAACCCTGCAGGAAATACTCGCACTCGCCCCGGATACCAAGGTGATTGTTGTCACTGGCAATGATGACAGGGAAAACGCCGTTCGTGCCATCGGCCTGGGGGCTTGGCTGTTCTTCCAGAAACCCGTCGATGCCGAGCTGCTTGGTGTTATTGTGGAACGGGCTTACACCCTTTATGAGCTGGAGGAGGAAAACCGGAATCTCATTCGCCGTGAGATAAAAGAACCCATGGCAGGGATTATCGCAACCAGCCCACAGATGCTGGAGGTCTGCCGGACCATCGAGAAGGTAGCGCCAACTGAGGCGACCACGCTGTTGCTGGGGGAAAGCGGTACTGGCAAGGAGTTGCTGGCGCGTGCATTACATGATCTCAGTCCACGTGCCAAAGGGCGCTTTGTCGCAATCAATTGTGCTGCTATCCCGGATACTCTGCTAGAGAGTGAACTGTTCGGCTATGAGAAGGGAGCTTTCACCGGCGCTGCAAAGCTGACCATAGGTAGTATTGAGTATGCCGATGGCGGTACCCTGTTCCTGGACGAAGTGGGCGATCTGCCATTGCCACTGCAGGCCAAACTGCTGCGATTCCTGCAGGAACGGGTGATTACCCGTGTTGGTGGCCGCAAGGAAATCCCTGTAGACGTGCGTGTGGTCTCGGCCACTCATCAGCACCTAGAAAAGCTGATCGAGGAGGGCGGGTTCAGGGAGGATCTTTATTATCGTATCGGCGAAATTGCAGTGAGGATTCCTCCCATTAGGGAACGCGAAGGGGAGGCCAGTGTGCTGGCGAGTAATTTCCTGAAAAAAGAAATAGAACAACAGAAAAAAGGCAGTCTCACCTTCAGTGCGGATGCAATCCAGGCCATCGATAGTTACGACTGGCCCGGTAATGTTCGTGAATTAGCCAATCGTGTCAAACGCGCTGTTATTTTGACAGAGGGGAAACAGATTACAGCGCAGGGGCTGGAACTCTCGGTTGACAACGTGGAATCTCAGCCGCTGAATTTGCGTGAAGTGCGTGAGCAGGCAGAAAGTAGTGCACTATTGCGCGCTCTGGCACACGCCGGGGGGAATGTTACTCAGGCCGCCAACCTCCTGGGCATTACTCGCCCAACATTTTATGCCTTGTCAAGGAAATACAAGTTGGATATAGGACAGACAGGAACATAGTTTCGGATTCCTATACAGGTATAATCAACCGTTATCTTCACCCGAAGAGTGGCGATTGATGGCTCGATGCAAAAATTGTTTGATTCCAGATGCGGCCCCTGAAATTTCGCTTTTCGCCGATGGTGTATGCAATATCTGTCATGAGCAGACCGGGCAGCAGGAGCTAGCTGACGATGACCAGGCACGTAAAGAGCGGGCAGAGGACCTGGAACAAGCGTTAAAAGCCTGCGTTGGACAGGCAGAGTACGATTGCCTCGTACCCTTCAGCGGCGGAAAAGACAGCTGTTATCTGCTCTATCGCCTGAAGGAAGAATATGGCCTCAAAGTGCTAGCATTCACGGTAGATGTGAATATACCGCCAATTGCCTGGGACAATATCAGGCGCACACTTTCTAAGCTTGATATCGACCACCTTACTTATAGTCCTCCTCGTTCCTTTTATGAAAAACTCTTCCGCTACCTACTGAAAAATCAGGAAGAAAGGGGTGCTGTTTATACGGTTTCCTATGTCTATGCTCCGCTGTTCGAGGGTGAGGCCATTAAATTCGCACTGGAGAAAAATATTCCAATTGTACTGGCGGGGTACTCACCAGGACAGCCTGTACCGGAACGGATGTTATATGAGTTTTCACGAAAGCTGATTTGCGAGGCCGACTGGACACCGCCAGAACTTAGTCAGAGTGGCGAATTTTCCACTGACGAACTGAAGCGCTTCTTTAATCCCGCGCAATATCCGACAGGCTCAAGCTTTCCTCGCTACTTGGCTCCCTACCATGCCTGGGAATATGATCAGGACATGATCATGCGTAAGGTAGTCGAGCTTGACCTGGTTGCCTCTAGCAAGCATGCAAGTCCTCTGTATAGTAATTATCCAATTAACTGGTTGCTAATGTACTCAGATATCAAGACCTTCGGCTACAATCCCTACGCGCCGGAATTCTCTGCATTGATCCGTCAGGGAAAGGCCAACCGTAATTTCTGGCGTGTAATGATGCCACTGGTGGATTTCATGATTCTGAAGCGCCTGGGGCCAGGGCGAGAGGTGACACGCAGCTTGCAATGGCTCGGGCTAGAGCCCGGCGATTTGAGGATCACAAAGGCTCGGGGAGCCTATGATCCTGTCATTTCTTGAGCAATAACGAAAATCAAAGATTCCGAACTACCGCGGATGAAATTCGATCAAGGTACGCTGAGTCTTCAGCAAAGGCTTGGGCAAAATGTGTGGACGGTACCTGCCATACTGCAGGCGCGCACTGAACTAGGTGAGAATCTCACTGCGCAGTGGAGTAAACAGGTCACGGAGGCGGCATGGCATCCAATCCAATGGGGAGCATTTCGTGAGAAGGTCGCGCGCTTAGCCGCCGGTTTAGAGCACCTCGGGCTTGTTCCCGGGGAGCGTGTGGGGATCATGCTGCCCAGTTCAATACACTGGGACCTGGTACAGATGGGTGTATTAGCCGCCAGAGGTGTCGTTGTCGGACTGGATCCGAACGATGTCGATGAGAACCTCGATACCATCGCCAGGCGTTGCGGTCTTGCTGGTGTGATCGTACAGGATCCATGTCAGGTTGGACGGTTTGGCCGTGATGTGCGTGATCAGCTGAACTTCGTGATACATTTCAGTCCTGCAAGTGATGCTAAAGACGTGACGGCATACAACGATTTGCTTCGGCTTGCAGATTTACAGTCAGCGCATTCCTGGGATCATGTGCAACCTGATGATCCGGCGACAATAATTTTTACTTCAGGAACCACCGGCGCACCAAAAGGAATTCAGTTTAGTCATCGGCAGCTATGCCTTGCAGTTGCATCGATTCTCGAGGCGTTTCCTGACATCGACCAAAACAGCCATCTGGCCTGCTGGTTGCCGCTTTCGAATATGTTCCAGCGCATTATCAACCTTCTTGCCATAGCCTGTGGTGCTCAAACCTATTATGTGGAGGATCCACGCAGCATCATGCAGCTCATCGGCAGCATCCGGCCGCACCTCTTCATAGGTGTGCCCCGATTCTATGAAAAGCTGTACACGGCAATGATGGAAAAGGTTGAACAGAGGCCGGTATGGCAGCAGGCACTTGTCGCATGGGCTATGGACGTTGGTGAACGTTATGCAGATGCCGCACGGCACGCCAAGCGATTAAACTATTGGCAACGGCTCAATTATGCTCTTGCAGACCTGCTCGTGCTGGGGCGCTTGCGACGTGTTATGGGCGTTAATCTGCGCTACATGGTGAGTGGATCGGCCCCCATGCCTGTGTGGTTGCTTGAGCGTTTTAATGCCATGGGTCTGCTGGTTCTGGAGGCTTATGGTTTTAGTGAAAACGCCATACCTGTCGCCGCGAATCGACCGGATGCCTACCGTTTTGGCACCGTTGGCCGTCCCATGAAAGGATGCGACGTTCGTCTTGCGGAGGATGGTGAACTGCTTGTGCGGGGTCCCGGTGTCATCAGCAGCTACTATGGCGAGGAACAGGCAGAACTGCGCGATAGTAAAGGCTATCTTGCGAGCGGTGACTACGCCACCATCGATGATGACGGCTTTATTACCCTGGTTGGTCGTAAATCGGAGATTATCAAGACCTCGACAGGAAGGCGCATTGCCCCCGCCGGTATTGAAAGCATACTGTCCAGGGTGCCATGTGTTGATTCAGCCGTTATATTTGGATCGGGGCGACCATTCCTGGTGGCAGTCGTGGTTATTTCAAAGGAAGCGGTTACCCGGGGAATCGGTAAGCCTAATGAACCAACTAACCTGCAGGTGTACTGCGAAAAGCTTAGATCGCAGTTTGAGCAGCGTCTGGCTACGCTTCCTGAATACAAACGGCCGGCGGGCCTCGTTATCACGACGCTACCGTTTACCCATCAGGGCCGGGACCTGACAATCAATCTGAAACTGCGCCGGCAAAATATCGAAGTGCGATATGCGGCTGAGCTGGAGACACTGTATCAGCGGCTTGAGCAAAATCCTGGCGGGTGCCTGATGGAAATAGCCGATCCTGAAAAAGGCGAGATAGCGCTATGCAGCCTCTGAAGACCTATTTCATTACCGGGGCCACGGGGGCGGTTGGAAGCGCATTGGTGCCGGTGCTGCTGGAAGATCCCGCTGTACAGGTGAAATTGCTGATACGCGCATCATCGATTGCCGTGTTGTCGGAGCGTCTCGAGAGTCTGTTTCGCTTCTGGGGAGTCGATGTTGAAGATTCGGCGTTTCGTGAGCGGGTGATCGGACTGCGCGGTGATGTGACCGTTGATGACTTTGGATTGGCCGAGTCTGAATATGCCGCGCTAGTTGATTCTTGTACCCATATTGTTCATGCTGCCGGCAACGTTCGCATGAATCTGCCTATTGAGGCAGCTCGCCACTCAGCGATCGGTTCCACCCGACAGATCGTTACGCTGGCCCGTGCCTGCCGGGATAGCGGATCCCTGGAAAAGCTGGAGTTCGTGAGTACGGTAGGTATTGGTGGTCGCCTGTCATGCGTACCGGAAGACTGGCTTGAACAGCCACGTGCTTATCACAATACCTACGAGCAGGCCAAGGCCGAGGCCGAGGGCTATCTGCGTGACGAGATAAAGAAATATCAGCTCCCCGTGACAGTGCATCGACCGAGTATGGTCGTGGGTAATTCGCATACCGGCAAGATTATCCATTTCCAGGTCTTCTACTACCTGTGCGAGTTTCTCTCGGGCAGGCAGACCTTCGGCCTGATGCCGGCTCTGGATAAGGCCAGGCTAGATACCATACCGGTGGACTACGTGGCAAATGCAATCAGATGGTCAAGTTGCCGGCAGGATACGATCGGCAAGATCTTTCATCTATGTTCCGGGCCTGATCAGGCAATGCAACTGCCCTGGCTGATAGAGGCATTACGCGGGATTCTAGCTGGCCATGGAGAACCACTGCCGCGGCTGCGTCGTCTGCCGTTGTGGCTGTTTCAGGGCTCAATGCCACTGATCAAACAGCTCTCGCCACAAAGAACCCGCAAGGCGCTAAACAACCTGGCACTGTTTCTTGATTATGCAGGTGATCGTCAGGAGTTTGCCAACAGCCAGACCGAAAAGATACTCTCTGCCGCGGGTATCATTGTTCCAACCCCGAAGGATTACCTAAAAAAGCTCCTGGAAGTATATCTGAAAGAAAAACGCAATTAGCCCAAGTTATCACATACGTGATTAACAACGTGCCAGCACTTACTAAGAAGTCCGGCATGCTATCCGAATTATCAGTATTCAGAAGACATACAGGCGGATAAGACCCTGGCGGAATCGTGTCGGTGAATATAGCCCAAGAAAACGGGATGGATTTCCCCTCACTATACGGCATTGGATGTGCCGGATTGGAGGTTGGTATCAACTCATCACAAAAGACTAGGGCATCCGGATGAAAATGAATCGAATTGGCCCTCATTTGGCAAAGAATCTTGTCGAGATCTACGGCCTGGACGAGAGCGAGCATGAGGTGCTGCGCAACACGCTGTTGGAGATCTTTGCCAATGGCCACACTGCGTGGTGGGGCCTGGAGGCCTGCACAGCGCCCACTACCGGGCTAGCGAGCCGAGGAAACAAGGTCATATGCCGCGTCTGATGGCGCCGCAGTTCGTGACACCGTGCTGCATGAATGACAAAAGGGGGTAGGGAGGATATTCCGGCATTTATGCCGACAAACAAGACAGTCTCAGTCGAGGCTGCCGCGATGCGGAATCACATTCGCATTCTGTTGAGGGTCGTTATATGAAAACGGGGACCGGCACAGACTGGCCGGTCCCCGTGCAGCAGTTTTAACAGGTATTAACCTTGATGTCGGCGGCGATGCTTGAACCCAGCTACGCCAAGAAGTCCCAGACTCAACAGAGCGAGTACACCAGGCTCAGGTACTGCGGGTTGGAATGACTGGTTGGCGTCTGCCTGGAAAACCAGTATCCCTTCACCCGCTAAAGGACCACCAGAGGGTCTACCGGTCGGAAATGTCCAACCAGTGGTTGAGGTGCCGAACTGAATGGTGGAAACGGCTTCCGAGTCTAATAGATTC
>JARFQV010000250.1 GCA_029287615.1 Pseudomonadota bacterium | reverse complement strand
CTGTAACCCAGTCAGGCAATTCCGGCATGTACGTAATTGTGAACTATCAGGCAGTGGAACGGGGAATGGCAACTTCCAGGACTTTCCCGCCCTACAGAAAGTGGACGTTGAACGTCCGGTCTCCCCAATAGCGGTCATTCAGGATGATAATCAGTCGATCCTAATATTAGCTTCTGCTGAACGACGGGTTTGCTCCAAAGCGGACGTTGAATGGCAGGTTTTTGAACGGGGAAAACGTCCTGAAAGCGGTCATCACCTACAAACGAAATCAGAAATATGCTACCGCCACGAAATATATATCCCGTAGTACCTTATCTGTCTGCCTGACAAAAATGTGTATTAATCGCTGCCTAAACCCTGATAACAAATAGGTGTGATATCAGTAGCCACGTCAATGGTCGCCTTTATGACCGCGCGCAACCAGACAGCGGCTCTGCAATTCCTTCGCCGGTTTGTTGTCCGGATACCGTTCAAGCATCTGCTCAAGGTATCCAAGGGCCTGCTCGCAGCGTCCGGTCCGCTCAAGGCCAGTCGCCAGCCTGAATAGCGCATCACGATAGCGTTGCTCAATCGCAACCACTCGCTCGTAGTGGTGAATGGCATCTTCGTTGTCACCGACTGTATCCTGCAGCCGGGCGATGTCATAGTGGGCGGCGACAAATTGTGGTTTGTACCGTAGCGCCTCGCGGTAGTGTGCTTCTGCCTCTTTCGCCTTTCCCTGCCTGACCAGTACCAGGCCGAGTGCGTGGTGGGCCTCGGCCAGTAGTGCTGAGTCCCCGGGGTAATCGGTCCCGGAGTGATCAGGATCGACTGTGATTGCCTTCCTGAAAAGCTTTTCCGCGGAAATCAAGTCACCGCGTCTGAATGCCGCCGTACCTGCTTCCAGTATCTGCTGTACTCCGCGGTTTATTCCGGTGAGTTCCGATATCAGGGGGTCGGCATATGTGACCTGTCCATCTCCTCGCAGTCTCAGGTGTATTTGCGCACGCCTGGTATCCCCGATGTCGCGGTAGGCGGCTGCAAGCAGGTAGTGGACGCGCGTGGCGTCAGGCTGCGCGGCCAGGGTCGTCTGCAGGCTTTGCACGGCAGTGGCCGAATGGCCTGCATCGAGCTGGATCTGGCCGAGAATGTAGTTGGCATAGGCATGATGCGGTTCCGTTGCCAGAATTTTCCCGAGGACTGCCGCGGCTTCGCGGGCGCGGTCCGTTTCGCGCAGCAGCCGGGCAAGGGATAAGGCTGTCGGTACATCATCGCCATTTATCTGCAGGGCGTTTTGAAACTGCCTGATGGCTGCCCCGGTCTGACCCTGCTCCCGGTAAATCTGCCCAAGATAGTAGGACCAGCGGTAGTCATCGGTGCCTGTACGCTGTGCATTCAGGTAACAGGCCTCTGCGGCATCCAGAAAGCCATAGGTGTTGTAGACCTGGCCTGCAGCGCCGTAAGCGCTGGCAATTTCCTGGCTGTCCATGTCACGCAGCGCCACATCGGACAGCCTTTCGCGCTGCGCCTGAACGTGGTCTGCAATGTGCGGGTGCAGGCCGTCGAGCGACGGCGCCGGGACCGGCAGCATCGCCGGTTTCCCGACCTCATTGCAGCCGGCAACAATCAGAACAATACACAGCGCGAGAACCACGCGGCAGGTGTCAGGCTTCATCCTTCGCAACAGCTTTCCCTTTACCGTGCTCAAGCTCGTGATACTGATCGACCGGCAGGTCTTCCCATTGCTCGATATCGCCGTTCGGCCAGAAGACGCGCAAGCGTTCGATCCGTGTTGCCGTACCGAGTCCCACAAGGATACGCGGGTCGCCTGCACTCAGGTAACTGCCGCCCGTTGAAGCCGTTCGCCAGAGTGCTCTTGTCTCTCCACCCTTTCCCCCGAGTTCAACAACCACACGCGCCCCCGGGGCATAGTATCCGGGGCCGGGCTCCTTGAGCGACAGCCCCAGCCAGTGATGACCGCGACCCACCGCCTCGTTCACCAGTACCCGGACCGGACCCCCGTTATTGGTAATGACCGCATCGGTATCGCCGTCATTGTCGATATCACCGAACGCCGCACCACGGCTCACCTCGACGAGTTGCAGTGCTGGCCCGCCGCTTGCCGTGGCATCCTCGAAGGTTCCATCCCCGCGGGCATGGAACAACTGGTTCGGTTCGGCGAGTGGCGAGCGGTCGGCAGTGACCGGCCGGTTGTCCAGGCTCACGGCACCATTCACGACGAGAAGATCGAGCCAGCCGTCGTTATCGTAATCGAACCAGGCAGTGCCGAAGCCGGTATAGGGCAGACTCGGCGCGCCGATCCCCGTGGCGATGCTCCTGTCCATGAACTGGCCCCGGCCGTCGTTCACGTACAGCGTGTTGCTCTCGCCCATGAGATGGGTCATGAAGAGGTCGGGGTCGCCGTCGCCGTCGAAATCGCCGGCGGTGACGCCCATGCTGGCCTCGGTCTCGCCGGCGATATTGACCGCCACGCCCCGCTGCAGTCCCTGTTCACTGAAGGTGCTGTCTGCCTCGTTGATCCAGAGTTCGTTGTCCATGCCGTCGTTGGCCACGAAGATATCCTGCCGGCCATCGTTATTGAAGTCGGCGGCCAGCACCCCCAGGGATGCGGCCGACACCGATCCCACGCCTGAAGTCGCGGTGACGTCCGAAAACTCGCCGTTGCCCAGGTTCCGGTACAGTCGGTTGGTCTGTGCGGGGTAACTGCGGGGATTGCAATAATCCGGGATCGAGTTGCGCGCGTAGCAGCGTTTGGGATCTGCAAGGCGCTCGGCAACGTAAT
>JARFQV010000216.1 GCA_029287615.1 Pseudomonadota bacterium | reverse complement strand
CAGGTTGGCATGAAAGTCATCATAGATCGCGAACAGTGTTTTGGATGCAATGTAGCAATACGGACTGCGGAAATTGAAAAATAATTTTACGTCTACAGCATCAGGCATTGTCTTTTATACCTCAAAAAGGCCAGCGCCCTGCCCGGTCCGTTCTGGACCGGGCAAAGTGCTGGCAAGCACCCAGAGGGAATTAGCGACCTTTGGCCCGCATGTTCTGCACGGTGAAGATCTTCGGCGGGTTCATGGACGGGTCGAGCTGACCCTTGAACTGGCCGGTGGTGCAGTGGCCTGCCTGGACATCGACCATGGAGAAGGAATCGTCGATGGCTACACCGGTACCCTTGTTTTTCTCCATGTGATGGTCCGGATGCGCCTGACCGATGATGAACGACTTCCACAGGTCTCCCTTACGGTCGTAAACGAGCGTCCGCGGGATGGTAAAAGTCTGGGCATCGATGTAATGCACGCGCTTGCTGATCGGGTGGTTGTCATCCGTGGGGTCGGACTCCAGGATGTGGGCCGTGCGCAACTGCCAGGTGATATTGGGGAAACAGCCGCCCTTGCCAGCGAAATCCACGAACTGGTAACCGTCATTTTCCTCCAGGTCTGTCGCCAGTGTCAGGGCGTTGTGGTTGTAGAACGGCAGCATGACATTCACTGTACCCTTATAGGTCCAGTTCATGTCGGATATGCGCCCGTTGTAGCCCTCGAAATCCTCGATCATGAGATCCGAACCCAGGAATGAGTCGGTGATCTGGCCGGAGGACAGGCGGCGCACGCGGCGCTGGAAGCCGAGGTATAGCCAGGTATTGTCACGCACCAGGTCATCGTCCGAGCGGTGGATCAACAACTGGGTATTCTTGACATCGAAGGGCTCCAGCACCTGGACGTATATACCGCGAAACAGGTTGGAGGGGTTATCGGCGAACTCGGGTACCGGATCCTGGTTGACCCGGTGCTTGTAGTTGAGGAAGTGAAAGCTGAACTTGATGGTGCGCTCGATCTTGCCGCTGTCCATGTCGCGGAAGCGCCAGTAGAAGGGCGAGATGGCAGCGTTATCCCCCCAGTTGTAACCGTACTTGTAGTTCCAGGCCAGTTTCTCACCCGCTCGCGGGTCGCTGGCATCGGGCTTCTCGGGAAACGGTCGACCGGCCACGAAGCCGTTGATCTCACCCAGCTGGTCACCCAGTGAGACCTGCCCCAGGTTATCACGGGTCGCCTGCACGTAATTGGGGTGCAGATCGAAGGACGTGGTTTCGCCGACCTGCATTTCCCACTGGCCGTCACTGATCTGCTGGAAGACGGCGGCGTCGAGAATATCCTTGAACTGCGCCACGTTACCGGAATTGATCGTCATACCCGACGTCAGGCCCGCGAATGTGGGTCCGCCTTCCTTGTAGGGAAAGAAGGAATTTTCCACGTCCTCCATGGTGGCCGCCTGGGCCTGGCTTACGCCCAGGGCCGTAGCCAGGGTGATACTTGTCAGTGTTTTCTTGAACATGTTCATCTCTCCTGATTCTTATCCTGTTAGAAGCGGTAGCGTATCGTAATCTGGATTTCATCCTCCTGGCTCGCGCTGCCCAGCGGACCGGAGCGGAAGCGACCCAGGGGCTGGATACCGCTCAGACCCAGTGACTGGTTCTGATCAGGAGGCCCGGTGAATCCAGGGAAGGGGTTACAGGTACGACAGTCGTCGAATTGCTGATCGCCCATATCGTCGCCGAACTTGATGTTGGCGCCGAAGATCAATCGCCAGTTGTCGCTGATCAACCAGTCAATGGAGGGGGCGAAGGTGCCCGCTTCCGCCTCGTAGTCATAAGCCGTAATGATCTGTGGGCTTATGGTGTCGGACTTCCACCACCCCTTGATCAGCAGGGTAGCAATGTAGTTATCGTCCCAGTCCGGCATACCGATTTCGCCCAGCGGTGCCTGCTCGGTCTCATGATCCAGCAGATGCTGGCCGAACACCTGGCCGGAAATCAGGAAGGCGCGGTTCTTGTTGAGAAAGGGGATGAAGGTATTGCGGTCCACACCCAGCACCCAGCGGAACACGTCGGAATCCGAGTACAGTTTATCCTCGAGCGTATTGGCGAACTCTTCGCCGGTGGTATAGGTGGCCTCCACCCGGAACACGGTCTTGATCGGGTCGATATAGAAATCCAGCGAACCGCCGAACAGGTCGACTTCGGGAAAACCGATATCGAAGGCGATCAATCGATCCCAGCTTTTCACTTCTTCAGTCCAGGGGTTCTTAGCCGGGATGCCGCCGCGCAGGACAGGCAGTTGCTGGTAGAAGTGATAGTAGTTCAGGGAGAAGCCCACACTATTGTAGACCCCCTCCAGCTTGATACCGCCCTGGTCATGACCATCAGGCAGATCCACATCGCGGATACCGATCACCCCGGGACCAAAGTCGGCAGCCAAAAAGCCCGGGTCGGGATTTATGGGTAATGGTACGCCTTCGTCAAGTAATGCCTGCGCCGGCACGAAGTTGGATACAGTACAACCGTTCTCCCAGCAGTTGTTCATAGCGCGGAAGAAGGAGCCGGCATCAAGGATAGAGTACGGCGTGCCGCCCTGCCCCAGGTCGTTGGGACGGAACTCGTCAAAGTTCCACACCAGCTGCACGTTCAGGTCCTCGAACCAATCGGTGGCGCCCCAGCGATACTCTGCGGTGGCGATCCACTGCGGCATGCGGATGTCCTCCAGCTCGTCGTAGATGTTGTGCCGCGAGAAGTCCACCGGGTTGATGATATCCAGCACCCGGAACAGGTCGGTACGGCCCCACACCACCTGTTGCTTTCCTACCCGCAGGAACAATTCCGAGGTGTCGCCGGTGGGGATAGCACCCTCCACATAGAGCTCACGGATGAAATCCAGCTCGTCGTTGAACTCCGGGAAACGCAGGTCGTTTTTGTCGTAATCCATGTAGTCGTCGAGATTACAGCCGCGGCTGTCCTCGTCGCAGGGCCGTACCGGCACGCCGATGGTGACGCCACCCTGGGGGGAGTGGTAATCCTCACCCAGGACCTTGAGGCCGTCGTTGGGATTGCGGGCCAGGTCAAAGCCAAACCCGGGAGGGCTACCGGGAGCGCCCAGAATCGACTGACCCCAGGGAGAATCCCCGTTACCACCATAGATAAGCTGGGCATTGGTACTGCCAGCGTTCTGGAAGCTGCGAGAGCCACCGGCCTCGTCGCCCCACTCGTCATCATTGATGTCGTAGACCGCATCGTAAGTGGCACGCAGGGTGCCGCTGACGCGGAAGTTGCTCAGGCCGAATCTCTTGCCGAAATCCTTGCTGAATTCGAACTGGCCGGTATTGCGCACCTTGGAAAGGTCCTGACCGTCCCGATAATAGGTGGCATTCTCCACGAAGCCGGCGATATCCCATTCTCCCTCCTGGGCGGAGGCTGCCGGTATCG
>JARFQV010000068.1 GCA_029287615.1 Pseudomonadota bacterium | reverse complement strand
GCCTTACGTCATGAAATGACGGTCATGGGCAGGAATATAAGCAGGCCCATGTCGAAAATGAACAGCATGTTTCCCTGGTAAGAACGTTCTTGTCGCCGGTACTGACCCGTCCCCGGCAGCCACGCTCCCGGTTCGGAGCGTGAGCGGTTCATTCATATTTTTTATTTTGCTTCAGCATCCCCACCAGAACCAGGTCGGTAAAGGTTACCACACCCAGAACACTGCTGTTTTCGATTACCGGTGCCCTGGACAGATGGAAGTTATTGAACAGGCGTGCGCAGTAGCGGATGTCCATGTCCGGATCGACGCTCACGACCGGTTTTACCATCACTTCATACACATTGACCCGTTCCGGTGATCGATCCTGTGCCAGGATCTTGCGTGCAATATCGGAGAGCAGCAGGACACCGAATTCATCATTATCGGAACGCTTCTCGACGACAAACAGCTTGGTTTCCGGGTATTTCATATTCTGCAGTGCGTCCGCGATGGTAGACATCCCGTCAACGATATCGACGTGCCCGATCATTACTTCACGCACCCGGACAATATCATCCGCTTTCATAGCTTTCCCTCCACTACATCGGTCAGTGACAGCATTTGATCCGTAATGCCCACGGCATCTTCGACATCGATCTGGAAGGCGATGCCGCTACCCGGTTTCCTGTCGAACTCGGCAATACCGGCGATGACTTCCAGTATGCTGCGGCTGAGGTGCTGTTCCACCAGAAACAGCAATACATCGCGCTGGGTCTCCAGCGTAAGTCCCAGAAAGGTCTTGCTCTGTTTCAGACCCTCGCCGCGGGCATTGTTGATCACCGTACTGCCGGTTGCGCCCGATTCACGCGCAGCCTCCAGTACCGCATCCGTAATACTGTCATCTACCAGGGCAATGATCAGTTTAAAGTGCATCACAAATCTCCTGCAGTTATGTGTCGGATTGTCGCGTGCCGGCCGGGATTGCAGTTGCTACCCTTACTCCCGCCCCTTTCTGAGACGTGAAATCTGCGCATAGGCCAGCACGGTCATGATCGGAAAAAGGCTGGCGAAGGCGATGAGCCCGAAGCCATCGAGCAGTACACTGCGACCGGGTACCGATCCGGCCAGCCCCAGCCCCAGGGCGGTAACCAGCGGCACGGTTACAGTCGATGTGGTCACGCCTCCGGAGTCATAGGCGAGTGCAATGATCATCCTCGGCGCAAAGAAGGTCTGGGCGATAACCAGTACGTAGCCGACCATGATGTAGTAATGGAGCGGCGTGCCGCTCACGATCCGGTAACATCCCAGTGAGATACCGATGGCAACGCCGATGGCAACCGCGATACGCAATCCCCAGATACCGATCGCACCACCGGATACCTGCTCGGCCTTGATGGCGACCGCGATCAAGGAAGGTTCCGCGATTGTGGTCGCGAATCCAATGGCGGCGGCAAACAGGTATACCCATTTATAGTCTGCCCAGTTCAATGCCTGTTTGGTGACGGCCAGGCCTTCATGGATGAAGGCGGGATCTGTCAATTGCTGCGCCATGATCTTGCCCAGGGGAAACAGCGCGAGTTCCAGTCCCTCGAGAAAAAAGGCCATGCCGAGTATGACATAGACAAAGCCGAGGAGGACCGATTTCAGATGCGGGACCGCCCTGCGGATGACGAGGATCTGGAATCCGAAGATGATGACGATGATTGGCGTCACATCCAGGATGGTGTTCGCCAGGGATTGCACCAGGGTGTCCAGGGAGGTGTTCATATCAGCATCCCGTAGGCCATGACGAAAATCATGGGTGTCAGTGAGGCGAAGGCGATGAGGCCGAAACCATCAATCATCGGGTTACGGCCCTTGATGCTGGAGGCGAGCCCGACACCAAGGGCGGTAACCAGCGGCACGGTGATGGTCGAGGTGGTGACACCGCCGGAATCATAGGCAATGCCGATAATTTCCTTCGGTGCAAACCCGGTCAGTATCACGATCCCGGCATATCCGGCGCCGATGAAATACTGGATGGGCCAGCCCTTGATGATCCTGAGGACCCCGAGGACGATGGCAAATCCAACCGACAATGCCACGGTGTAGCGCAGGCCATCGGCATAGCTCTCGAGCGATTCCTCGTCACTGGCAATGACGCCTTCGGATGCGGCAACCTCGCTTGCCTCCTCTGCTACGGCAATCAGGGCAGGTTCCGCCACTGTGGTACCGAAGCCCAGGGTAAAGGCGAAGACGAACAGCCAGAACAGGCTGCCCTTCCGCGCCAGGGAATGCGCCATTGCCTCGCCGATTGGAAACAGTCCCAGTTCCAGTCCGCGAACGAACAGGCTGAGCCCGATCAGTACCAGCAGGGCCCCGTATCCGATCTGCAGGGGATTGGGCAGGCTCTGCTGCAGTATCACTGCCTGGAAGAACGCGACTACCAGTATGATGGGGGCCAGGTCGCGGATACTGTCCAGCAAGGTCCGCCAGAAGGCAATGAGTTGCTTGTTCACCTGTCTGTAATCAGGAATAGTGCAGACGATGGTAGACGAACAGGGCCAGGGTGAGTAATACGAGGGCACCTGCCTGATGGGTGGCCGCCAGGGGAACAGGGACATGCAACAGCAGCGTGGAGATGCCGAGAATTACCTGCAGTATCGACATGCCGGCGAGCAGATGCAGGCCCGTACGGGTTGTTCGGGGCAAATCATGGCGCCTGGATACAAACCATAATCCGATAATGGCCAAAAAGCTGAGTATGGCAAGTACGCGGTGATCGAACTGTACCGTGCTGATGTTTTCGAAAAAATTGATGTACCACGGTTCGAGCATCATGATCCCCTCCGGCACCCACTGTCCGTTCATCAATGGAAACGTGTTGTAGGCATGGCCTGCCTTGAGCCCGGCGACAAAACCACCTGAGATGATCGTGAGGAGGATCATGCCGGTTATCACAAACGTCTTGCGTCTGATTACCGGACTCACGGGGGTATTCTGTCCGATACCAGGTGGATAGATCAATCCGAGTGCTACCCAGAAGATATAGGAATAAATGGCGATTGCCGCCAGCAGGTGCGCGGTCAGGCGGTACTGGCTGACATGCGGTTTGTCGATCAGGCCACTCATTACCATGTACCACCCCAGCACCCCCTGCAGCCCTCCCAGTATGAACATGGCGACCAGTTTTGGAATCAGGGGCCTGCTGATCTTTCGCCGGATCAGAAAGTAAAGGAACGGGAGCAGGAATACCAGGCCGATGGTTCGGCCCAGTACCCTGTGAGCAAATTCATACAGGTAAATACGCTTGAACTGCTCCAGGCTCATGCCCAGATTGATTTTCTGAAATTCAGGTGATTTCTTGTACTTGCTGAATTCCTCTTCCCATGCAGAGTGGGAAAGTGGCGGTATAAAGCCGGTTACCGGTTTCCATTCGACCATGGACAGACCGGAACCGGTAAGCCGGGTAACGCCGCCAAGGATGACCATGGCGAATATCAGGGCACAGCAAACCAGCAGCCAGGCGGCGATCGCGCGCTGATCCCCGCCGGACGGATTCGGCTGGTCAGGGAAAAGGGTGGCAGTGGATCCGGTTGTATTCATCATTCTCAGCCCAGGTGTTTATGAAACCGTGCATACCGCATTATGAAATATTCCGTAAACCAGTGATTCAGGTCGGCGGCAAAGCCTCGTCGCCGAAAAATGCCCCTTCCTCAAGATGGCGCATTATAGCGTGATTCTCATCTAGCAGTCGTTCCTGCACGGGGAGAAGCAGAATGGAGACGGCGCGTTACGGGTGCGATGGGGAATGTATTTGCGGATCCTGTGTGCAAAATCGATTTATTGAGTCTTGCTGCTCATTGTCTTCCCGCTAATGAATGAAGCCGCGTGGAAAAATACCCCCATCAGACTGCTGTGCGATTTCTCTGCTCGCGTTCGGCTTCCCTGGAAATGAGTTTCGCCAGGTTGCCGAGTTCATCACAATACAGGCCCAACAGATCATCCACGGTCATGATGCCGACCAGGTTCCCGGTGTCATCGGTAACCGGAAGGCGACGAATCCCGCGGGAGCGCATGCGCAGGATGGTTTCCTGCAGGCCGTCACATTCACGGGCCGTGATGAGTGCGTAGCTCATGACATCGCCAACGGTTACCTGGTCGACGGCGACATCCTCGGCGAGTACCTCCATCACCAGGTCCCGGTCGGTGATGATACCCCGGGGTAACAGGACGCCATCCTTCTCCTCGACGATCACCAGGGAACCCACATGATGGGTGCGCATTTGCCGGGCGGCCTCCTGAATCGAGGTATCTGCCGTGGTAACGATGACATCCCGGTTACAAATTTCTCCAATATTCATACAGTGCCTCCAGAACTCGTGGAATGGTATGCGATCGTGTATGCAAACTTCGGAAAAATAGAATTTGCAGCCATAGTTTGCAATGATCTGGGTCAATACTAACGGCATCAGTTTCAGGTCTCCAGAAGTCTGGCGGGATATTGCGGCAAGCTGAAGACGGGACAGTCATGAGGATGGAGAGTGAAATGAACGAACGGAGTAATGTGGAAAGCGGCAGACAGCACATCCTGATCGCATCCTTGCAGGACCAGGGGCTTTATGATCACCCGATCAGCGGGTTTCAGCTGCATGAGACCCACATCTCATGGGTGATACGAACCGGTGAATATGCCTACAAGATAAAAAAGCCGGTGGATTTCGGTTTCCTGGATTATTCCAGTCTGGAAAAACGCAGACAGTACTGTTTGGAGGAACTGCGACTGAACCGGCGATTCGCGCCCGAGCTATATCTGGAGGTAGTTCCCATAACCGGTACGCCGGAACAGCCCATGTTGTATGGAGAGGGAGAGGCCATTGAATTTGCCGTGAAGATGAGGGAATTCAGACAGAGTGCCCTGTTGAACCGGATGGCGGGTGCAGGGTCCCTCACCACCTCGCACATCGACGGAATGATCCATACGGTAGCCGGTTTCCATGATGATACGGATGCAGCGGGGCCCGGTATGCCATACGGACTACCCGAGGATGTGCATCACTGGGTGACCGAAAACTTCGAACATATTCATTCCCGGCTTCCCGGGGAGGAAAGCCCGGAAGATCTGGATCGGGTCGAGGAATGGACCGTCAGTGAATACAGCCGGCGCAGCGAACAGATCCGTTTGCGAAAGGACAGGGGGTTTGTCCGCGAATGCCATGGTGACCTGCACCTGGGCAACATGGTCCTCATCAATGAGCAGGTCACCCTGTTCGACTGTATCGAGTTCAATGCGAACCTGCGCTGGATCGATGTGATGAGCGAGGTAGCATTCGTGGTCATGGATCTGGATGACCGGGGTTATCCACAGTTTGCCTGGAGATTCCTGAACGGTTATCTGCAGCACACGGGCGACTACGGCGGGTTATCGGTATTGTCCTATTATCTTGTCTACCGTGCCCTGGTGCGGGCCAAGGTCGCCATTCTGAGTCTCGGGCAGGTATCATCCGGAGATTCCGTTCGATACAGACAGATCATCGATGAATACAGGGGGTATACCGGACTGGCCCGTACCTACACCAGCCGTTCCAGGCCCTCGATACTCATCATGCATGGCGTTTCGGGAAGCGGAAAATCAAGCTGTGCGGCACGACTGGCCGAGGAACTCGGGGCAATCCGGATTCGCTCGGATGTTGAACGGAAACGCCTGCACGGTTATGCAGCGGATGCGAACAGCCAGTCCGGCATCAAGAGTGGAATTTATACCGAAGACGCAGGACGGCGTACCTACGAACGGCTGGCAGAGATGGCGGCCTGTATCGTCGATGGCGGTTTCATCGCGATTGTTGATGCCACCTTTCTGGAACAGGTCTGGCGATCCCGTTTTCAACGACTGGCAGAAGAGCATAATGCAGCTTTCCTGATACTGGACATGCAGGCGCCCGTCGAGGTACTTCGAGAGCGCGTAAGGAGCAGGCAGTCCCTGCGAAGTGATGCATCCGAGGCCGGGGAATCCGTGCTCGGCATGCAACTCCGCTCGCAACAGTCTCTGACGGAAGAGGAGATGCCGGATGTACTGTCCGTGGATACCCGAATCGCGTGGGACATACCGGGGTTAATGGCTGCAATCAGGGCAAGATTGTCTGTTTGACCGGCTGTCGCGGGACTGTGCTATCCAGCCGGCCCCGGCGCGACTCAGGGCGCGGAGTTTCCGCTGCAGTCGATCCGGGATTCCTTCCCGAGGCCTGGCAGGGAGAAACGCAGACTGATTCAGAGATGCTGCCGGGTCCAGTTGATGATTCCGGTGGCATCCATGGCTCCCGCTATTCTCGACACTTCCCTGCCGCCCCGGAACAGGGACAGCGTGGGAATACTGCGTATCCCGAGACGTCCCGCTAGTGACTGTTCCTGCTCGGTGTTCACCTTCACCAGACGAACCTCGGGCTGCAACTGCCGGGATGCCTGCTCGAATGCGGGCGCCATCATTTTGCAGGGGCCGCACCACGGTGCCCAGAAATCGACCAGGACCGGTATATCGCTTTTTTCCACTTGCCTCTCGAAGCCTTCCGAATCGAGTTCCGCAGGGTGTTCCCCGAACAGGCTATCGTGGCACCGGCCGCATTTACCGCCGCCATCCAGGCGCTGCCTTGGAACGCGGTTAATTGCATTACAATAGGGGCATACGACGTGCAGGGACTCGCTCATTTCAGGTCTCGTTACAGTAACCTTCAGGATAGTATACAACTTAAAATGCGGTTGAACCGGACAATTTCAAGCATATCCGGCAAAACCCGGATCTCCCGGCATCAACCGCTACGGGCGCTTGTATTCCTGCCCTGGTGCCCCGATTTTGATAACAGGGTCCCATTTGACCAGGGCACTCGACAACAGACAGGGCGGTTTTACATAATTCACCACGGTGGCGCCGGGCGTATTCGCGGTCTCAGGGTTGGCAGCGGGACGGGCAAGAAGCGCTTGCGCGGGGGTACTGTCAGAGTTGGCAGCAAATTCTGCCTGCCCGTTTTTGGGGGATAACCGGATTTTTCACGACACGAGTGACGATTGATGACCAAGTTCAAGGATTATTACGAAATCATGGGCATCGAACGGGATGCAACCCAGGATGAAATCAAGCGCGCGTACCGTAAACTGGCCCGCAAGTACCATCCCGATGTCAGCAAGGCGAGTGATGCGGAAGAGCGGTTCAAGGATATTGGTGAGGCCTATGCGGTGCTCAAGGATCCGGACAAACGTGCTGCCTATGACCAGCTGGCAAGTGGCCGTCATTCCGGAGAGGAATTCCAGGTGCCGCCGGACTGGGGGACCGGTTTCGAGTTCAGGGGGGCCGGGCCGGGTATCGATGCCGGTCAGTTCAGTGATTTTTTCGAGTCGTTGTTCCGTGGCGGTGGCGGCTTCCACGCAGAGGATACCGGCAAAAAAATGCGTGGTCAGGATCATCATGCCAGGATCAGGATTGCGCTGGAGGATTCCTATCAGGGTGCAACCCGCTCTATCGTGCTGCAGGCCCCCGAGATGGACGATCGCGGGCATGTCACCAGCCGGCAAAGAACCCTGAGTGTTCGCATCCCGAAGGGTGTCGTCGAGGGGCAGTCCATCCGGCTTGCCGGGCAGGGATCACCCGTATTGCCGGGCGGGACGCCCGGTGACTTGTATATCGAGATCGAGTTCGAGCCTCATTCCCTGTATCGTGTGGATGGCAGGGACGTCTATCTGGAATTGCCGGTAACGCCATGGGAGGCTGCGCTGGGCACCAGTGTAAACGTCCCCACGCTGGGGGGGAGGATCTCGCTGAAGATTCCACCCGGATCACAGTCCGGAAAGAAACTGCGGCTGCGGGGACGGGGCTTGCCGGCAGCGAAACCGGGCGATCAGTATGTGGTATTGCAGATCGTGACTCCGCAGGCAGATACCGAGGAGGCAAGTGATCTGTACCGGAAAATGGCGCAGGTCATGCCCATGAATCCTCGTGCGGCAATGGGGGGATAGTTCGAATGCAGAAGATGACCGTGGTGACCGGTGTGGTACTTGATAACGAAACAGTGCTGACACTGGAGGAGATGTGTGAATCCTGTGGTGTGTCCGTGGAAATCGTCAGGGAGATGGTCGATGAGGGGGTCCTGGAACCCCTTGCAACCGGCAACAGCGGGCCGCAGTTCCCGGCCCGGGCACTGCAGCGCCTGCAAACCGCATTGCGTCTGCAGCGGGACCTCGATATCAATCTGGCGGGAGTGGCCCTGGCCCTTGATCTCCTGCAGGAGATCAGGGCGCTCCGGACCAGATTACGGGTACTGGAACGCTGAAGCACCGACATTCGCTTGCCGTCAGGCATCCCTGGAATGTCAGTCCGGGTGAGGCGAGGGACATTCAGGAGTCACTGCGTGCGGAGGTTATCACCAGTGACCATTTGCCCGATGTGCGTTACGTTGCCGGTATCGATGTGGGTTTTGAAGCGGGTAACACCATCACCCGCGCCGCGGTTGCGGTTTTGGGATTTCCCGGACTGGATCTTCATGAACAGGTGATAGCCCGGCGGCAGACCTCCTTTCCCTATGTCCCGGGCCTCTTGTCATTCCGGGAGGCGCCGGCCGTGCTGGATGCGCTGGAAAAGTTGCAAACCCGGCCCGAGCTGTTGCTTTGTGACGGTCAGGGGTATGCGCACCCGAGAAGGTTCGGGATCGCCTGCCACCTGGGTGTACTGACCGACCTGCCATCCATCGGGGTGGCGAAGTCACGCCTGACCGGGACACATGCCGATGTACCCGATTCCCGGGGACAGTGGGTGCCGCTGCTGGATGGCGGGGAAAGGATCGGAGCGGTATTGCGAACGCGGTCCGGGGTGAGGCCACTCTACATTTCCATTGGCCACAGGATATGCCTCGAGACGGCGATTGACTATGTCATGCGCTGCCTGACCCGCTACCGCCTGCCGGAGACCACGCGCTGCGCTCATCGCCTGGCATCCGGATAGTGCGGATTTCTCCACCGGTGTGGAATCCCGCCTAGCGGCTGTTCGCATCCGGGGTGGTGTGCCTGCAATGTGTTTTTTTGCAATGACCGGCTGTATCCCGTTTTTCAGCCATGATACCGGCTATCAGGCGTTCCATGTGTGTGTGGTGGCTGCCCTTCCAGTAGATCTGGCCACAGTCCGGGCATCTCCTGAATCGGTTGTAATAACGCCGGGTCTTGGGTTGCAGGTCCTGACAGATGATTTCCTTTTCGACCGCTTCCAGCCGGCCGTTACAGCGGGTGCAGCGGGTCATGGGTTGCACGGCGGCGTAGAGATCGAAGCGCGCGACCACCTCGCTGATCTGCCGGCGAGGGATGGTTTGTCGAACGAAATAACCGTGCGTGATGATCTTGCGCTGTAACAGTGCGCGATCCCGTGTCAGCAGGATGCGTTGTTCCTGGCTGGAGACAGTCGCCACGTCCGCATCGCTGTAGTCATTCCGGTAGAGACTGTCAAAACCCAGCATTCGCAGATAGCGGGCGAGTTTTCCCAGGTTGGTGTCCAGGACAAAGCGGGGGTCCCGCAGTGGTTCCGGTCTCAGCCGGAGCAATGGTGTGATATCCATGCTTTCGAACATCGGATAGACACTGATGTGATCCTTGTCCCTGACGATATAGGAAAAATCGACGGAATCACCATTCACCAGGATCAGTTCCACTTCGGTGTGCGGGACCCCGAAAGACTCAACCATGTCTTTCACGGATGCCCTGCGTGAAAATTCATGAAAGAAGCCCCTCCTGCGGAGTTGGGGGGGCAGAAAATCGTTCAGTTCCTCATAGAAACGGAAATGGGCCTGTGAGCGAGCCGTTTGATCGTTGCCGGCGTTCTGATCCACTGTGAATCCCGCTGGTTTCTGGTTCTTCCTGGTTCTGGGTGATCCCCGGATTATAACAGCCATCGTCCTTGTCCCGCGGACAGGGTATGATCAGGCATTCGATAATCCGGAGGGAGAACGGGAAATGAGGGATGGAGCGGAATCCTGCTATTTTGTCATTTTCGGTGCAACCGGGAATCTTGCTGTTCATAAATTACTGCCCGCACTCTATCATCTTGATGTTGCCGGGCAAATCACACCGGAATTACGTTTTGTCGCCATATCCAGGAGGGACTGGAATCTCGTGGACTGGCTTGAATATCTGGAACTGTCCATTCGTGAATCAACGGGCGACAGCTTCGATGCCAGTCAATTCGGGCGTTTTGCCGAGCGTTTCGAATTCATCAGGGGAGATCTCAGGGACGGCGAGACCTACCGCTCCCTCAATACCGCCATGGGTAGTGGCAGAGCGGGCACGAACAGGCAATATGTATTTTACCTGGCGGTTCATCCCGATTATTACCGGGATGTGATCAGTCACCTCAATGCCGCCGGATTCAACCGGAGCAGTGGCCGCCACCGTATCGTCATGGAAAAGCCGTTCGGTGTTGACCTGGAGAGCGGGAAATCGCTCAATATCCAGCTTCACAAATATTTCGATGAAGACCAGATCTACCGGATCGATCATTATCTGGGCAAGGAAACCGTGCAGAACATGCTGGTGTTCCGGTTCGCCAACACACTCATCGAGCCGGTGTGGAACCGGAACTATATCGATCATGTACAGATTACGGCTGCCGAGACCAAGGGTATCGAAAACCGGGCTTCCTATTACGACCATGCCGGTGCCTTGCGCGACATGTTACAGAATCACCTGATGCAGTTACTCACCATCGTGGCGATGGAACCGCCCGCAACACTGGATGCCGATGCATTGCGTGACGAGAAGGTAAAGGTCCTGCGTTCAATCCGTCCGGTCCACCGGGACGATGTCAACGCTCATTCCTGCCGGGCCCGTTATACCGAGGGTTTGATCGATAACGAGCCGGTGCCAGGATATCTGGATGAACCCGGTGTGGACCCTGATTCCAGTACTGAAACCTTCGTAGCAGCGAAATTCTATATCGATAACTGGCGCTGGCGAGATGTTCCGTTCTATCTCCGAACCGGGAAGCGCCTGGGGAACAAGACGTCCATGATTGCCATTCGTTTCCGGCATCCACCGCAACAGTTATTCAGGGAGACGCCGGTCGAGCATATCGACACCAACTGGATACTGCTTTCCATGCTCCCGATGGGTTGCATGAATATCGAGTTGAATGCCAAGCAGCCCGGACTCGGGATGGATACGCGGATCGTGCCGCTCAATGCCGCCTATCACGAAGGGCAGGAACCGTCGCTGGATGCCTACCAGGCCCTGTTGCTCGATGTCATCGAGGGAGACAGAAGCCTGTTCATTCGCTATGACGAGGTGGAGTGGGCCTGGCGCGTGGTCGATCCGATTCTCAAGTCGTGGACACAGGACGGCGACCACGTACCCGGGTATGCGGCCGGTAGCTGGGGACCCGATGCCGCACACCGCCTCTTCGATAGCGAAGACCATGAATGGAGAAACAGATTTTAGTGTCTGTTACCACCAGGAAGATCACCATATTGCTGCCTGCAATCAGGCCAGGCACCAACAGCAGGCGCTTTAGGCGAGGCGCGAGGAGAGAAGTTCAGTATGGAACAAGGACAATACCGACAGGATTACACGGGTAGCTTTTCCGTTAACAGGAATGGTTGAGTGCAGGAGGAGTGCTATGTTCTGGATTAGAGATACCAAGCGTACCATGCTTGCGGCCGCGACCCTCTTGATACCCGTGACCGGTCTTGCCTTTGATCAAGGTGCCTCGAACTGGATGAATCCGAATCGCTGGGGCAGCGGTTATGATGGCTACGATTACCAACGCTACGATTATCCGGGGTATGGCTATCCAGGTACAGGCTACCGGTCTCCCGGTTACGGGTACCCGGGATACGGCACTGGCACACCTGCCTATGGATATACCGATCCCGGTGTCTACTCTTCCGCGGGTGCTGCGGATCAGTCCAGGATAGTCCGGGAACTGGAGAGGAGGGTCAGGAAACTGGAGGAGAGGGCTGCAAGGCCAGAGGCCTACCCGTCCGCGGGTAGTGGACCTGCCTACCCGCCTCCCCAGTCCGGTTGGGGTCAGATGGGAGGCCACAGTGTTCCATCGGGTACAACGCCAGTCATACCGCCGCCGCCTTCCCTGCCCGCCACCTGGGGCGCCGGCACCGCAACCGGTTATCAACCACCACCGGCGTCCTGGAGTGAGCAGGGCAGCTATCAGCTGCCGCCCGGGGTCAGCCGTCCAGGCCCTCCCTCAGCCTGGGGTACGGGCACCGTTTATCAGCCACCACCGGCGTCCTGGAGTGATGAGGGAAGCTACATGATACCGCCCGAGCCAGGCAGTGGAGGATCCGGTTTCCGGTCGAAACCCCTGTCCTGGGGGGATCGGGACGGCAAGACCTCCGTGCCCCCGCCGACCGGGCCTGGCCAGTAAAGCCGTGTATCTGGAGCGACAGGAAGGTGATGTCGCCCGGGAAAAATGTGCAGGCGGGGAAATGCGCTATCAGGGTGTGAGATCCAGTCCCCATACCCGGGGGAGCCAGAGGGTGGCAAAGGCGGTAATGAGAACCACACCGATCAGGTTCAGGAACAGCCCGATCCTTGCCATGCGGGAAATACTGACATAGCGGGCACTGAAAACGATGGCGTTGGGCGGGGTCGCGACCGGCAACATGAAGGCGAATGATGCGGCGATCACCGCGGTGATCATCAGTCCGTAGGGATGGACATGCATGGCCTCCGAAAGCGCGCCCATGACCGGCAGCAGCAGGGTCGCGGTCGCCGTATTGGAAGTCACCTCGGTCAGGAAGGTCACCAGCAATGCCACAGTGGCGATGATCACCACCACACTGGCGCCTTCCAGCAGGGCCAGTTGTCCGGCCAGGTAAGCCGTCAGGCCACTGGTACTGAAACCCCTGGCCAAGGCGAATCCTCCGCCGAACAGGATGATGATATCCCACGGGATTCGTACGGCCGTTTGCCAGTCCAGCAGGAACTCCCGTTTCTTCCAGTCGGCGGGAATCACGAACAGCAGCAGGGCACCGGCAATGGCAATGGTGGAATCCCTGACCATTTCCAGACCGGGGGGCTTGAGCAGTCCGCGCAGTATCCAGAGTGCGGCTACCAGGATGAATACACCGGCAACCAGTTTTTCGGGGCGGCTCATCGGTCCCAGGCGGTTCAGTTCCCCGCGCAGGGTTTGCTGACTGCCGGATAGGGCCGCCCCGCTGCAGCGGCTGGCAAGACGGGTCAGGTACCACCAGGTGATGAAGAGCATCAACAGGGAGAGGGGTACACCGAACAACATCCAGTCCATGAAGCTGATCGACTGCCCGTAGTTGTCTTCCAGTACGCCGACCAGTATGGCGTTTGGCGGTGTGCCTACCAGGGTTGCGATACCACCGATCGAGGCCGAATAACCGATTCCCAGCATCAGGGCGGTGCCAAAGCGATAATCATCCCCCTGCGGACTCCCTGTGTGAGTGGTTTCACCGGATGCCTGCCTGATGACTGCCATGCCGATGGTCACCATCAACATGGTGGCAGCCGTGTTACTGATCCACATGGACAGAAAGGCGGTAGCCAGCATGAAGCCAAGGACGATGCGCTCTGGTGTCATGCCCACCATACGGATGGTCTCCAGGGCAATGCGGCGGTGCAGGTTCCATTTCTGCATGGTGACCGCAATCAGGAATCCACCCATGAACAGGAAGATCAGGTGATGGGCATAGGAATGGGTCACATCCGCACCGCTCATCACCCCCATGATCGGGTAGAGGGCGATGGGCAGGAGTGCCGTGGCCGGTATCGGGATTGCCTCGGTGATCCACCATACCGCCATCAGGATGGCGATGGCGGCAACCTTTTGCGCCTCCGGCGTCATCCCTTCCGGTACTGGAGCGGCCAGGAACAGCACAAACAGGACCGGTCCCGTGATCAATCCAGTCAGTGTACGATGCATGACAGGGGGCTTTGCACGACCACTCAGGGTTTCGGATTCAGCATTCTGCTGTGCTGCTCTATGAAGGTCTCGATAAAGTGAGCCGTCTTTGCACCGCTGAATCTGCCCCGATCGGTGGATTTCTCGAAGAGGATGATGGTGGGGAAACCGCGTACGTGGTATCTCCCGGCGAGTTTCATGTTCTCGCCCTCATCGACCTCTATGCGCGCCAGACCGATCTTTCCCGCAAACTCTTCGATGACCCTGTGCAGCACGGCTTCCAGTGCAATACAGGGTCTGCACCACTCCGCCCAGAAGTCCACCAGAACCGGCCGGTTTCCGGATGCCGCCAGTACGAGGGTATCGAATGTCTCCAGGCTGACATCGAAGATGTTGTGATTCGCGTGCGCTTTCATGTAGATCACCGGGCTGTGATTATCGCCTCTTGCCGGTGTGAAGGCCAGTGACATGCATGTGATGGACGGATAGGTTATGATCTGCGGCGACTGGCCTCCTGCACGGAGTCATTCCCTGCGCGCAGAACGAAATCATCCCGCTTCCGCTTTAACGATGCCTCATCCATTTCATCTCGCCACGTTTGGCGTTATCTGATCCGGTCGTCACCGTGGACTGGTTGCCCCTGACGCTGTTGAGTGCCTTCGGGCTGGCCACTGCCGACGCCGTGACCAAGAAGTGCATGGGGGACTACCGGGTACGCGAACTGGTGATTCTCCGCTTCGCAATGGCGGGAATTCTTTTGTTGCCCTTGCTGCTCATGGAGCCCTGGCCGCAACTGCCTGCTGGATTCTGGCGCTGGACCGGCCTGCTGCTGCCACTGGAGATACTTGCGATGCTCCTCTATATGCGGGCGATCCGTGACAGCCCGCTCGGTCTTACCCTGCCATATCTGGCCTTCACTCCGGTCATCAATACCCTGACCGGCTATCTGCTGCTGGGTGAGCGGGTTTCCAGCATCGGCTTTGCGGGAATCAGCCTGGTCGTTGCCGGGGCCTGGCTGCTGAATCTGGAGCATGCCCGTACTGCGGAAAGGCATGCCTGGCTGGCGCCATTCAGTGCGATCATCCGCGAGACCGGTTCGCGCCTCATGCTGATGGTGGCGGTTCTCTACAGCTTGACCTCGGTCATGGGCAAAGGAGCGCTCCAGTATGTATCACCGTCTTTTTTCGGGCCGTTCTATTTTTTCCTGCTTGGGTCCGTGACGCTGGTACTGTTCTCCATCAGGGAGCCGGCGGTGGTCAGGGTACTGTGGCGTCGTCCTGGCTGTAACCTCTTGCTCGGAGCGGCGATGGCGATGATGGTGATCACCCATTTTCTTGCCATTGAAAGGATCGAGGTGGCCTACATGATCGCCGTAAAGCGAACCAGCCTGCTGTTTGGTATTCTGTACGGGGCCCTGTTATTCGGAGAGTCCCGTCTGCCGGAGCATCTTCTTGCCGGGGTTCTGATGGTGACGGGGGTTATCCTGATCGCCGGGTAGGCCGTGCCTGCTTATCGGCCGCGCAGGATTCGCTGTTTTTCCCGTTGCCAGTCACGGTTCTTCTCGCTCGCGCGCTTGTCATGGCTCTGCTTGCCCTTCGCCAGTGCAATCTCCAGCTTGGCACGTCCCCGTTTCCAGTACAGGGCAAGGGGTACGATGGTGTATCCCTTGCGTTCGACAGCACCGATCAGCCTGTCGATCTCACGCCTGTGCAGCAGTAGCTTGCGGGAACGGGTGGGATCGGGGCGAATGTGGGTGGATGCGCTCAGCAGTGGAGTGATGTGCACACCAAACAGCCAGACCTCGCCATCCTTCAGCAGGATATAACTTTCGGTTAGCTGGATCCGGCCTTCCCGCAGGCTTTTCACCTCCCAGCCCTGCAGAGCCAGTCCGGCCTCCAGTCGTTCTTCAATGAAATACTCGTGCCGGGCCTTTTTGTTGAGAGCGATGGTGCTGCCTGAGGCTTTGTCCCTGGATTTCTTCTTTCCCATCGGTACAGTATAACAACACCTCTGCGGCGGGTATCACCATTTCTGCATGAAGCCCCGAATCATTGCGATCAATCCTGCCCGCAGGGCGGCATGCGGGCGGCGAATCGCGGTGAGGCGGCATATTGCCAGAGAGGGAGCTCACGCGGCATCCCCCCGGTCAATGATCAGCTACACCTTGCAGAATTACGGGTGCCGCGTCAGCCGAATGGTTGAGACGGATCGTTATTTCACCGACAATCCCTTACCAGTAGCCAAGGAGAATCCATGACACAAAGGCGAAAATCCATCCATGGCCAGTGGTCATCCAGGCTGGCCTTCATACTTGCCGCGACGGGATCGGCGGTGGGGCTCGGTAATGTCTGGAAGTTTCCCTATATTGCCGGAGAGAACGGCGGGGGAGCCTTCGTACTGGTCTATCTGTTTTGTATCGCGGTGATCGGCATACCGATCATGATGGCGGAGGTCATGCTGGGCAGGCGGGGGCGCCAGAGCCCGATAAACACCATGCGTACACTGGCACAAGAGGCCGGTGCCAACCGGGCATGGCAATTACTCGGCTGGGCCGGCGTGCTGGGGGGATTTCTCATCCTGTCCTATTACAGCGTTATTGCGGGCTGGGCGCTCGCCTACGTCTTTCGCGCCGGTGGCGGTCTCTTTACCGGCCAGACCGCCGATGGAATCCAGAGTATCTTTTCCCGGCTGGTGGAGGATCCGGAGCATCTGCTGGCCTGGCATACACTGTTTCTGGTGATGACCATGCTCGTCGTATCCCGCGGGGTGCGCAGCGGTCTGGAGAGGGCGGTCCGGTTGCTGATGCCTGCCTTGCTGATCCTGTTGCTGGTGCTGGTCGGTTATGCCTTGAACAGTGGTGGCTTCGATCAGGGTGTGCGCTTCCTGTTTGAACCCGATTTCAGCAAGCTCAGCGCAAACGGGGTCCTGATTGCCATGGGTCATGCCTTTTTTACCCTGAGTCTGGGTATGGGCGCGATCATGGTGTACGGGTCCTATCTGCCCGGTTCGGCGTCTATTGCGAAGACCTCGATAGCCGTCTCCATCATGGATACCATGGTTGCCCTGCTCGCCGGTCTGGCGATATTTCCGATCGTGTTCGCCAATGGTCTGGAACCAGGCGCCGGTCCGGGTTTGATCTTTCAGACCCTGCCCATCGCATTCGGCCATATGACCGGTGGTGCGTTTTTCGGCATGCTGTTCTTTATCCTCCTGGTGTTCGCTGCCTGGACCTCGGCAATATCCCTGATCGAGCCGGCAGTAGCCTGGCTGGTCGAGAACCGTGGCCATACCCGTGTCTACGCCTCTGTCGTCGCGGGAATCCTGACCTGGCTGTTTGGCCTGTTGACCGTGTTCTCGTTCAATATCCTGTCTGATTACAGGCCGCTGGAGGCATTCGAGGTCTTCGAGAAAAGCACCCTGTTCGATCTGCTGGATTTTCTGACGGCCAATATCATGTTGCCACTGGGTGGTTTGCTGATCGCGATTTTCGCATCCTGGAAAATGTCACGGGCGGATACGGTCGATGAACTCAATATGGGTGATGGCGTGATGTACCGCCTGTGGCGCTTTCTGGTGCGCTATCTCACCC